>JAFGKO010000199.1 GCA_016928525.1 Anaerolineales bacterium | reverse complement strand
TCGTTAGTGAATTTCCTTGATCCACCAACCTTCATACTCGCGCTAACGGGCGAACCCGGCCTCCTTACAGCTTGCGCTCCTCCAGAGGCGAATGGTCTACGGACAAAACCAAGAGAGTTTTGTCAGCAGCCGACGGAGTGGATTTCGCTGTCTGACTTGCCACCTCACACCAACCGGTGGCTCTCTGGAAAGTCTTATTGAATTTGCCTTTGGCAAATTCAACCAGGTACTTAGCTCCGTGCAATACTTTTTGGATTGCAACCGGACAATCCCTTATTCAACTTGGTCAGATTATACCCGCCCTAGAATGGTTGTCAAGCTACGGATCTTTCGGCTCTTCAACCTTCACCGGGCCGGTCTCATCGAGATACATACCCTCGACATCGATCTGGTTGGCGAACTCTTCAACCAGTTCACCCAGCAGCGCGTTGCCGCGCATTCCGGCCATCTTGATAATATTGAGCAGGCTGATCGGATCGGTAATCATCGCCCGATCCTTGATATCCCGGCGCAGCAAATCCTGAGAATTGATGATCAGTCCCAACGTGTGCCGCATATCGTGCATGAACTTGCCAATCGTTTTGCGAAACCTCCGGCGATCTTCCAACGGAAGCGCATTGATCATTTCGGCCAACTCATTCCAGGATTCTAGATATGCTTTCGATGCCTCATCGTCATTCATAGGTATACCCCATTACTCCTCGCGGCTGCGCAGGTGCGGGAAGAGGATCACCTCGCGGATGGTTGGCCGGTCGGTGAATAACATCGTCAACCGGTCGACGCCCATGCCAAAACCGCCGTTGGGAGGCATCCCATAGCGCATAGCGCGCAGGTAATCCTCATCCATCGGGTGGCGTTCCTCATCATCCGCCGCATATGCCCGTCCCATTTCCATGAACCGCTTCTCTTGCTCCAATGGATCGTTCAACTCGGTGAACGCGTTACATAGCTCGAAACCGCCCATAAAACCCTCGAAACGCTCGACTGTTGTCGGGTCGCCGGGGAGGTTCTTCGCCAGCGGCGAAATATCTCTGGGATAATTATACAGGAAAGTTGGCTGAATGAAAGTCGGCTCCAGGAATGTGCCAATCAAAGCATCGATCAGTTTGCCGCGCGTTGCCTTGGGGTCGACCTCGATCTCCCGGGCACGCATCGCCTCCGCCAGGCTGGGGGCATCGGGATAGGCCGCGATGTCAATTCCGGCCAGTTCATGGATACCTTCGCTCAATTCCATGCGCGCCCAGGGCTGCCCCAGGTTGATCTCAAGCCCCTGATAAGTCACCGTCGTCTTTCCCAAAACCTGTTCGGCAGCATAGGCAATCATCTCTTCAGTCAACTCCATGACCTGCTGGTAATCGGCGTAAGCCATGTAGAATTCCAACTGCGTAAATTCGGGGTTATGCGTCCGGTCGACACCTTCGTTGCGGAAGTCGCGCCCGATCTCATAGACGCGCTCTAAACCGCCGACCAGCAAACGCTTCAAGTAAAGCTCGAACGAGATGCGCAGGAAGAGTTCCTGCTTGAGCTGGTTATGATACGTGGTGAACGGGTTGGCTGCCGCTCCGCCGTAGATCGGCTGCAAAACCGGCGTCTCGACTTCCAAAAAGCCGCGGCTGTCCAGGAAATCGCGCAGCGCCTTGGTGATACCGGCACGCACGCGAAAAATCTCGCGCACCTCATCATTAACAGCCAGATCGGCATAACGCTGGCGATAGCGCGTTTCCGGGTCGGTGAGCGCAGCGTGACGCACAACCTCGCCATCGACAACTTCATCCTTGGCAGCCGGAAGCGGCGTAATCGCCTTGGCAAGCATCTTGAAATCCTCGATCCACAGCGATACTTCACCCGCGCGTGTACGGAACATATGCCCTTCGGCCTGGATGAAATCTCCCAGGTCGAATTTATTCTTCAAAAAATCAAGTCTTTCTTTACCAATATCGTTGGCCCGAAAGAACAACTGGATTCTTCCGCTGCCATCTTCAATATGGGCAAAGGTAATTTTGCCCATCGGGCGCATGGAACGCAAGCGCCCAGCCAGGGTAACCTGCACCGAGTCAGCATTTTCATCCCCTTCTACCGCCTCAAAAGCCTGAATGGCCTCCTGGCTGGTGTGTGTGCGCTGGGCTCGCGTCGGGTAAGGTTCAATCCCTGCTTCTCGCAGTTGCGCCAACTTCTCTAGCCGATTCTGTTCGAGCGCAGAATATTCTCGTTCTTCTGTCATGTTCACATCCTTTGGAAAAATCTCAAACATTAAAACATAAAAAAAGTCCCGCGCATAGGTGTGCTGCGCGGGACGGCATTTTATCTAAAAACGCTCATTCCACCTTCACAATGCGCACTGAAAACGAGCCGGAAGGGGCTTCGACCTCGACTTTATCACCCTCTTTTTTACCCATGATGGCCTGCCCCAAGGGGGATTCGTGCGAAATCTTGCCTTCGCGCGGGTTGGCTTCCGCCGCACCGACAATAATGTATTCTTCGGGTTTATAGCGGCCTTCTTTGATCGTTACCGTCGCACCGATCTCGATCACGCCGTTCTTGTTCTTTTTCTTGCTGATCAGTTCTGCATTGGAAAGCAGCATTTGCAGTTCGCGAATGCGCCCTTCTACAAAGGATTGTTCATTCTTTGCAGCTTCATATTCGGGATCTTCAACAAAGTCACCCAAACCACTTTCAGCAGCTTCACGCAGTCGGTCAGCAACCTCTCTTCGCCTTACGTTTTCGAGGTGCTCAAGCTCATCGTGTAGTTTCTGATAACCTTCCTTGGTTAGATATTGCGGCTGCATGGATTTCTCCTATCCTACTATCCTGTCCTGTTAGCTGATAAAACGTATCGTTATTTTCATAGTTGAATAAAATCTTCTGGAATTAGCTTCCAGAAGTTATTCGACCCTACAATATAAAATTTGTAGGGTTATCTTGGCAAACGATAAACTTCCTCTCCGTCAAATATAATCCCCCAGGCCTCTCCACCTCATGCGGACGGTAATGACTACCGAATAAAAATGCAAATGCATTATTTTCCTAAAAATCAGGAATTTGCATTTGCGTGTGCCTGTCAGGATGCATAATATAGCATAAGTTTACTTATTTTTCAAGGGTGTTTTAGAACATTCGTTTCAAGTTAGTACCATTCTACTAATCATGCCACAGGCGTACGCCACCTACCTGTATACAATAATCCCGAATTGCAGCCTGCATAGTCTCCAAATCGGGCCAAAAGGTGCTGTTTTGTGAACGATGTGCAGCCACACAGGCCTGCCAGGCGCGCAATCCAGCCGCGGAGATCGGATAAACTTCCATTCTCGTCTCCTCCGGAAGCAGCCGGGCGATCCTTTCGGCATCTTCCAGCACATAAGGGTAATCGGCGTAATACCACAGCGGCCGCCTCAAGCGCTCGGCTGCTGCTCGCACGATCTGGTGGTCGACGTGATGCCCTAACGTTACCGGGCACACTACCTGGGCATCTATCGGCAGCAATTCGGCAAATTGGGCCGCAAGCCTATCGATCAAGGCTTCCTCTTCCGGATGAACATTGCCAAATAATTGCGCATCCGAGTTTACATAAGCTGCTCCGGTTTTCGAACTGCGCCGATAGATCACATCGGGAATGTCAAGATGGCGGGCGGTCG
>JAFGKO010000198.1 GCA_016928525.1 Anaerolineales bacterium | reverse complement strand
TACCCCTGACACCCCTATGCCCGCGCTCGACAAGGACAATATGCCTCTGCCCCGCCGCGTGGACGAGATCGATGTAGGCGCAACGAGGGTCACCCCGGCTGCTTATAACGATTTACCGAAAGCCACTTCCGCGCGCCCAGCCAGCAGCACTCCGCCCTCGCAGCCCGTCGGGACTCGCCTGGCGGCGAGCAATGTTCCTTCCGGGCCATCAGGTTCTCGTCCGGCCATGCAGCGCACCCCGACCGGTCCGAGTGCATCGGTTTGGAAAAGCCGGGCCGGATGTCTGCTGAGGGTATTTGTCATCTTCCTGTTCGCTCTGGTTGGGTTGGCTTTGTTGGGCGGCTCGATCGCTTTGTACCAGTATTATGCCATCGCTCGCACACTGCCCAGCGTCAGTGACCTGCGCGAACGCGCCTCACAATTCGAGACCACGCGCATCCTCGACCGCAACGGCAATGTGCTCTACGAGATCATTGATCCAAATGCCGGGCGGCGCACTTACGTTCCACTGGAAAGAATATCTCCTAATGTGGTTGCTGCAACCATAGCTACCGAAGATAAGGACTTCTACAGTCATCCGGGTTTTGACCCCTGGGCTATCACCCGCGCACTTTGGGAGAACTATCGCACCGAGGGACAGGGCGGCGGCGCTTCGACCATCACCCAGCAACTGGCGCGCAACCTGTTGCTCTCGCCAGAGGAACGCATCCAACGCACGTATACTCGCAAGGCGCGTGAGATCATCCTGGCGGCTGAAATCACCCGCCGCTACACCAAAGACGAAATCCTCGAACTCTATTTGAATGAAAACTACTATGGGAACCTGGCTTACGGCATCGAAGCTGCAGCTGAAACCTATTTTGGAAAGACTGCCGACCAGTTAACCCTGGCTGAGGGCGCCTTCCTGGCTGGCTTGCCGCAATCCCCATCCATTTATGATATATACACTAATCCGGAAGAGACGCTGACACGCCACCAGCAGGTACTGGTGCTCATGTTTCAGCTTAGCCTGGAAAAGGGCTGTATTCCCGTCAGCAACAGCGAGGAGCCGGTCTGCGTCACGCCGCCGGATGCTACCAATGCGGCCAATGAAATCAAGGCCTATCCGTTCCGCCCACCAGTTATTGAAATTCGCTACCCACATTGGGTCAACTTTGTGCGCGAACAACTGGAAGGGATGTACGATCCCCAGACCATCTATCGCTCCGGTTTTACGATCTACACCACGCTGGATCCCAACCTGCAGGACAGGGCCCAGCAAATCGTAACCGAGCAGGTCGCCGCACTGGTCGCCAATAATGCCCATAACGGCGCGTTGGTGGCGATCAAACCATCCACGGGAGAAATCCTGGCCATGGTCGGCTCGGCTGATTTCTATAACGAGGCGATCGATGGGCAGGTCAATATGGCGGCCAGTCCCACGCGCCAGCCCGGTTCATCTATCAAGCCCATCAACTATGTCGCGGCCTTCGAAAAGGGCTGGACTCCGGCAACGCTCATCTGGGATGTGCCCTCCGAATTCCCGCCTTCTGGCGACCCGAATGACCCGCGCGAGCCCTATAAACCGGTCAACTATGATGGCCGCTTCCACGGACCGGTGACTGTCCGCACGGCCCTGGCAAACTCGTTCAATGTTCCTGCCGTAAAAACCTTGCAGTTCGTTGGCGTCTATGACAACCCGGATACGCCTCAAAAAGAAGGCATGATTGGCATGGCTGAACGACTGGGCATCACCAGTTTCACACGCTCGGATTACGGTTTAGCCCTGACGCTGGGCGGCGGCGAGGTCAGCCTGCTCGAAATGACGGGCGCCTTTTCCGTCTTTGCCAATGGCGGACAACGCGTCCCGCCGGTTGCCATTCTCAAGATCGTGGATCATACCGGGGAGGTGATGTACGAATACCAACCGCAGCCCGGTGAGCAGGTCATCCGCGCCGAGCACGCTTATCTCATCTCCTCGATCCTTTCAGACAATCAGGCCCGCTCCTGGATGTTTGGCAGCAACTCAGCCTTGAATCTATCCTTCCCGGTGGCAGCCAAGACCGGCACGACCGACGATTTCCGCGATAACTGGACGCTGGGTTATACGCCCGATCTGGCCACTGGCGTGTGGGTTGGCAACGCAGATTACACCCCCATGGTCAACACCAGCGGGGTGAGCGGCGCGGCACCGATCTGGTCGCAGTTTATGGAATTGGCTGTTCCCTACGCCAGCGGCGGCAACCCGACGCCCTTTGCACGCCCGGCCGGGATCGTCGACAAGATCATCTGCGCTACTTCTGGCACTGAACCCTCCAATTGGTGCAGGGAACAGCGCAGCGAAATCTTTGTTGCTGATCAGCCGCCACTTCCGCCCGGTAAGGACTTGTATCGCAAAACCAGGTTGGATACCTGGACAGGACTGGAAGCATCCGATGCCTGTAACGAATTCACGGATGAACAAGATGTAATTAACACGGGCAGCGATCCCTGGGCTGAACAATGGTTGAGATCAGGAGCAGGCAGGGATTGGCTGGAAGCGCATGGCATCCCACGCGACGTCGCCTTTGCGCCACAGCGTGAGTGCAGCAACAACGATCCGCAGCCTACCATCGAATTTCGAGGCTGGAAAGACGGCGATACCGTCACGGACTATGTTATCGATATCAAAGCTATCATCAGTGCCCCTGATGGCATCAATCGCTGGACGCTCGAATATGGTTTGGGTAATGAACCGGATGAATGGAAACAGATAGCCGAAGGGAGAGACCCGGTCGAAGATCAGACCACGCTGCTCAATTGGAATTTGCAGGAAGAAAATATTGGCGGGAATGCAGTTACCTTGCGTATCTACGTGACTGGTGATCGAGGGTATGCGGAGCGTAAAATTACGCTCGGGCTGCAACTGCCTACGCCTACACCCAGCTCAACTCCTACGCCAACCGCAACGCAGCCGCCTTTACCAACCGACACGCCTACCCCGACTTCTACGTCCACAACAATTCCTGTGGCAACGGACACTCCAACGGCAACAGCAACGGCGACGCCTACTCCTACACCCAGTGCGACGCCCACACAGTGATGAAATAACATGCGCCTGGAAGACTTGAATTGGATGGACGTGGAAAGCTATCTGGAACAGGACGACCGCCTGATCCTGATCCTGGGCGCATGCGAGCAGCACGGATACCTGAGCCTGCTGACCGACATCAAGATTCCTCTGGCTTTGGCTGATTCCGCCTCGAACCGGACCGGGGTGCTGGTGGCCCCGCCCTTGAACTTTGGCATCTCCCCCTACTTTCTCGACTACCCCGGCACTTTGAGTTTCGGCGTAAAGACCATGATCTCAGCCGTCGAGGATATGGTTTGTTCGGCATACCGGCAGGGATTCCACCGAATCCTCGTGCTAAATGGACATGGTGGGAACTCGGCTGCACGTCACCATTTGAACGCGGTCAACAACGATCTACCGGACCTGAAAATGAGATGGTATGACTGGTGGATGTCACATTCGGTCGAAGCGGTTGCTCAGAAGCACAATATCAAACCTTCTCATGCCAACTGGTTGGAGGCCTTCTCGTTCACTATTGTGGGAGAATTGCCAGAGGGGGGCAAGACCCCGCCTAAAGTGCCTAGTGCGATCATGGATGCCAAGACAACACGTGAGGTATATGGTGATGGTTCCTTTGGCGGGGCATACCGTGTAGATGACGGGATCATGCAAGAGGTCCTGAATGCTGCGCTGGAGGACATCCTCCTATTGTTGAACTTCGAATAATGCCCTGTCAAGCCAAAGTAGAAATGTCACCTGATATCCAAAGTAGAGATGTCCCCCTGCGGGGGGACATCTCTACTTTTCGAGAGCGGGGTGGCAAAACCTTTGCGCCAGGGATGATTGGGGGCGGGTTGGTGTGTTTTAGCCTGGATGGCAAGATTGACTTGCTTGACATCGACCATCTCGGCTTGTTTAGACTGCTGGTGGAAGATGGTGTAATCCAGGGCCTTGCCCTTGTAGAGAATGGAGATGTTGTTATGGGCATCCAGGCAGACAGTAACAGCGGCATGGCGCAGGGCATAAGTGGGGCGAGAGGTTTGGATCTGGTAAACCGTTTTGCGGAACTGGAGGGTCAGGTTCTTGGAGAGAGTGCGCTCCCACCTGCGCAGGCAGCGGCGGCCAACGAAGCCTTCAAAGTCATCCTGGACGAGCCCTGGCGCATGGAGAAATTGAATGCC
>JAFGKO010000197.1 GCA_016928525.1 Anaerolineales bacterium | reverse complement strand
TCCACCTCTCCGATAGGGATCATGGCATTTTTACCGGGCTTGGCGCCCACCATAAAATGGACTACATACTCTTGCCGGTAGCCGGCCGCCATCGGGAAACCCATCATGACCCGTTCCTGCCCCAGAGCCTCGACCAGTTCCCCCGGCCCGGCGGCGTTGTTCATCAGGAAGATCACATTGGGCGTGTGATGATTGGCTGCCAGAATCGGCAGAATCTCGTGGGCGCGGTTCTTGCGCATGATCACCAGCACCAGATCATACGCGTCTTCTGGCGCAAGCCGCTCGACTAGGCACGGATGCACCACCGTCTTCCTGCCGGTTTGTGTATCAACCAAGACAATGCCGTTTTCTTTCAAATCAGCCAGGCGCTGCCCGCGCGCCAGCAATGCAACGTCATGTCCGCCTTCCTGAAGCCGGGCAGCAAACAGGCTACCCAAGGGTCCGGCACCGTACACAAGGATTTTCATATTCAGCCTTCCTGTTTCCTCTTCATAACTTTTCTTCCATAAACGAACGTCCCATCATCCGGTGCACCTTGCGCGCCTCAAATTGCATATGTACCATCCCTTCCCGTGTAACCTGCAAGGACTCATCTTCATCCAGCCAGCCTCGCTCGAACAACTCGGCCAGTGCCTGGGAGATCAGTTCCTGGGAATGTCCGGAATTCCCCAGACCAGATGCTTTCAATACCGGATACCGGTCAAAATCAAGCGCCTGGGAGGCTTCATCCAGGAGATCGGCGCGTGTCTTAGCCCGATGGGTTTGCACGAGATAGAGCATCCAATCACGCAATTGAGTCTGTTTGAATCCTTTATATCGTTTTGACAATCCCAGCTCATAATGTGAGAGGTCAGATCCTTCTCCACCACGCGAACGGATAAGCTCTACAGCCAGGTCATATCCGCTTTTGAGGATCAAGGCTGCAATGCATACCCCCACTACAGTGTCCAGCAAGGTAAAACGGAGCAGGGAAGCGATCAGTCCGGAAATGACGCCGGCTGCAACGATGACATGGTTGCGCGAATCGATCGATTGAGTGATGAGCGCCATGTTTCCATTTTTTAATCCTACGTAGCGTTGGTAGAGTCCCAATGACAGGCACACCAGAGCCGAGAGAATCGATGCCAGGAAAGTGAACCAATCTATTGACGGTTCGAAAGGGATGAAAAAGCGGCGTACTGCCTCGAAGAATCCCAGGCCCCCGGTCGATAGCATCATCACCACCAAAACGACATTCACAACGAACTCCCTGTCGAATCGGATTCCGAAGTAAACCATTAGACTTGCAAGACCGTCGAGCAGCGTATCCGCGGTATCGTTGAACAACCCTATGCTGCCCGAAAGAATTGCGGCCGGTAGTTTCAATGCTGCCAGTGTAAAATGAACGGCCACGCCAACTTTCGAGGCTGTTTCCGGTCGCATCAGATTGCGCGCCAGGCTCGCAGCCTTGCGTACACCGGCAAGATGTTCACTTGCCCGTTGATGGCCGACCTCAGATAATGTATACCTTTCCCCTGAACGGTCGACCCAACCTAGGCTAACCATCTTATCCAGATCTTGCGATAGTTCCTGCAAAAAAATGTCGTAGTCCGCGGGAGCATGTTGGTAGAGAGGTGCGAAAACGCCCAGACGTCGCGCAAACGCAAAGAAATTCTCCCTGATCTCATCCAAGGTCCTGGCTCCATCCGAGAGTGACATGAGAATCATATCTCGATTGTCGTGAGCCTTATGCCCGGGGTGCGTTTCCATTCTTCTTCCTTTGCAAGATACGCACGCCTCCTAGCAGAAAGTTCACCTGAGGCACGCGCTGCATGTACCGGCGGTACTCATCACCGAATTTTTCGATGCCTTCCCGATCAGCCGCCTGAATATCCATATAGATCAACACTGCGGAAATGAGCCCCAACAGGATGACCAGCCAATGCTGGGCGAGCAACATCATCGACATATTGAACAGGATGCCGGCGAGGTATTGGGGGTGGCGGACGATAGCGTACAGACTGGTATCGACCAGTTGCGTTGTCTCCACATAGCTTTTCCCTTTTGCCACGCCTCCCCTGCGTCGAAAGATAAGGATAGGTGCAATACCGAAAAACACCGAGAGCGCCCAGATGCCCCAGCCTATCCATTGAAGCGCAGGCAGCCCTGGCAGTTTATAGATGAAAAAGGCCAGAACGTACTGCGCAACAATCAGGGCGCTGGCGACAAGGATTCCACCGAAAAATCTCGATTGTTTCATGGCTTACCTAAGCTCAAAACAACCCGGGAATCAACCGCCATAACTTTTTGCAATAGGATTCCCACTCCTCCTCGAACTCTCTACCCATCAAAGCCTCCTCATCCTTGATTCGGAACGATACAATGACGATGAAAAGAAAAGTCAGCACGGTCCCGATCCAGGAACGAAAAAGCAGCGATAGGCCGATCCCCTGAAGCACTCCGCCCAGATAGCGGGGGTGGCGAATGAGGCGATATGGCCCGTCAATGATTAGGCGGTGATTCTTTTGGATCGTGACTTCGGGACTGTACAATCTTCCTAACGTCAATCCTGACCAAAAAATTACCCCCATCCCCAAGGTCGCAAGAACGAGACCCGTCCAGCGTATGATATGGCTGCTCTCCATTACGGCAATGCCACGTCGATCCGTAAAGGGCACAAAAACCAGCGCGACCAGCAACATGCCAGTCAAAAAAAAACGCACGATTCTCTGCCGTAAGACAAATTTGGTTTCCTGACCCTTTCCCCCACGCAGGCCCTCCGGGTGTCTAATCATTTGATAGCCGTATGCCAACCCAAATATGAAAATAGAAATGGAATAGCTGGATAATTGGGGAACGCCGAAGAAACCAGCCAGATCATCAAGCCCCCAACCGAGGAGGGGTAGACCAGCATAAATAATCATAGTGAAACAGAAGGATCCAAGGCCTCGAATGATTCTCATAAGACACTCTTTCCCTACCTGCAACGACAACGTAGACTATGCGTTCAAAGCGCAAGTCAATAGCAAAGTCAAGATTATGGGAAACTACGATTACACAATTACGATTATGACCTCATTCGCGTGTCATCTTCGTTCCGCATTTAGGGCAGGATCGGTCGAGGCAACGCTGACCGACGATGTGTGGTTCCCGGTGTCCGCATTTGGGACAGACGCAGTTCCCGTCCGGGCCAGAGCCGGGTTTGTTTCCACCGCCTCTTCCCCCGCCCTGGCCTGTTCCTCCTCCACGGCCCTGTCCTGTCCCCCGGCCACGTCCCTGACCACTACCGCCGCCGCGCCCTCCCCGGAAAAATTGGTTGTACATGTTTCTCCTTTTTGGGAGGCTGCATTCATGGTTATATGTGACAGCCTCCCAGACGTTACTTCTCAAGCTCTTCGATACGCTTCTTGATAGCTTCCAATTGTCCTTTTAGCCATTCCGCTTCATCCTTGAGAGCCTGCAGGGTCTCTTCCTGCGTGGGTGGTGTGTAACGGGGATAGCCCCAGCCAGTTTGTCCCGTCGCAAAGAACCGATGTTGCCAGCCGAATCCACCGCCTCGCCTGTGCCCCCACCCCCTGCCGAAGCCGAAAGCTGGATCTGCGAATCCCGGTGCATCGTATCCGCCGCAGTATCCAAGACCGCGCCCGGTTCTCGGGCCCGCGCCCATAGGACCTGTTCGATCACCTCTTGGCATGCCAATCACCTCCTTTCGTTGAAAATCTTACTTTCCCTAAAGCCAATTCCTCTTGCCCGCGCCACGCCCTTGTCCACGCCTGCGACGACGTACTTGACCGGAACGGTTTTGCCGGCGATAACCCCGGCCGTTGTTTTGGCGTGATGAAATTTCAGCACTTTGAACTGACAGGGACGTTTCAGGTTGAGCGAGTTGCATTCGCGTCAGGCGTCGATCCAGTGCAGCGATCAGCGCATCTGCCAGCCGGGGCAGGACCTCCTGCCCGGCAAAGGCCAGAACTGTGCTCAGCCACGGTTTTGGCTCAGACGTGACAGGCTCCGCGATCACAATTTCCGCTCCGCGCGCGGGTTGAACGGCTATCGTTTTTGCTGTTACAGGCAGTTTGATAGCAGCAATCGCACCTGCCGGGCAGGCATCCGCGCACATCTGGCACTGCTGGCAAGTAACCGGGTCGAGGACAGCAAGTCCATCGATCAATTGAATTGCCCCGGTTGGGCATACATCAACACATACACCGCAACCTGTACATTTCTTTGCATTCACTCTCATTTCCACAATTCTTCTCCATTCTTGCCTGTTCCTGATCTGAACATTTTGGCTCAGTGCAGGCGTTCCATACAATTCACGTTCTTTCTACCCGGACAAGTCATGGCAGCCTCTTCAATCGATGCGATTCCAGTAGTAATTGGGTGAATGCCGCATGCCTGCATGCTCTCGGATGCGCCCATCTCTTTAAAAAGATGTTGCATAATATTCTCTGGCTCTCGTTTCCTAGTCAGATACAAAATGCAGGCTGGTCGGGCGATCGCGCTCATCGGCGGGGCAGAGAACCAGCAGGGAACGCGCTGGCACAACTCCTGTATTTTGCCAGCGGTGAGGCAAGCGGGCTTCAAACAATAGACTGTCACCCGGTTCAAGCATGTATTGTTGTGACTCAATTGTGTAGGCGATACGGCCTTCCAGGCAATAGACAAATTCCAGACCTGTGTGAAGGATGGGAGTCTCACCACTATCCGCGCCCGCTTCTAGCGTGACAACAAAGGGTTCAGCCCAACGACTGGCCAATTCCGTCCCCAAATCCTCCAACATACCATGAGCAAAGGTCGCTCGTGGCCGCTGACCGGCCTTTTGGAAAATGATGTTCCTTCTCTCCACCCCAACTTCGAAAAAAGCTCCTACGGGAACATCCAGCGCCAAAGCCAGTTTCTGCAAGGTGCTCACGCTGGGTGAGATCTTGTCGTTCTCGATCAGGCTAAGTGTATTGATGTTCAACCCACTGATATCGGCTAGGGCACTCAGGGATAACTCGTGCTCTGAACGCAACTGACGTAATCTTTGTCCTACATTAACATCCAGCGCTGAGGCATTTCCGCCAACAAACCGGCGGCCTCGTTCCATGCGGCGCCTTCTGAGTTTGCGTCCACCTTCCTGGTCTTGCAGCTTTTTGGTGACTGAACCATCGTTCATTTAGGCCTCTTATTATGAAATATTCATTATAACAATATTATAGTACAATATTTCAAAAATTCAACCAGTATATTGGTAGATTGTGTGCACAAAGTTGGAACCAATGCATCACAGAGAACCAAAATGACCTTTCAAGGGCTATAACTAGTTCGACAATGTCAAATTAAGTCTGAACCTTTACAATTTTACGATGTCTGTGTCTCAGGCGGCTGGCAGTAGAGCGAGAACGAT
>JAFGKO010000196.1 GCA_016928525.1 Anaerolineales bacterium | reverse complement strand
GCTGCGCGCCCCCTGCTGGAACTCAAACAACCGGCAGTCGGCTCCCCCCCTTACCCGCTGCTGTTGACCTTGCATGGCAATCAGCAAAACAACGAAGTCGGTGGGCCGCCCTGGTTCCCGGCGCTGGAACAGGGGTGGATGCTGGGACTCGTACAATCTTCGCAGGTGTCGCTGCCCGACGCCTTTGAATGGGATAACCGCGACATTCGCGAAAAGGAACTGCGTGAACACTACGCCGCCGCGTGTCGCCAGGCTCCGGTGGATGAACAGCGTGTGGTTATTGGTGGCTATTCACTGGGTGGTGAAGCGGCCATCATAGCGGCGTTGAACGGTGTGATTCCGCTGCGCGGATTTATCGTTGTTGTCCCCGGCGGCCCGATCACCACTCAGCCAGAGCAATACGCGCCAATGATTGAAGCGGCCAGGGAGCGCGGGCTGCGCGGCGGCGTGATTATTGGCGGACGAGATCGCATGGCGGCTCAAACACGCACGTTGGTCGAGATGTTGCGCGCTGGGGGAATCCCCTGCGAACTGGCCGACTACAAGGATATGGGGCACGAGTTCCCTCCCGATTTTTCAATTCAGCTTGCTAAAATGCTGAATTTCGTGCTGGGCGGATAGGCGGTTGCTCCTCTGTTCAAAGCCGGGAGTCAACTTTGAGAGGTGATGAACAACCGGATTGCGGACGGTGTAAACGCAGCCAACAGCGGCACGATACACAACCCATTTGCGTCGCGTTGGTTGGGTTGTCTGTAGACGTTGGAGAAGAAGCGGGTAGGGAAAAGCAAAAGGCGCCAGCATAGGTGTCAAGTTAAGGCGTACTCCATTTTCACCTCACCTCCCGGCCCCCTCCCCATCAGATGGAGAGGGATTCAGGGGTGAGGTTAATGAAATAATCTGTAACCACGCTATTATGCATAGCTACCTGCCTGTTTTCTGGCCCATGAGAATGCTTTTTTGTTGTCTATACTTTAGCAAACATCCTCACTTCTGCTGGCTCAATTTTATCGGGCGAGGATAGCGACTGAGATGATCAACCCGGTTAGCTGTGCCGTCTGAGAATTGTTACTCCAAAAAACGGATTCCGGACCAAAATACACACCTAAAAACGGTTTTGTGGCGTTTTGGCAGTTGACCGGCGACCTTCAGGTGTCAGATCAGTCAGCAGGACATTCTTCACGATAGATCAATATCTGTCGGCCAAACGCCTGAAAGTCCTCACACACAACGAACTGATATACGTCGAGATATTCAATTAATCCAGGTGTGAGCGGGATCGCTGATCCTGTATCGATGACAACAGTCGGTTGAACACGTTCCCAGACTTCAATCGGCTCGTCCAATTCCCAATCCCGCATTCTGCGGGGTTCCGCCGCTGCCGCAACGAGATGGGGATGTTCCGGTAGTCCCCAAATCAACTCAGGTGTACTGACGATTACATCGTCATCTGTGATAAAGGGTTCGAGCATCGGCCCAAGTTCCTGGTAGATATTAGGGGGAAATTTCCCGGTTCTAAACCATTGTCCTATAGCTGGAGAAGACAGGAAATTAAACCACAATTGGAGTATCATGGCGGCCAGGACGGCACTCGTTACCCAGGCCGCGCGACGATTATTACCCGGAGCCAATGTTGCTGACCCAAAACCATTCACGAGCAAGGTGCCAACCGGTACGACAAAGAGGGCGATGAAGGTGGTGTAATAACCCTGTGTATCAAGCACCATGATACCCACCAGGATACTGGCAAGTATGCCGAGGAATAAGCGATCATTTGCATTACGTCGCCCGATGATATAGGCCAACGCACCCCAAACCACCATCTTTTCCAGGAATGTAAAACCACGTAAAAATGGCAGTGCCCCCCTGCGTTCGCCACGATCATTAGTCAGGAACCCAAGAAATACATCCAGCCCACCGACCGGCACAATATTAAACAGGTAAAACAGGCCAGCGCCCAATGCGGCTCCTGCTCCAAAGGCCAATACCGGTGTAAGGGGAGCCATTCGGCGCTGTTGGTATGAGAGCCACATATACTCACCGAGATAGAACAGGCTTAAGCCAAAGGCAAAGACTATCCCGGCGGCATGGAGTTCCATAGAGAGCGGCCCCAACAGTCCACAGGTGAAATGCCAAAGATAGCGACTGAATGGTCGCCGACTATGGTGCGCTTGCACGGCAGCAAGTACTATAAATACGCTGGCCCCAGATAGCTGGTGATCGGGACGGTAATCCACTACCTGGATAAAACCTCGCGCCAAAATGGCAAATATGACGCTGATGAGAGCCGCTTTGCGACCGTACAGCCGAGCCGCCAACGCCCCAATGCCGACAAAAGCAACGAGATTGGCGGCAAAGTTCCAGATTCTGCCGACCAGTAGATCAAACGAAACGTGAGTGAGTAGCCAACCATAAGCCGCTACGCTCCAGCCACGTCCTGGTTCAATCAGAAAAGGTTTTTCCAGGTTTACGCGCGCATAAATTCCTTCGCCCAGAAAAGCCGAAGAGGCCATATCAGCCCACACCGCTTCGTCCGGGGTGAAACGTCGCCCAGAGAGGGCGCCGATAAACATTGGGAACAACAGGACAAGTACGAACCCTAACCAGAGCCACAACCAACCGCGGAAACGTACCGGCTGATCGCGAAGACTCTGAAGCAGAACCATGACCAGCAGCAGCCAGTTTAAAGTGACGTATATTTTCGCTGAGCCATCGAGAGATGATATGAACCATATACCCAGTGTCACCACCCCGGAGAGTACGAGTGTGGCGCAGCGCCACGATGCAGGCAGTCGATGAAGCCATTGCTCAACTTTGCGCCGCCAGACAAAAGCCGCCAACCACCCACCAATCAGGACAATATTCAGCACAAGTGCTATGGCGTAACGGTTGCTGTACCGTCCCAGGAACTGCATCACGTCACTTTCGTGATCCCATAAAGGCTGGATGCTCAGAAGTTGGACAGCCAACCCGGCTCCGATTATGTTGGCAAGCGACAATATTTTGGGGGATGCGGTTCGTTTCACCATTGAAAAATGCTCTACTTTTTGAAAAGCTCTCTGCTGAAATCCTGGGGAAGAGGATTCTCTATCATCCCACTACACAGATAGACGGCGGGTGATTTCTGGGCCATTTTGAACGACCAGGCGAATGATTCCACAGATGTGATCGATAGCGTCAATATCGACAGACGTGCCGGTCGGCAAGGACATCACCCGCCCTACCAGTTTCTCGGTATGCGGCAATAACAACCCGGCATGTGGAAAATAGGAGCGGTATGGTTCCATCTGATGGCAGCCTGGGTAGAAGTAACGCCGTGCCAGCACATTTTCAGCGTGCAGGATTTTGACAAGGAGATCACGACTAATTCCCGTAATAGTTTCGTCAACTTCCAGAATGATATATTGATAATTTGATTGCTCATGAATGTCGTATGTAACCAGGCGAATACCGGGAATGTCCTTCATTTCACTCTGATAGCGTTGGTAGTTACGATGGTTGATCGCCACAACCTCATCAATGCTTTCAAGTGATGTCAGGCCCATAGCGGCGGATATTTCGCTCATCTTGCCGTTGATACCCACATATTGGACATCATCATACCCGGCAAAACCGAAGTTACGCATATAGCGCATCTTTTCCGCGAGATGGTCATCCGCTGTGACCACACATCCCCCCTCAAAAGCATTAACGAATTTGGTCGCATGGAAGCTGAATACCTCTGCATCGCCAAAGTTGCCGATCATCTGGCCTTTGTACGTGCAATTGAAAGCATGAGCAGCATCGAACAACAGGCGCAGATTATTGCGCCGGGCGATGTCTTCTAAAGCATCAACCGCGTAGGTCTTTCCCCACACATGCACGCCAATAATGCCCGTCGTGCGGGGGGTAATCATCGCTTCAATACGCTTGGGATCAATATGATGCTCGCCAGGCGCAACATCGCAAAAAACGGGGGTGATCTCCTGCCATTGTAAGGCATGGGCCGTAGCAACAAACGTGAATGAGGGAACAATCACTTCACCAGAAAGGCCAAGAGCGCGGATGGCAATTTCCAGCGCAATAGTCGCATTGCACATCGCAATACAATGCTTGATTCCCACCATAGCGGCGATGCGATCCTCAAATTCCTTTACGAACGGCCCATTGTTGGTTAACCAGCGTCGATCCAGAAGTGTGTTGATGCGGTCTAGTAGTTGCTCACGATCACCGATATTGGGACGTCCCACATGAAGTGGCTCAGTAAAGGTCGGTGTTTTCCCAAAAATTGCCAGATTTTCAAAATCTGTTTTTGCCAGATTACCGGACTCCCCCATACTGCCCTCAATATGCCTCGATAAGTTTGTAAATTGACAATCCGCAATCACGCCAGGACGAAGAGGTGTAGCCGGCCTGGGTCAAAAATTCGGTGTATTCGCTTACATCGCGGCGTTTCCCCCCCATCAGCGCCAGCATGAGCGATGCCGGTGCTGAAGCAGGATTAACAGCCGCTTTGTCGGACATGATCGGCTCTACCACTATCGCTTTGCCTGAGGGCCGCAGACACTGCCGAGAACGGTTGAGAAGCTGGACGGCTTGTTCATCATTCCAATCATGCAAAACGCGTACAAACAGAATTGCATCTGCGACACCTGTGGGCAGTTCGTCCGCGAAAAAATCTACCGGCAGCGTGTCCACCCGATCCTTCAAGCCGAGAGCGTCTATGCGGATACGGGTCTTCTCACATACAGCAGGCAGATCAGCAACAGTTACCTTTAGATTCGGATATTTCTCGGCTAAGGTAAAAGCTAACCGTCCATACCCGCCGCCAAAATCGATGACATGGTCACAGGTACTGAAATCGTATTGGTCGGCAACGATCTGGCTCAACTGCCCCTGCGAAGCATCCATTGCGGACGAATAGTCATCCACTTGTGCCTGCTCCAGGTTAGCGCGGTCGGCAGTCTGTTTATAGGCCCAAAAGTGGGCAATTTCAGTCTCTTCATAACGCCCGGTTCTCAAAACATTGGTTAAGTCCGGCAGAGACCGGAAGAATATCAACATTTCCTGGTTCCAACTGCTTATACTTTCATAGACTGGCAATACCGCCTCGCTTAGGGGAGTCAGATACAGCAAGCCGTCGCGTTCCTGAATGATTTCAAAGGCAAGCAGCATTTCGATAAACGGGTTCGCAATATTGGAGTCGGCAATTCCTATCTGACGTAGTAATTGAGTTCGGCTTAATGGTTCGGTTTGAAGTGTGGGGAAAAGGTCAAGTTCGATAGCCGACATTAACACCCGCGCGAGTGCAAACGACTTCACCAGATGCAAGAAATTGGGTAGCATATACACCTCTGTAATTAGACTAGATGCCAACCTTCAGGACGTTCTTTGATTACCTGAGCTGGCACGCCAACAACGGTCGTATTGGCCGGTACATCCTTTACTACAGTGCTACCCGCGCCAATCACAGACCACGCACCGATTTGCTTTTTTTCCAGGATGTTCGCGCCGGTGCCAACGAAACAACCCTCGCCAAATGAAACATTCCCTGAAACATGAGTCCCTGGGGACAAAGTGGTAAAATCCGAAATTATCGTGTCATGTC
Source organism: Anaerolineales bacterium (assembly GCA_016928525.1). The sequence goes on along the minus strand of JAFGKO010000196.1, from coordinate 1,590 downwards.
CGATCGTGCAATCGAGATTGATGTGTACGTGATTCCCAACGCGAATCTGATTCGTAAGTATGCAACCTGCTGTGATAATCGTTCCTTCTCCCAGTGTGACCCACCGGGTTAAAACGGCAGTGGGGTGAACAACAGTGCAAAAGCTCGCCTGCATTTCTCTGGCTTGCTTTATCAGCTTGAATCGTAATGCGGGCGCACCAACAGCACATATTGCGTAAACATCAGGGTGCGCCTGTAACCAACTGAAATCGCCCAATATCGGTTTGTCGTTGATTATAGTACCTGGCTTTTCGTACTGAGGATCAACTATATACCCCATCACATCGTAGGTAGGGGTAATAGCATTGACTGCATCAAAGACATCCAGCGTTTCACGAGCAAACCCGCCCGCGCCTATAATTACTACTTTTCGCAATTCGCGTTGCGTGGACACTACTCGTCCCTCCCCTTCTCCAGAATCGGTGTTCCGAAAGATGTGGGTACATTCACGGAACCGGCTTTGTATAGCTCTGGGATGCTATCAAACACGAATTATTGTCGCGGAATGGTAGATAATTCGTCATAAATTGCGTCGATAATAAACTGTTCCCGATTGCGTACTTCGGCCAGCACCCGCCACAGATATTCGCCAATAATCCCCAGCATAAGCATTTGCAGCCCGCCAATGATTAGGATCACAATCATAAGCGGCGCCCAGCCTTCAACAGGCAATCCCCAAATCAATTTAGCAAAGAAGATCGTTGCTGCATAAAGAAATCCGAGAAAGGCCATTGCCATGCCCAGGACAGACATAAATCGGATGGGGAGAAACGAATAACCCGCAATGCCATCGAGAAAATAGGTGAACTTCTTACCGAATGTCCAGCGTGATTTTCCGATCTCGCGCTCACGCCGTTGGTATTCAATGAATTTGGTTTTGTACCCCGTCCACAAGACTTGCCCCTGAAAAAACGCCGTTGCTCCGCTATTGCGACAGATCGTTTTTGCTGCCCGATGACTCAATAACATGTAATCAAAACCCCCTGATGGCATACTGGGGAAACCCAACCAGCGCATTATACTGTAAAAAATGCGAGAAGTAATGATTCTAAAGAATGATTCATCGCGCCCTTTGCGCGTACAAATGACAATATCGTAGGTCTCCTCGAAGTACGCTTTGAGCATCTGGTTAATCAAACCAGCAGGGTCCTGGTTATCCGCCGACAGGATAATGGTACACTTGCCTGGGGCCAGAGACAGCCCGGCCATAACCGCACTTACCTGGCCGAAATTGCGGGTGAGTTTGACAACTGTGATCAAATCGGGAAAACTTGCGCGAAGCTCAAGCAGTTCATCCAGAGACCCATCTTCTGAACCATCGTCCACGAAGATGATTTTGCAGGTCAGTTCCGGATTTTGCCCGATAACTTCTTTCGATAACGCTTCAAAGGTGGTTTTCAGAGTGCCTTCATTGAAGTATACGGGAATGACTATCGAGTAATCAACCATCCACTCTATCCAAATAACTTGTAGCTCCAGGTGCGTGCCTGGGGATTTTACTCCAAATAGCCAATGACCGATAGGTGTACTGCGGAGCGACGCAGGGTCATC
>JAFGKO010000195.1 GCA_016928525.1 Anaerolineales bacterium | reverse complement strand
TCCGGCGCGACCGATCCCGCCGAGCGCCAGCGCCTCCGCGACGAGATCGACGCCATTGTCGCGCACCTGTACGGTCTCAGCCGTGCCGACTTCGATCACATCCTGGGCACGTTCCCGCTGGTGTTTCCCGATGACGAGGCCGGGCGGCGCAGGCGCCAGGCGCTGTTGGATGTGTACGAGGAGTGGAGCGACAGGCTGCGGTCAGACTAGACCAGCTTTGCCACATCAACGGCCAATCCCATGGTCTTCGGATTCACTCTTTGGTTTCGTTTGTCAATGGGAGCAGCACCCTGAACGTGCTGCCCTCATTCAGTTGGCTCGTGACCTCAATCTGTCCCCCATGCAGCTCAATAATCCGCTTGGCGATGGCGAGACCCAAACCCGCGTGGCGGCCTGTGCGAGCCGTGTTGGCACGATAAAAACGCTCAAAGATCAAGGGCAAAGCCTCTTCGCTGATACCGGTGCCCGTATCACTGATCTCGATGATTGCGTGGTGGCTGTCCGCAGAGGTGCGCAGTGTTATCACGCCGTTTGGTGGGGTGAACTGGATGGCATTCTTGACGAGATTACCCACGGCGCGCTCCAGTTCATCGGAAACGCCCAATACAAGGGGTGATTCTTCCATGGTTTCTAACCTGAGTGCCACTTCTTTCTTGGCGGTATAGGATTGGAATGCTTCGGCCACGGTGGCAACGACCGAATTAATCGATGTTGCAGTTGCTGGCAGACTTGAGACACTGTCCAATTTCGTCATCGTGAGCATCGCGTCAACCAGGTCGGAGATGTACATCGTTTGTTCCTGCAATTCCGCGATTCGTTCAGGGGACTGCGTCCGTTGTTGTGCAGCCATCCGTTCGAGAAGTTCTAATCCGGTGTGAATAACCGTCAGCGGAGTACGAAATTCGTGAGAGACATCCTCGACAAAACTTCGTAGAATACGGGCCTTTTCTTGTTCCAGAGCCAGTCTGGCCTTATGCTCTTCAACCTGTTTTCGTGCGGTTATATCGGTATAGCTGATGGCGACCTGGCCCTGATGAGGAGAGAAGACCCCGACATCAAAGTACCTGGACAATGAGACCGAATAGAATTCGAGTTGATCGGGTTGCCGGGTGGCCGCTGTGCGGATCATCGCGTTGAATAAAGGGGTGTCCTTAATGTCCGGTAACACGTGCATCAAACGCTGGCCTACGATATCTTGCGAGCGTAAGTTGACGGAGTCTTCAAATGCTCTGTTGATTTGCAGAAGAACAAAATCAGTGGGCGCGCCCTGTTCATCAACAACAGTTTCACAAAGCAGCAGGGCATTAATGGATTGATCGAAGAGAGTCCGATATTGCTCTTCACTTTGGCGTAGTGCTTCCTCCATCTGCCTGCGTTGGGTGATATCGCGGGCCGCGGCATAGATCAAGCGGCTCTGGTACGGCACAGAACGCCATTCGATCCAGCGGTAGGAGCCGTCTTGGCAGCGGTAGCGGTTGACGAAATTAGTTATCTGCCGGTCCGCTGATAGTTCTGCTATTGCACCCAGCGTGCTTTCAAGATCGTCTGGATGGACAAGGTCCAGGAATCTTTTTCCTTCCAGGTCTTCAAGCCGGTACCCCAGTGTCGTTTCCCACTCGGTATTCAGTCTTAAGAAATAACCGTCGACATTTGCGATGCAGAGCAAGTCGAGGGCAGAACTGAAAAAGCGATCCAGCTCCTCCATTTTTTCCTGCAGCGCTTCCTCCGCCCGTAAGCGGGCGGCAATATCCTCCTGGAGCTCCTGGTTGGTTCGTGCAAGCGAGAGGGTGCGTTCCTGGATGCGCTCCTCCAATAGTTCTTTCTCTTGGTGTAAAGCAGCCGACATGGAATTAAAGGCGCCGGTTAATTCGGCAAGTTCTTTGCCAAAGGGTAAGGCGATTTGTTCACCGACGGGCACGTCACCGGCTGCGATCTGTCGCGCTTTTTCGCGCATATGTCCAAGCGGTCTGAGAACAAACCGTGCATATACAAATGCCTGAATGAGGAACAGGCTGAACAGAAAGAGCAACATTATGCCCGATAATTGCCAGGTGACTTGATCAACGGAGGCATAAGCCTCTGACAAAGGAATGCGTATCGAGATGGCTGAAATGACCTCGCCGACGTCGCGCTGGAAGCTGCGCTCGGGGCCGTAAAGATCGATCAGCTCACTGGGGGCGTTTTCGGGCGTGCTATGGCAGCGTAGACAGGATGACTCTAATACTTCACCGCGGCGGATCGTTACAAAATAAGGTTTCCCGTTGAGCGTGCGCACCAGTGATTGGTCAACCACGCTGGGATCAGCGTTAAGTGCTTCTATAAATTCGCGTTCGAAGGCGTCGGCCTCATTCTGCGGATTCCGAGCGTTGATGGCGGCTTCTTTATAATAATAATCTTCGTCACTCAACGTCCGGTAATAACGATCAATCTCCCGCACTGCATAGGTCGAGGACATCCAGGTCGGGTCGAAGTAATCGGGAGATATGTATGGATCGGTTAGCTCAAACACTGCCGGCTTGAGATCATGAGAGAAGTACGTATGCGTGGCCAGGTTGTGGTCAAGGATGATGCGCGTCTGCGACTCGGCTTCTTCCAGCGCATGCTGCCGCATGACGGAGCGCACATAGATCACCGCCAGTACGGCAGTGAAGAGGAAAAAGCAACTGATACCCAGGTTAAGCACCAATGCGAGGCTAACAGTGCTCGGTTTAGGGTTCACATTAGTCATGTCGGAAGTGTTTTGGCTTTCCATAGGCCACTCAGCCGTCTCCCTCTCGTCTAAAAACAGGCAGCGTGACGGTGAACGTTGTTCCGCGTCCTTCCTCGCTTTCAAATGTAATCGTGCCGCCGTGCAGCTCCACCGACTGCTTGACAATCGCCAGTCCTAAGCCGGTTCCGGATATTTGCCGCGCATTGCTGGCGCGATGGAATGTTTCAAACAGCCGCCTCTGGTCGTCTTCGGGAATACCGATTCCCTGATCCTGAACGCAGAAAGTGATCTGGTCTGGTTCACAGTGCAGCGTGAACGTCACGGGCCGATCCTCTGGCGAATATTTGATTGCATTGGAGAGCAGATTGCCCAGAATATGCCGCAGCAGCTTGGCATCCATAAGCGCATGGCTACAATCGCCCCGGCTGGAAAAAACGATGTGCGATGCATCGCCAGGGGCCTGGGTTCTTTCCGCCACAATGTCTTGGCAGAAGGTGACGACATCCAGCAGCTCGGGGTTGAATACGAGTTTGCCCGATTCGACTTGCCCAATCGTGAGGATGTCGTCCAGCAAACTCACCATGACATTGATGCTGGCCTGAACATGGTCGTATTTTGTACGTTTTTGCTCATTCGTCAACCGGTCTCCATATTGCTGCATTAAATCGATAGCGCTTCGGATCACGGCCAACGGGTTACGCAGATCGTGGGCCGCCATCGACACGTAACGTGTTTTGAGTTCGCTCAGTTCCATCTCGTGTTCCAGCATCTGGCGCAGCCGTTCTTGCAGTTGTTTGTGTTCCGTCATATCCCGCAAACTGCACACAACACCCATCAGCATCTTGTCCTGCCCAACAATGGGTGAAAGCACAATGTCGGCATCAAAGTTTGTGCGGTGAGGACACTGGACGGTAATTTCAAAGCGCCTCGGATGCTGGTTTTCAATGACATCAGCAAATACTTGTTCCAGTTTTGCTGTATGGTCAGGAACGGCAAGTCGTGTTATGGGCTGCCCATAGACCTCATCAGGTTCGCACTGGAAGATGGCCTCGAAGGCGGGGTTTACCTGGTCGATGCGGCCATCTGTACGACACAGGATCATCACATCATTACCGCTATTGAGAATAGCCTCAACACGCTCTTTGGCATGGTTAAGCTGCGCGGTACGCTCGATGACACGTTGTTCAAGCTCATTGACATGGCGTTGAATTTGCTCATAGAGCTGGGTGTGTTCGATGGCAACTGATGCTTGATCGGCGAATGCCTGTAGGTGCTGCGCATGAGTCTCGGTGTAGAAGCCTGGCGTGCCGCTGTCTACGTTCAAAAAGCCGATCACGTTGCCATGTGACCGGATCGGTGCGGCGACATAAGATTTCACCCACTCGGTGTGCAGGTTGTGTAACCAGTCGGTAAAATGGTCGATATACGACGCCAGGAATGGTTGTTGCGTCACCAGCATATGGTGCAGATTTGAGGTCTGGCTCACCTGTAAACGTAAGTTTTGGAGAAATGGAATCCGCTCCGAGCGATAGCCGCGCCAATAGGCAATACGAGCCAGATCATTCTCGATGAGCATGATATTGGCGGCATCATTCGGTACGACACGCGAGACATTCTCCAGAATGGTGTTCATGAGCGTATCAAGACTCAAACTGCTGATCAAGGCGTTGCAAGTTTGTGCTAGTGCTTCGGCTAACAAACGCTGTTCGCGTTCGGCTTGTTGGGTTCGTTTCAGATCAGTGATATCGGTGACCAACGCCTGCGCACCGCAATACTGCCCCTGCTGATCGAAAATGGGATTAGTTGAAAGAAAGGCCCACAGCGGTGATCCATCTTTACAGCGAAAGACAAACTCATGTTGTTCCGGGATACCTTGTCGCCGGCGCTCAACATTGGCTTCTGCTTGCGCCTTACCTTCGTCGTCCATGAAAGCAAATAAAGACCGGCCAAGCATTTCATCGACAGTGTAACCGAGCATCTCCGCCATACGCTGGTTGACAAACGTGGTCCTATTTTCAGCGTCGATAATCCAGATACCCTCCTGGGCTGTCTCAACAATATTGCGGTATTTTTCCTCGCTGGCTTGTAAGGCTTCCTGAGCTTGTTTGCGATCGGTGATGTCGCGAATGTTACATTGGATGACTTGCGTGCTGTTCGCCTCATAGATATTGCTGACAAACTCCACCTCAATGCTTCGCCCATCCTTGGTTTCCAACGGCAAATGCTCGTAGCGGATGTAACCTGTCTCCTGTAGTTCGAGAAAAGCCGCCTGGGATGCCACAATATCGTGGAAAACGCCGATCTCCCACAGTTCTTTTCCCAGGATTTCCGCATGAGAATAACCCAGCAGATCAAGCAGGAAAGGATTGGCATCAATCACCTTGCCAGTGTCTGCATCGAGGATCAGGATGCCATCTTTGGCGGCTTCAAAGAGCCGCCGGTAACGCGTTTCAGAGGCAAGCACCGCTTGTTCGGCTTGTTTGCGTTCAGTCACATCCATTGCCATGCTCAGGACCAACCGTCGCCCATCGGATAGCTGTCCTAGTGGCGATGAACTGAAATCCCAGGTCCGCTTTTCTCCACAGCGTGTTGTGATGACATATTCCCCTTCGGCCTGTCGCTCTTGCATACTGTAAAGTCGATCGATGTCCTCCTGCACAATGGCTTTACGTTCACCGTAGGCTCGCTCAGTCCAGGCGTCAATCGTGGGAATGTCGGCGTGGGTGTAGCCCGTGATGTCAGTCCATGTTTGGTTAACTACGACGATTTCGCCGTTTTCAGCATGGATGAGCATCGGGAAGGGGGCGTCGGCGATTGCTCGTCGAAAGCGCTCCTCACTCTCACGCAGCGCT
>JAFGKO010000194.1 GCA_016928525.1 Anaerolineales bacterium | reverse complement strand
GCGATGCGCGCCTGATGACAATAGGCGAAGGTACCAGCGAAATCCAAAGATTGGTGATCGCGCGGCAGGTGTTGAAAATGGAGTTTTGATAAAGCAGACCTCCGAGGTCCTAACGACTTCGGAGGTCGACCATAATTCGTAAAAGAACTGATTGAAATTTATTCTAAAAATCATTCCTCACCGAGCGGAGGTGCATTTTTCCCTTGCACCGGACGCAAGGACGGTGTGCACCGCAGTCGAGGTGCAATTGCGCAAGAGTCCTTCGACTGCGCTTCACTCCGCTCAGGACGATAAGTTTCAATTACTTCAAAAAAACAGCCCTACTCAGGGCTTGTATTCTACTATTCTATATGGGGCTTGAGCCGTTCTGCCATGTCCCGCAACTGGGTAAAACCAATTGGCTTCAATATTATGTAAATAGAACTATCGGTAAGTTTGTCTGCCCAATTTGCGTCTGCTGTCGCCACTATAACTTTAGTAGCTTTGAAACGCGAGTCTGAGCGAATGTATTCCAAAATTTGTTCCCCGGAAGCGCCAGGGAGGTGCAAATCAAGCACAATCAGCGCAGGAACAACTTTGACAAGGCGTTCAAGCGCCAGGGCGCCATCGTAAATGGTCTCCGTTTCGAAGCCTGCCTTCTCCATTGCGGTGTGGAAAACCAAAGCCACATCTTCCATGTCTTCAATAACAAAAGCCAATGGTTTCATTTTCCTTTCTCCTGCTGACGCATTATGACTGGTAAGGTGACAGTAAAGATGCTGCCCACGCCAACTTCACTGGTAACTGTGATTACGCCATCCATCAGTCCCACCAGTTGCCTGGCAATGGTGAGGCCCAATCCCACGCCCCCCTGCTTGCGGGTAATGATTGGCCCATTCACCTGTGTGAAGGGTTCAAATATAGAGTCGAGGAATTCAGGCGCAACTCCAACACCCGTATCCCTGACTGCTACCTGCCAATAGTCGTTAGCAAGGACGCAGACGCTTATTGCAACTCCGCCTTGTTCTGTATATTTAATTGCGTTGTCAACCAGATTGGTAAAAATTTCCGTTAGACGCTCTATATCACCAAATAGTACTTCGGGCAATCTGTCAACGCCTTCCATTTGCAGCCGAAGTCCTTTTTTTACAGCCACCGATTCCCAGGGCACAAAAACACGGTCGAAAAGCTCGGCCGGTGAGAAAGGCTCCTGTTTGAGAATCAACTTGCCTGAATGAAGATGAGACTGCTTCAAAAGGTCATCCACCAGACCCTGAAGGTACTCTGCATTGTAAACCACTTTTTGCAGGATAAGCTCCTGCTCGTCGCAAATCTCCCCCACCGCTCCCGAACGCAGCATATCTGCCAAACCAAGCACCGCCCCTAATGGGGTGCGCAGTTCATGGCTGACACGTGCCATCAAATCAGTTTTGTATTGGCTGGCAGCAAGCGCTTTTTCTGCTAAATCGTGTTCTTTTTGCAGCGCATCTCTCTGGCTGCGCCACGCTGTCAGTTGGAAAAGTGCGACCACGGCTAAATTTGAAGATATGACAAAGAACTCATCCAACTCAGAGCCGTTATCTACTCGCGGTACCATCAGGCCAGCAGCGCTAAGGTTTATCATCAGCAACAGGCTCGCCACACTCATGACTGTCGCAACTATACCACCACGCCCGCCCAACAACATCCCGGCAAATACAACAACCGTCACATAAGAAAGAGCATTCGGTGCATGCTCCACGCCACCGGTAAGATATACCAGCGCGGTGGTAAGCGCCCATAACACAAATACAAACCCCATATTAAAGTAGCGCAGATACCCCCTCCGCGTGAGATAACGCGCCAAGAACCAGAGTGCTACCAGACAGACAAAGGCTATCCAACTCGCATACCAAACAGGGAAAATAAAGGGCCCGATCACCAGGAACGGTATAAAAATATATATGAACATCAAAAGAAAACGATTGAGCAGTGCCGACATACGAGTCTGCTCGGGATCGTCTTCTATTTCTATGGGATTAATAAATTTTTGGTATCGCTCAAACATGGTATCTTTCCGGCAAGACGAAAAATTTACTTGAAAATAATATATCATTTTCATTGTTAAGAACAGTAGGCTTACAAGGTTGTAAGCCTACTGCAATAGTGACCGGTTTTTTTAACATCCCCCAGAAACACGACACCCCTTATGAAGAATTTCCAAATTGATGCCCTGCCTTGACAAATGCTCTGCAATCTTATGGATGATTACCCCGGTTTTTCAATCACCACCCAGGCATTGCCCTCCGCAGCGTGGATACTCGCTTTTACCGAGTCGAACGAGAACAAGTCTACAATCTGCCCTGGAGACAGGAAATGACTGCGCATCAGTAGCAGCTTCTCTCCTATCGCGATCAATTTGACGGCAAACTTGCGAATATCCGGCTCCTCGATGGCGATGCGCCCGCCGGGCTTGAGCACGCGGTACATCTCGCGGGCGGTCTGGCCCTGGTGGATGACATGGTGAAGCGCGTCCACCATGATGATGCGCTCGAAAGTCTCGTTCGGGAACGGAAGTGACTCAGAGTTCGAGCAGGCCAGCCCAAGCTGAGTCCGATCCGCCTGGCGCAGCATACCGAGGGACGCGTCCGCGACGATCACCTCCCCGGCATGTTCACGGATGGCAGTTGCCACGCGGCCCGTCCCGCCGCCAACATCCAGCACGCGACCAGATGTCGGCAGGTCAGCCTGCGCGAGCATCATCTCCAACGAGGAATAACCAACACGGGAGAAGACAGGGGCAATAAAGTCGAAATGGTCAAAGGGCATGATTACGGGGCAAAAGGATCGGGAGTAGCAGTCGATCCTCCAAATGGATCGGATGGAAATGGTGATTCTTCTCCATTGCCGACGGTGATCAAGTCTTTGATGCCCTCATAAGTCGATGCACCAATGCCAGAGACGTTGACAATATCTTCGATGCGCGCAAACGGGCCGTTCTCCTCTCGGTATGCAATGATCCTCCGTGCGTTGGTTTCGCCAATGCCGGGCAGTTCGTCCAATTCTTCTGGCGAAGCGGTGTTGATGTTTACCAACTCCTCCCCTGCGGACGGCGAGGGCGTGCCCTCTGAAATCACTACAAAACCTTGATCCGCCTCAGGGACATAACCCGATACAAAAGGTATGTCCAACTTTTGCGCGTCCTCCACACGAGCAGCCAGGTTCAGGCCATTCTTATCGGCCTCGGCCACAAGCCCTCCTGCTACTTCAATGGCATCCATGACACGGCTGCCCTCCGGCAAGTCGTACAAACCCGGGCGCACGACCGCGCCCGCCACATGCACCTGGATCGGTTCGGGCGTGGGAGCAGGCCGCAATTCGACGCCTTCGCCCTGCGGGGCGCGCGCCGCCAACCACACCCCGCCTGCCAACAGCAGTCCCAGCAAAACGCCTATCAAAATATTCAGAATCGTTTTCATTGCCTTCCTTAATTTTATCTCAACTTCATCACCAGCAGGGTTTCTCCTCTGCGCGCTAATTCCATCAACAGTCCTGCCAGCCGTTGCAGGCGGCGATAATATGCGGGCATATCATCGCTCTCGAGCGCTCGAAAACCAAATTTTTCATACAACCCGCCCAAACCTGAACGACAGGTGAGATAAACCGGTCGCGGCGCATCGGCCAGCAAATGTTCGATCAGGGCACGCGCTACTCCGTGATGACGATAAGCGGGACGCACGGCCAGGGAGGCCAGTTCCGTTAGCCCGCCGGGTACTCGCTTCAACTGCCCACAGGCAATCACTTGTCCGCCCTGGTTGACTGCCACTGTAAAACGACGCCAGTCCACCCCTGTCGGATTAATCCGCACCTGCCGGATAAGCGCCTTTATCTCCGGGAAATCGGCTTCGGTAGCCAGGCGGAGGGAAAAGGTTTCAGCCAAGCACACCCGCCGCAACGAGAATAATAAAGCTGGCAATGAACCAATGGATCAAGAAGGGATACAGGAACGAGCGCGTGCGCCAAGCCACCCAGCCAAAGGCAAAGCCGCCGAAAATGGTGGAGAGAGTCTCGACTTCAGGCTTTCCAATATGCGCTAGCGCGAACGGGACCGCTTGCAGCCACAAGGCTTCCGCGCCAAACTTGCGAGCATAGCCGAACAAAATCCAGCCGCGAAAGAAAAACTCCCAACCAATAAGGTCAAGGAATGTTGTCCAGGGCAGGCCTTCTGCGTGCGGTTTGTAGTAATCAGTCATACTGGGGTCGCTTTTTCCAAGATACCAGATGACCGGGGCCATGATCAGTATGCCCGCCAGCGTGATGATTAGCCCGGCCTTCCAGTCACCGAGGGTCAAACCGTAATCATGGGGGTTCTCGCGGAAAACAAAAAGAACAAAAGCCAGGGGGATTATAAGATAGAGGATAACCCTGTCCCAATGTTTGTAAGCCGTCATACGATGATAGTGGTCAACCATCAGCAACAAGGTGCTGGCGATAGTAATTGTGACGATCTTCCAGTCGAAGTGGAGTTTAGGGCCAAGGAGGGTTTTCATTCAAAATCCAGTGTTCAGTGACCAGTTTTCAGTAATCAGTAAGGAAAGTAAGTCTGATTGCCGGCTGGGCCCAACAATGCGGCAATTTTATCCGCATCACGGGAAAGTTCAAAGCCCCAGTTCATAAATAACAGTATCAAAGCAAGTACCGCCATACTTATTGCGATTTTGCCAGTTAATGATTCTCTCCAGCGATTTGAAAATGCCTTCCAACCACCTATCCAGGTTTGCGCAGCCAAGATGACCAGATAAGGAACAATGGCAAGGTGAAAACGGTCTTCTGAGAGAATGAGCACGTGCGGCAGGATATAGGTAAACAATAGCAGATACAGCAAGATCGCGCCCGGTTTGAGGCGCATCAGAGCCAGCCCAAGCGCGGCAGATGCAGCCACAAAGACAAACGGCAGCAAGAAGATCCCCGCAATCGTCAGCAAAAGCGGCTTGGGAATATAGCCCAGAAGGTTGTTGGCATAAAAGTAGATCAATACACGTTTTTCCAGGCCGAAGAAAAAGCCAAGGCGATTAAATGCCAATGGCAGGAAGCGTCCTGGCTCGGTGCGGATGAATTCAAGCGCCTTTTGGGTGCCAAGTTGGTCACGCTCGGCATCGTCAAGGATGGGGATGAGGTCGAGAGAGGGACCAAAGATGAAGGAGCCGTTTCCTTCAGGATAATAACCCAGATACAGATTGTAGCCCATCGAGGATTCGATGCCGCTGAGCTTTTGATGCAAGAGTGAATTGCGAGTCACCCAGGGCGCGATCAGGACCAGTATTGTCAACGCCATGAGGGCGGCGCCACGTTTTTGTTTTAGCATGAGCCAGGTCCATAGAACGGCTAAACCAGCAAAGGGCAAGACGACGGAACGAGTCAATGCCGCAAGAGCAAGGAAAAAGCCAGAGAGAAGAGAATTGAGAGCAGAAGGACTGGGGCTGGAAATCGAGGATCGGGAATCGGGGATTCGAAGAAGGAAGTAAAAAGCAGCCAGAACAAGCAAGAAGAAAAGGTTTTCCGTTGCCAGGCCAATCGGATAGATAATGAGCAGCGGATAACAAGCCACGATCCAGGCCGAGATAACGGCGGCAGATTCAGGAACGGGGAAGAGGCGGGAATTATCCCTCACCCTGCCCTCCCCCATGGGGAGAGGGTTTAATAGGAGGCGGGAAACGCAATAGGTCAGCGGGGCCAGCAAAGCGCCCAGCCCGGCCTGCACCAGCCGGACGGCAAAAAAACGTCCCGCCTCTGCACCTGTGACCAGATAGATCAGGGCAAGAAAGGCAGGATACAACGGCGCGCGGAAGGAAGTCGGCACACCACGGAGGGGGTCATATGCTACAGATGAGAGATCGAAGTCGACATATGGTTCCAGTAGCTTGAGGTCTTCGTAGGCATACCAGCGGAAGCCGTTACCACTGGCAAGACTGCGCGCCAACATGTCATACTGAAACATGTCGTCCAGGCCGATGCCCAGTGAGCGCGTCAGCACGACCGGGATGAGGCGCAAAACCAGCGCCACAAGAAAGATCCGCCCGGAAAACCCTATAGTACTTATAATACTCATTGGCCTTATCGACAATCCAGCCGCCGGAAACGGCGGCTGGTGTAATTGTTTCTTCTCATACGCCCAGAGACACCTCCAGGCTAAGTTTACCAGCTTCGACTGCATCTAGCATATTGATGCGGCGCTGGAGATAAGGTGAATAGTATCCGGCATATTGTTCCCTCAAATCCGGGCGCTTCCAGTCTTCCCCTGTGATGTTTCCGCGACAGTTCTCTGATCCACAAGAGCAGATGAATTCGTCATAGGGCGAGCCATCACACATGGCGTAATCGAAGCAGACTTCTTCCCCGGGTTCGATATCACGCATGGCAACCAGGGCTATCTGACCGCTGAAGCCTGCGTTGGGATCACAGGAATGATTGAAGTAGTCTGATGACTCCAGCGGCTCGGGTTGCAACATGTACAAACCTTCCTCGATCTGAAGCACGCGTTGTGTGAAGTGGGGTAACTCGGGGTCAAGCTCTGACTCGGCGAGGATGCGCCCGCCCCATAAAACTAAAAGTTCGCCATTGCCGACTGGCTCACAGGCGAATACACCCATTCCGCCTTTTTCCGGCAGGGGCCTGGCCTCCAGTTTCGGAGATAGATGGGAATGAAATTGACCGGTCACTACATAATCCTCCAAAGGGGTTTTTACTTGTGCCGCTCTGCGGTACTTGTGCCGCTCTGCGGTACTTGTGCCGCAAAGCGGTGTACCGGCTATGCCGGTAGATTTTTCTCGCAGCCAGATAATCCGTCTCGGAACGGATTAACAACACTCGCCGCCCTCCGAGGGAATCCCTCAAAAGGCGGCGGTTTGTGCAGAACGCTGCACCGATGAGACGGGTTCTCTCACCGCGAGTCCGTGCATTGTACACTTTTATGCTTTTTATATCAAGGATAGTGTTGTTAACAATAAGTACCTGTTTCGGCAGGCAAGGTGCCAAGAATTATTCTTTTCAGACCGTTTTGCGCGCTTCGCCCTCTGATCGCAGCAATAATAGCTGCGCGACTGCATCAATCTCTTCTTTATTGCCAATCAGGCCGACCCGGTCTCCAGGCTGGAATGCCGTCAAGGACTTTGGGTTGGCTATCAATTCGGCTTCGCGCAGGATCGCTACTACAGATGCGCCGGTCCGTGCACGCAAATTGGCCTGGGCTAACGTCTGCCCAACCAAAGGGCTGCCCACCGGTAAACGGAACCAACTAATCTCGATGCCACCCGTTGCGTCCAGGAGCGCATGCAGCAGCCGATGCTCTTCCTCGGTGTTGACTTGCAAGTCATAATGATCGCGGCGCACGGCATCCGTATACCGGTATATTTCCTGTAGTGGGAAACCCAATTGCAGCAGTGTATGCCGCACAATTTCCAGGCCGCCTTCCAGTTCGGGGTGAATAACGTCTTGCGCGCCGAGTTGCGCGAGCCGCTTTGTCCCTTCCACAGTGATTGCCCGAGCGATAATGGGTAGTTCCGGTGCCAGGTCGCGCGCGGTGGTGACAACCAACGCGCTGGCATCTTCATCTGGGCCTGCGACAACGAGCGCACGTGCGCGTCGTAAGCCTGCGTGGGTGAGCACTTCCGAGTTGGCCGCATCTCCGAAAAGACTGGAAATGCCCTGCCGGTCCAATTCTTCTATCCTTCCTGCATCGGCATCCACGACAAGATGTGGTATCCCCATCTGTCCCAACAGACTGACAATGTTGCGCCCCACGCGTCCATAACCGACAATCACAACATGATTATCAATTATTTCTTCGATCTGAGGCGGTGGAGGGCCATGCCGATCCAGCAAACTCCATACTCTTGGAAACCGTTGTAACCATTTTTCCAATGGATGGATCAGTCGGAACATCGGCGGGTTGAGCGTAATGGATAGCAGCGCGCCTGCCAAGATCAGGGAATACTGGCTTCGTTCCAGCAAGCCAAGCACCATGCCTTGCTGTCCTAAAATGAAGGAAAACTCACCGATTTGGCTAAAGCTAGCAGCCAAGACCAGTGTCGTGCGAGCTGGCCAAGGGAATAAAAAACCTAAAAATACAGTTACGAGCGCTGTACCGGCCACAATTAATCCGGTCACTATCAGAATAGGAACAATATTATCGAGTATGTAACTCGGGTTAACCAGCATTCCGATTGAGACAAAAAACAAGACCGCGAATGCTTCCCGAAAGGGAAAAACGTCCGCACCAACTTGGTGGCTGAGCGGCGATTCGCTGACAACTACGCCGGCGACAAATGCGCCTAACGCCAGCGACACTCCGAAGAGCTCCGCCGCGCTGAGAGCTGTGCCGAGGGAAATTGCCAATATCACCAAGATGAACAGCTCGCGAGAGCGCGTATGGGCAATACGCAGTAGCACCCAGGGGATCAATCTCGTTCCGGCGAACAGCACCAGGATCACGAAACCGACTGCCTTGAGCAGGGTCAGGCCAAGCTGCTGCCAGTCGAAGCCATCTGGTGTGTTGGCCAGGGTGGGCATCAGGACCAGGACCAAAACTGTTATCAGATCTTCTACAACTGAGCCTCCGATAGCGGCTTGGCCCGGTTGCGTATTCAACAAACCGTTATCCATCAAGCCGCGCGCCAGGACGACCGTACTGGTAACAGATATTGCCAACCCCAGTATGATGCCGGATTTGAGTTCCCATCCCCACAGTTGGCTGAGGCCTAGACCCATGAGAATGGTAATCGCTAATCGGCCCAGTGTGCCAGGGAGCGCCACTGAGCGCACTTTCCAGAGATCTTTGAGCGAGAAGTTCAGACCGACACCGAACATGAGGAAAATCACACCCAGTTCGGCCAGTTGGCCGATCGTTTCGGCATCACCGACGAAACCGGGTGTAAATGGCCCAATAGCGATCCCTGCCAGCAAATAACCAATGATAGTGGGAAGACCAATACGCCGGGCGATCAAACCACCGAAAAACGCAACCACCAGAGCTACGACAATATTGATTAGAAGTGGTATTTCATGCATAAACTCTCCGTGCTCACTATATCTTCATCCAATTAGTATTCCAGGAAACGCGAGCCTTTTGCATTGGCGCAATCGACCAAACGTCCAATTTCATGCTGGTCTGCAAGAACGATAGGCCTGTGAACAGCCCAACTTATTGCTTCGCTCGTAAATCCCGCGGGCGACCAGACATAACCGCGCACCGCTTTCATGCGTTTCATTTCGAGTTGGAGGCTGTAGACATGGTGGAGTTCTAATAAATCTGGCTTTTGTTTACAAGCGACCAATTCAATTCCCCCATCCGGGTTAATCATTTGGATGTACACGGCTTCATCCTCTCCATTGGCAATGCGATATCCCATCCGAGAGTACGCTTGGATTGCAAGGTGCCTCAATCCATTTTCCGATAAATGCTCAGTCAGGACGAAATTCGGGGCACGCCTGGTCTGGGAGCATTCTTTCCAGGCAGACATCGTCCTCAACCAGACTCGCCTGCGCAATTGCTTTCTGAAGGCAGTTAGGAAAATTAAGACTGCAAAACAACCAAGAATAACAACGTTGCTGGTTATAACGATCAGCGCCCGGTTTTCTTTGGATAAGTTTCCCAGGAAACCGAGCGCTAGTAGCCCGCCAACCACGAATAAGGCCATTATTGCCAAAAGAGTACCATCAGGTACAAATCGATGTCTTCGTTTTGGCATAAGACGGATTGTCCTCTCATAAATTTGTGAATTTTTAGGATTTTATCATGGAAACATTTCTATGCCTCAATCTACTACAGTCGACTCACCTGTCAAAGTGGTTTTGACTTACCTGTATCGCTGCTCTCAGCTGTCAAGCGCTGGGCAAAGAAATAGGAATGACTGTGATCAGGATGACAAACAAAGCCACGACATTCGTCACTGGCCTGTCTCGTGGACGGGTCAATTGGCTGAAGATCCAGATCGACAACGTGGTTTGCTGCCCGGCAGTAAAAGAAAACTTCAACAAGCGGCCAGCGCCACCAGTGCACGGAAGGCGCCATAGGCCGTGACCATATCCGGCAGGGACAATGAGATACAGGTGCCATCCCGTTCGGCCTCTGGCATGCGCATGGCGCGATCAGCCATATCGGAGGTGAAAAACTCAACCGACAGCATAATCGGCTCCTCCAGCACGAATGGCGCGGGAGCTTTGCGCTTGGCCAGCCTGCCGACCGCTTTTGCAGCCGCCTTCTGGATCATGTCCTGCGCGACCTTGGGCGACAGGCACTCCGCGGAATAGCGCCCCGTAGCATGTTTGACCACCACCGTCTCCAGGTTTCCCAGCAACTCGACCGTTTGGGCGCAGGCTGTCTGGTCGCCGGTGACCATCAACACTGGCACGTCGAAGTGACCGGCTACCGCCGCGTTGAGACCGTACTCCCCCACCAGGATATCGTTCAACCAGACGTTGGCCACTGTTCTGGACGACCAGGTGTGATCGAGAATACCCTCCGGCGACCCGGCGCGGGCGTGATAACCGACATAAATCACGCCATCCACCTCGTCCACGCCCTGCACCATCGACAGGGGCGAAGGCGAACCGCTGTTGAGCGATGCGCGCGGGTCCAGTTCCTCGATCAGGATGTTCGAGCCGTTCGCGTGACCGTCTGTGACAAAAACTTCCTTCACGCCTGCGTCGAACGCGCCGCGCGCTGCGGCATTGACATCCTCTGTCATAATGCGGCGGAAGCGCGGATATTCAAAATGCCCGGCAGTGACCTGGTCCCAGGTAGTCACGCCGGAAATGCCTTCCATATCGGCTGCGATCAGAATTTTCATGGGAACCTCCCTGAAAGTGCCTGAGAAATCCGCTCTCTCACCACGAAGGCACTAAGTCACAAAGACACAAATACAAAAATTGGTGACTTCGGGCCTTTGTGACTTGGTGGTAAGTTTCTCAGGCACTCCCTAAATGAGATGATAGCCTGTGTTGGCTCCCATTATACAACCTTGCGAAGGTTGAGACGTTCTAGACGGCTTCCAGCAGTTCCTTCAGCTTTTGTCCGCTCTCTTCCAGGTTCTTTTCGAGCTGGCTGCTGACCATGCCCTGCGCTACTTTAAAGAAGCCGGATGGCTCTCCATCGATGCGCGTGGTCATCTTGGTGCCCCCATTTGCAGTTTCGAAGGTGGTCGTGATCTCGTAGGGCACCGGTCCCTTAACCACTCTAGCACTCCACTTGGTGTTTTCCTTGAATGTTGTAAGTTCCAGGGTGGTCTTCATCTCCTGGCCCATGAACTTGCGCACTTCCGTATAAGTTGAGCCGACTGTATTCGTAGGACCTTCTCCCTGCTGCACCGCTTCCACGCCAACCTGCCATTTGGTGGTGTTATCACCGTTCGTGACAAATGCGAACACATCCGTTACTGGTTTATTGATCAGGACGGATTTTTCAACCGTAATCATGGTTTGCCTCCTATATTGGCGAAAGAAAAATGATAACTCATTTTACTACCATTTTTAGATGTTATTTATCTGAATTAAGGGAGAGAGTCAAAAATCGAAACCATTTTGTCATTCTGAACAGCCGTAGGGAGTGAAGAATCCCCGCGCACAGCGCGGGAGATCCTTCGCTGCGCTCAGGATGACATATAAGGGTAGGCTGAAAACCAAGTATAATTTTACGCAAGATTCATTGGCTTTAGCGGTTGAAACATATTACCCTTCAGGAGAAACCATGGACCACGCCTTAGCCAATCTTCCCCTGCTGGACTGCCATATCCATTTCGGGCATCCCAATTACAGGCCGGGATTGATCGACATCCTGGGTAAACAGGGGGTGGGAAAATTCAACATCGTTTGCACGCCCCATCGCGCGCGTCTGAGCCTGGTGCCAGATGCGCTTTTGGTTAAGTCCCAGCACCCGGAACGGACGTACGTCTTCGGCGGCCTGGATATCTCGCCGCTGTTCATGGCGCCCGATACTTGCGGGGAAATGTTCGCGGCTTATGTGGGCCAGTTGCTCGACATGGGCTGCGACGGGATCAAAATGATCGAGGGCAAACCCGATATGCGCAAGATGCTGCCCATCCCGCCGTTCGATAGTCCCGTCTACGAGCCCTACTGGGCGGCGCTGGAAGAGCGCGGCGCGCCGCTCATCTTCCATGTCAACGACCCGGAGGAGTTCTGGGACGCAGAGCAAGTCCCGGATTGGGCGCGGGCGCAGGGTTGGTTTTACGGGGATGGCAGCTTCATCAACAATGAAGCCCAGTACGCCGAGGTGCTCAACGTGCTGGAGCGCCATCCGAAGTTGAAGGTCATCTTTGCGCATTTCTTCTTCCTGTCTGCGCAATTGCCGCGCCTGGCCGAACTCCTAGAGCGCTTCCCAAATATGTGCGTCGACCTGACCCCCGGCATCGAGATGTACCATAACTTCAGCCGGGATCCAGATGCGGCCCGCGATTTCTTCCTGAAATACCAGGAGCGCATTTTGTTCGGGACCGACATCGGCGCGAAAGCGCTGCTCTCTACGCCGGAGATGGGGATCGAGGCAGACGAGAGCGCGCTACGCATCCAGATCATACGCAGGTTCCTGGAAGAGGAAGGGCAGTTCCAATTAGATGTAGACAGCGGGTTCCTGTTCGGGCGCTTCAGTGGTCCCTTCCACGGCCTGGGCCTGCCCGAGGAGGCGCTCAGGAAAATCTATTGCCAGAACTTCGAGCGCCTGGCCGGAAGCCAACCCAGGGCGCTGAACCCCGCTGCGATCCTCGCGGAATGTGAACGCCTGGCGATGTTGATCCCCATGATGGGCGCCATGCAGCCGGACGTGCCCGTGGACCTGTCGGTGGTCAACAGGGTGAAAGAGCATTTTGCAAATACTTAGTTGTCATTGCCCCGCCACACTTCGGCGGGGTTGCGAGCCCTGCTCCCTGAGCGGAGTGAAACGCAGTCGAAGGGGTGGGGCGAAGCAATCCCCCGTTTAATCGGAGATTGCTTCAGTCACCCTTCGACTGCGGCGCAAAGGGCGCACCTCCGCTCAGGGGCTCCTTCGCAATGACATTTGAAAGAGAGGAGAGGAACATGAAAACCATAAAGAAATGGCAAGAGCCGATCTACGCCATCGGCGGGTTTGGGCCGGGATTCCTGTACCAGGTGGTCTTGACCTATTTGCTCTATTATTATCGCCCGGCGCAATCTCGCATCGAGACTGGCGCGCTAGTGTTCGCCCCGGCTGGCGCTTACGCGCTCGGCATGCTCCTTGCGCGCATCCTGGACGGCGTGGTAGACATCCCCATCGCCACCTGGACCGATAACATGCGCAGCCGTTGGGGGCGGCGACGGCCGATGATGTTGATCGGTTTCATCCCGGCCATGATCTGCTTTGCCTTGCTATGGTTCCCGCCCGTCACCGGCCAGAGCCTGGGAGCGGACGGTCACTGGGGTAACGCGATCTATGTGGCGGTCGTCAGTTCGCTGTATTTCTTCTTCTACACCTTCATCACCGTGCCTTACCTGGCAGCGTTATCCGAGATCGTCACAGACGAGAACTCGCGCGTGCGCGTGGCAAGCTGGCAGACTTTCTTCAATACCGGCGGTTATGTGCTGGCCTTCGTGGTGGCGCCCATACTCTTCGACCGTTTCGGGGTGCGCAGTACAGCATTGTTGCTGTTACCCAGTTTCATCACCTTCATCGGGCCGCTGCTGGTCATCAAGGAAGAGCCCGGCGGGTCCGGTGAGCAGGCAGGGGTCGAGAGCGAAGCGAGGGTCCCGCTGTGGGAGAGCTTGAAGATGACCTTGGCCAACAAAACCTTCATGATCTACATGTCGTCTGTGGCGACCTTCTTCTTCGGACTGCAATTCTTCCTGGGCGGGATCGCCTTCATGGCCGCGGACATGATGGGGCTCACAGATTCGCAACTGGGCTTGATGAACGCGGCCGCCTTTGCGCCAGTGCCCATTATGCTGATCGTCTTCAACATCATCACGCGCAAGAAGGGCGCCAAGTACGCCTTCCGGGCCGCTTTGCTGGTCTTTGCCGCCGCCATGCTGCTCTTCCCGCTGGGCTGGACCAAGCTCAACCTGCCTGTGCCGCCGATGGTCGTCGGCATCATCGCCAGCCTGATTGGCAGCTTCTCGATCGGCGCCTTCTTCACCATCCCGTACGCCTTCCCGGCCCAGATTGCGGCGGTGGACGCCCGGGAAACGGGAATGGACCGCGCCGGGATGTTCTTCGCCGTGCAGGGGCTGATTAACCAGTTCGTCGGCTCGCTGGCCGGTTCTGTGCTGGCGCTGCTGCTCACCTGGCAGTACGGCCCGGTCGTGATCGGCCCGGTCGTGGCGCTGACCAT
>JAFGKO010000193.1 GCA_016928525.1 Anaerolineales bacterium | reverse complement strand
TCGACGACCGCCAGATGTACCGCCCGGGCGAAGAGGTGCACCTCAAGGGCTGGATCCGGCGTCTCGGACGGAAGCAAGACGGTGATGTCGGTCTGATCGGGAACCTGGTCTCGAACGTCAGCTACCAAATCATCGATCCGCAAGGCAACGACCTGGGCACAGGCAACGTCGAAGTCAACGCGCTAGGCGGGTTCGATTTCAGCTTCAGCGTCCCAGAAAACGCCAACCTGGGCTATGCCTATATCCAGATGGACGCCGGGGTTGGGCTGGATGGCCGCTCGTTCTCGCACGGTTTCCAGATCCAGGAATTCCGCCGCCCCGAGTTCGAAGTAAACGCGCGCAACGAAACGGTAGGGCCTTATTTCGTGGGCGAGTCCGCTACGGTTGCCGTGGAAGCCAAATATTACGCAGGCGGCCCGCTGCCGAACGCCGAAGTCAACTGGCTGGTAAGCTCCACGCCCACCAACTACAACCCGCCCAACTGGCCTGATTTCACCTTCGGGGTCTGGCAGCCCTGGTGGTGGTTCTATCAAGGGCCGGGCGATGGCGAGACCGAAACCCAGAACTTCAGCGGCCTGACGGATGCCACCGGTAATCACTATCTGAAAATGGATTTCGACTCCAACGAGGGGCTGCGCCCGTTCAGCGTGACCGCCGAATCCACCGTCACGGACGTCAACCGCCAGGCCTGGGCCGGGTCCACGAATCTGCTGGTGCATCCCGGAGAGCTATATGTGGGCATGCGCAGCGCGCGCTATTTTGTGGAGCGAAACCAGCCGTTGAAGATCGACCTGATCGTCACAGACCTGGACGGGAACGCGCTCGCGGGGCAGCCCATCCAGGTCAGCGCCGCGCGCCTGGAATGGAAGTTCGAAAACGGCGAATGGACCGAAAAGGAAGCCGACCTGCAGGAATGCAACCTTGAATCGGCAGATGAGCCGGTAAGCTGCGAATTCGAAACGCCCGTGGGAGGCCGCTACCGCATCACCGCCCTGGTGCATGACGAACAGGAGCGCGGCAACCAGACTCAGATCACGCGCTGGGTCAGCGGCGGCGAACTACCGCCCTCGCGGGAAGTCGAACAGGAAGAAGCCACCCTCATCCCGGACAAGGAAACCTACCAGCCCGGCGATGTGGCCGAGATCCTGGTGCAGTCCCCCTTCGTCCCGGCGCAAGGCCTGCTGACCCTCAGCCGAAACGGGTTTGTGTACACCGAGCGCTTCGAGATCGAAGAGGGCAGTTACACCCTGAAAGTGCCCATTGAGGAGAAATACATCCCCAACCTGAACGTGCAGGTCGACTTGGTCGGCTCCGCGCCACGCACGGACGATCAGGGCGAGCCCCTGTCCGGCGTGCCCGACCGGCCCGCCTACGCCAGCGGAACGCTCAACCTGAGTATTCCGCCCTTGAGTCGTACGCTGGCGCTGGAATTGACGCCGCAAGAAACTGAACTGGAACCCGGCGCTGAAACCAATCTGAACATCGTGCTGAAAGATGCAAACGGCGAACCGGTCCCGGACGCAGAACTGGCAGTCATCGTGGTCGATGAATCCATCCTGGCGCTGACCAACTATGAGTTGACGGATCCCATCGCTGTGTTTTACACGCAACGCCCATCAGACATTTGGAGTGTATACAGCCGCGCCAGCATCATCCTGGCCAACCCGCAGGAATTCGCCGCAGGCGCCCCGCCAGCGCCCATGCCCACCATGACCGCCGCTCTCGGCGGCGCTGAACGGGAAGGTGCTGTGATGCAAGAAGCCATGGAGATGCCCGCAGCAGCCGCCCCGATGGAAGACATGGCCAAGTCGGAAAATGGCGCAGGAGCCGCCCAGCCGCCGATCACCGTGCGCTCGGATTTCAACCCGCTGGCGACCTTCGCGCCTGAGGTACGCACCGATGCCAATGGTGAAGCGACCGTCAGGGTAAAACTGCCCGACAACCTGACCCGTTACCGCATCATGGTGGTGGCCGTTGACCAAGGCGGGAGCAAGTTCGGTTCTGGCGAAGCCAACCTGACCGCCCGCCTGCCCTTGATGGTGCGCCCGTCCGCGCCGCGCTTCCTGAACTTTGGCGACAGCCTCGAACTGCCGGTCGTGCTGCAAAACCAGACCGATGAGCCGCTGACCGTGGATGTGGCCATCGAGACCACCAACACCAGGCTGACGGGTGAGGCTGGCCTGCGCGTCAGCGTTCCAGCCAATGACCGGATCGAAGTACGCTTCCCGGCTGCGACCGATAGGGCTGGAACCGCGCGCTTCCAGGTGGCGGCTGTCTCAGGCCCCTACGCGGATGCAGCCAACGTGGAGCTGCCAGTCTACACTCCGGCCACCACAGAAGCCTTTGCCACTTACGGTGTAATAGATGAAGGGGCAATCGTTCAGCCAGTATCCAAGCCGCAGGATGTCTTCCCGCAATTTGGCGGGCTGGAAATCCAGACCTCGTCCACCGCGCTGCAAGCGCTGACGGATGCGGTCATTTACCTGGTCAACTATCCCTACGAGTGCTCGGAGCAGTATGCTTCCC
Source organism: Anaerolineales bacterium (assembly GCA_016928525.1). Next base: position 2,716 of record JAFGKO010000193.1, on the reverse strand, counting down.
GCATCCTGGGCGTGGCCGCCCTGCGGGACGTTTTGACGGCCTTCGAGGCCGAGGGGCTACCATCCGCCACTGAGATGGAAACAGCCGTCACGCGCGATATCGAACGCTTGCAAGGCTTGCAGAATTACGATGGCGGCTTCCCGTACTGGCGGCGCGGCCAGGAGTCGATCCCCTTCAATACCATCCATGTGGCGCATGCCCTGGCGCGCGCTGAACAGAAGGGCTTCGATGTCCCCCAGAACATGCAGGATCAATTGCTACCTTACCTGCAAAATATCGAGAACTATTACCCGAGCTGGTACACGCAACGCACGCGCTGGACCTTGTCCGCCTACGCGCTGTACGTACGCGACCTTATGGGCGACAACGATCCGGCCAAGGCGCGCCAACTGCTGGCTGAGGCCACGCTGGACGGCATCCCGCTCGAAGCGGTTGGCTGGATCTGGCAGGTGCTGGTCGATGATCCCAACTCCGGCCCCGAACTGGAGTCCATCCGCCGCTATGTGGCCAACCGCGTCGTGGAGACCGCTGGGGCCGCAAACTTCACCACTACCTATGACGACCAGAACTACCTGATCCTGGGCTCGAACCGCCGCGCGGACGCGGTGCTGCTGGATGCGCTGATCGCCGACGACCCCAATAGTGACCTGATCCCCAAAGTGGTCAACGGGCTGCTGGCGCATCGGGTGCGCGGACATTGGGGCAACACACAGGAGAACGTCTTCGTGCTGATCGCGCTGGACCGCTACTTCAACACCTATGAAGCGCAGACGCCCGATTTCGTGGCGCGCATCTGGCTGGGCGAGACCTATGCCGGCGAGCACGCCTACCAGGGCTACAGCACCGAACGGCACGAAACGACGGTCCCGATGAGCTACCTGACCGACCCTTCGACAGGCTCAGGACAAGTCGCCGAAGCCCCCGATATGCAAAATCTGGTTATCCAGAAGGACGGGACCGGACGCCTGTACTATCGCCTCGGCCTGAAGTACGCGCCCACTGACCTGTGGCTCGATCCGCTCGACATGGGCTTCGTCGTCCAGCGTGAGTATGAAGGCGTGGACGATCCCGAAGATGTGTATCGCGATAGCGAAGGCATCTGGCACATCAAGGCTGGAGCGCGCGTCCGTGTGCGCCTGACCATGGTGGCAGACAACCGTCGTTACCATGTGGCGTTGGTCGATCCGCTGCCCGCCGGCCTGGAGATCGTCAATCCGGCGCTGGCCGTCTCGCAGAGCATCCCGCAAGACCCTGAAAGCCCAGACTTTGAATATGGCTGGTGGTGGTGGCGCACCTGGTACGAACACCAGAACCTGCGTGACGAACGCGCCGAAGCCTTTACGTCCCTGCTGTGGGACGGGGTATATGACTACACGTATATTGCGCGCGCCACCACGCCCGGAAAGTTCGTGGTCCCACCTGCGAAGGCAGAAGAGATGTATTCGCCCGAGGTGTTCGGGAGAAGTGGCAGTGATTGGGTGATTGTGGAGTAGAATCCCTGCAACGTACAAGAAACAAAACTCCCTCTTTTGAGAGAGGGAGTTTTTTGTCGGGGTGCCCGGATTTGTATCATCCCTGCAAGGGAAACCGGGGCCTATAAAAACGGAACTCCCTCACATGGAGAGAGTTTTTGTCTGGGTGCCCAGATTTGTACCATCCCACTGCAGGAGAAACCGGGATCAATAAAAAAACTTCCTCACAAAGAGGAAGTTTTTCTGTCGGGGTGCCCGGATTTGAACCGGGGACCTCACGGACCCGAACCGTGCGCTCTAGCCGGGCTGAGCCACACCCCGAACGGCTCTTTTCTTAAGAGAATGATCTTTTCTCAGAGCGAAGGGATTATACCTGAGAGACCGCTTTTTAGCAAGCACGAAAAAGGATGAATTTTCGGACACAGGGGTATAATATACGACTGGCGCGTGGAGACGCAATATGGCGGCAAAGTGCGTCGTGCGACAAAGTATTTGCTTTGCTGTATTCTGCCAGGCGGTTGATCCACTGACCTCCAAAAACTAATTTCTATCAGGAGATTTGAATGAAAGACAGTAAGAAAATTCGTGTGGCGATCATTGGCGTAGGCAACTGTGCTTCTTCGCTGGTGCAGGGTGTTCAATTTTATAAGGATGCCAAAGAAGACGAGCAAATTCCTGGCTTGATGCACGTTAACTTGGGCGGCTATCATGTGCGGGATATCGAGTTCACGGCGGCCTTCGATGTGGTCGATACGAAGGTCGGCAGGGATTTGAGTGAGGCGATTTTCGCTTATCCGAACAACACCTATAAATTCAGTGATGTTCCTTTTTTGAACGTGCCCGTGTCGCGCGGTATGACGCACGACGGCCTGGGTAAATACTTATCGCAGATACTCAAAAAGGCTCCCGGCCCCACTGCCGATATCGTGGGAATCTTGAAGAGCACGAAGACAGATGTGGTGATTAACTTCTTGCCGGTCGGCTCGGAAATGGCAACCAAATGGTATGTTGAGCAGATACTGGAGGCCGGCTGCGCTTTCATCAACGGCATCCCGGTGTTTATTGCCAGCCAGGAATATTGGGGCCAGCGCTTCCGCGAGCGCGGCCTGCCGGTGATCGGCGATGATGTTAAGAGCCAGGTGGGCGCGACGATCTTGCACCGTGTGCTCACCAGCCTGTTCATGGACCGCGGCGTGCGTTTGGATCATACCTACCAGCTCAATTTCGGCGGCAACACCGATTTC
>JAFGKO010000192.1 GCA_016928525.1 Anaerolineales bacterium | reverse complement strand
TCGGTGGCGGTGGCTTCCACATCCGAGACGATATGCGTGGAGAGCAGGATGATGCGCTCGCCCGACAGATCCGAGAGCAGGTTGCGGAAACGCACGCGCTCTTCGGGGTCGAGCCCGACGGTCGGTTCGTCCACAATCAGCAGTTGCGGGTCGTTGAGCAAGGCTTGCGCAATGCCGACACGCTGTTTCATCCCGCCCGAATAGCCGCCCAGCGGACGTTTTGCCGCCTGAACGAGATTGACCAGCACCAGCAACTCGTCAATGCGGCGGCGGGCGGTCTTGCCATCCATGCCTTTAATGGCTGCCACGTATTCGAGGAATTCCAGTACCGACAGGTTGGGGTAGACGCCGAAATCCTGTGGCAGGTAGCCAAGCACGGCGCGCAGGCTGTCGGGCGATTTGACAATGTCCACGCCGTTCCATTCGATCTTGCCTTCGGTTGGCTGGGTGATAGTCGCCAGCATACGCATCAGCGTGGACTTGCCCGCGCCGTTCGGCCCGAGCAGACCAATGACTCCGGGTTTGAGTTCCAGGTCGAAGTTGCGCAAGCCCCAGAAGTCGCGGCGGTATTGTTTAGAGAGGTGGGAGATGGTCAGCTTCATGTTGATTCCTTTACTCGGTCACTTTCCAGATCGGGTCACGCAAGATGAAAAAGACAACGAGTGCGCCAAGCGCGAGTCCGGGCCAGCCTGCGCCAAAGGAGAAAAGGATGTTGGTGGGTGCGTAAACGAACATGAAAAAGAAACTCAACGCCTGGTTATTGAGCGCGTGCAGGTAGGCGGCTGTCCAGACACCTTGCGATTTGAAAACGCTGTAGGCAAAGAAATAAGCGAAGACAATTCCTAGCGCCACCATTGCCAGCGAGCCAAGCACCGGCTGACCGGGGAAGTTGTAGCCCATCCAGATGACCGGCCAATGCCAGATGCCCCAGATCACACCAAGCAGGAAAACACCGCGGACGCGCCCGAGGCGGGTCAACTCAGTCTGCAGGTAGCCACGCCAGCCATACTCCTCACCGAAGGCGATGATCAACCCAAGGAAGGGACCGATTAGCACAGTGTTGAGCGCCATGATGGGCACGAGCGCCGCGGCGGGCAGGTTGGCGGTTGCCATCTGCGGGAAAGCGGTTGTGATGTCAACTACCTGTCCCATTTTGAAGATATAGTTGAGAAGAGTCTGGATGCCATAAAAAGCGACCAGTCCCAGCCCGTAGAAAAGCCAGACGCGCCCTTTACCGCCTCCCAGCCCTGCACCGGCAAAAGAGTCCTTCCCACCCACCAGGCGCAGCAAAATGATCAAGATCAAGCCAAGCACGTTCGGGATGAGCAGCGCCGAAGTGAGTGTAGCCGCCAGGTTAGGCTGGACCAAAGCGGCAATGGCGCCAAGCAGGTATAAAAAGGTGAGCAACAAGTAGAAGTAAACGAACCAGCGGGATGTCCTGCGGTTGGTTTTGAAATAGATGGGACTTTCCTTGAAGAAGAAAGCGCCCAGGAACATGGCCGAGAAAGCTGGCAGGAGCATTTGGAATTGCAACAGCAATGTGGTGGCGGGGTTGGCCAATCCGCCATTCAAATACAAGGCCAGGTCCACCAGCCAGGTCAGGCCAAAGGCTAGGCCGAGAAACGAGGCGACCTGTGGCCAATTGGGTTTGGTTGTTAAGACGGTAGATGTTTGCATGACTTTCTCGCTTTTATCCAATGTATCGGGTGTATCTTTGATGCTGATATTTATTCTGTGATGAGACTTATCGCACTACAAATATACCCACAGCGTTCGACCTCGCGGAAAATATCGTCCAACGCCGGTTCGATAGTTTTAATCTGGTTGCCATCCGCTAACGTCAGCGTGATATCCAGGTTATGGGATTGCACGACTTCAATCACTCTGCCGGTATTGAGAATTAAAATGGCGGTTTCCCAACTTATCTCGGCGGGCCAACCAGAGTTTGAATCGGCAATCTTGAGCGACTCAATCAGCAAATCCAATTGATTGAGCGAAGGACTAAAAGCGTCTGGGGATGTGCCGTTCAACTGATTTGTGGCGGCAGTGTAATAGGGTTGCATATCAGCGTTGGGGGCGGTCATGTCGGGGTAAACGATTCCTGCCAGGGGCAGGATGGCGGCTTCTGCGGGAGTTTCAGCCAGCCCCGGGACCGTGATGGGAAAAATCGCGAGAATGTAATAGGCTCCATCACTGGTTAATCCCTGAAAATGATAGAACAACTCGTGATTATTAACCGGCGCAGGTGATTGTGCATATTGAGTTAGGAAACGCACACCGGCTCCATTTTGGAATGAGAATGTCTTGATATTGGCAGCAAAGACTGGTTGAGCATTGAAAAACGGCACGACCGGAAGTTGCTCCACCGCAATCTGCGCGCCAGGATTGCTCAGTATGTTATTCAGTCGGTGGATGCTTTCAAAAGCAGTTGGAACCATCTCAGCATACGCTTGCGCTGGATATACGTAAATCTGTGGCTGATGAAATCTCCCTTGTAAGATGTAATAATCACCGAGCATGACTTGTTGGTGACCAGGTGTCTTTTTCCACCAGGCGGCATCTTCATTATCCAATCGAGGGGAATCACTCCCGTTTGCGCCGCTGGCTACGCCTGACGGCACGACGAGGGTCAGCACCCCGAAAGTGACCTCTGTCCCTGCAACTTCTGCCGTTAGAACAGGCGTGGGGGAGACAAGCCGCGGGAACACTTCCCCAGTTTCAGAAAACACGGTGGGTGTGGGCGAAACCGTTGATGTGGGAGTAGGGTTACAGGCCGAAAGTAAGAGCGACCCAGTCAGGAAAACGGATAGCAACTTTAGACGAAAACGGAATTTCGGGTTCATATTATTCTCCTTTTTTTGGTAATTTGTATCGGAAAACCATAGATTTTCGAAGAAACGAACTCAATTTCAAGTATCAACGAAAATTCCACGGGCTTATTTCATCATCATTAGGAACATGACCGCCACAGACATGTCCATCAGCACATGGATTACAGCTATATACGGCATCAAACGTGGACGGGCGCGCATGACAATAGCAACCAGGATAGCAAACGGCAAGAACATCACCAGACGGTAGCTGATGAAGCGACCATCTGGCAGAAAGGGCGCAAAAATGTGTTGAGCCGACAGAAAGAAACTCGCCAGCGCAAGCGCCAGCCAGGGACGCAATCCTTGCGCTTCGAGGCGCGGCATGGCGTAGAGCATGTACGTGGGGATTTCGACCAATCCTTGTAGAAGGGGAAAAAGCATAAGGCTGGTGATCGCCGCCCAGGCAGGCAGGGGACGCACCAGCAAATCAAGCGCAACTTGCGGGTCACCAAAAAGCCATTGAGCGCTCCAGATATTGGGCAGGTAGCCAAGCGGCGCAGCAATCATCAAGAAGCCGAGCATGAACAGCAAATCCTGTTTGACGAATTGCCGCTCGATCCGGAGAATATCCCAAAAGCATTGGCGTTCCTGTCTGTAAAAGCGGATGAGCAGCCCAAGACAAGCCAGGTCGGTGAAAATGATGGCAAACGGCCACCAGGTAGCAGAAGCATCCCAGGGCACAGAGGAACCAGACAGATGGAGCGCCAACGCAAACCCGGCCTGAAATGCCAGGAAGAGCAGCGAGCGGATGACAAGCATCAGCCAGGGATACCAGGTTTTAGGATTCATTATTAAGTAGCCTTCGGAGCACGGTATAAAACCAGCAGGACAGCCGTGTAAACCAGTTCATCCACCAGGATTTCGAGGCTGTGGATCAGGCGCAGGGGAACAGGGAGCCAGTAGGCCTGCAACATGCTCAAGCCACCCACCAGCAGGAAGAGAATCAGCCCCAGGGTGAGAAACAACCCGCGGTGCGAATTCTGCCACAAAATCAGCACCGGCAAGCAGGCAAACAAAAAGAACAGACTGCGCAGCAGCAAAATCGGCAAAATCTGGCTCCAGGAAGGCAGTTCCAGTCCAAAGAGGCCATCAGCGTAGTAATCCGCCACTAGCGGGGAAATCAAGCATCCAAAGGCCAGATAGATCAGCGGGAAGGCTAGCAGCGCCGCCAGGGCACGCCAACTCCAGCCCACGGCATTATAGCGGGCAAAGAGTGTTTTGGCGCAGCCGATAAAACCATCCCCGCGGCTTTGGGGCGGGAAGAGCCAGGACGCCACCGCGCCGCACAGCAGACTGGCAAAGCCATACAGCACCACCGTGAACAGGGAGACTGCCGCCATCGAGGTGAATATCGCCCCTTCAATCACGTTATTGACCGCGTGGGCGATCCACACCAAAAAGGCGAGCACCAACCAGCGGGCCAGGAAGCCTCCCGCCAGTTTTCGGGCCAGGAACGCCAGCGCAATCGCCAGGATCAGGCTCACTAGCAACAGATATTGGCCCAACACCATCTGATCGGCCCCGGCGGGCATTGCGGGGGTGGGCAAGCCGGTCAGGGTAGCCACCATCCCGCCCAAAATCGTGCCACCATAAAAAGCAAGGGCGCAGAGGGGAATTTTCCACAAGTATGAAAGCATCGTTTTTATTTTCATGCTATTCTCCTAAATTCCAGGTTGGTCTCCTCAAAGAAAACCGCCAAGTTCTCCAGGCGCATCCGGCAATTGGAGAGCAGAAAATTACCCCGTTTCGTCGCAGTTTTCCGAGGGTGCGATAGATGTAACGGAGAGTAATTCCAAATTCAGGTTGCGGATTTTGTTCAGGACACTGTGCAGGGCGATCTGGTCGGGCAAGTCGCCGCTCAGGAGAGTAGTACCGTCGGGCTGCGGATGGAGGATCAGCGGCGCGAACCATTCCTCCCAGGATGAATCAAGTATTGAGTAGATCGTGATCATGTATTGCATAGACATTCTCCTGCTCATTGGGATTGTTGAAAACAGTATAGCAGGATCAACACAACAATACCCCACACAAATGTGTGGGGTTGTTCCGAGAAAGATGTGGTTTCGCTACATGATTCCCAGTTCACGGGCGCGGGCGACGGCGGCGGTGCGATTGTCCACGCCCAATTTACCAAAAATGTTGCTCGTGTGATACCGGATTGTGTTTAGGGTGATGAACAAGCGTGCGCCGATTTCCTGATTTTTCAGGCCCTCGGCCATCAGACGCAGCACGTCCAATTCGCGTGCGGTCAGGGCTTCGGGGAGTTCGGCGCCCTGGTAGGGAAGCGATTCGGGCGGGAACTTTGCCAGTAGAAGCGCGACGTGCTGCGGACGCAGTCCGCGCCGCCGGGCCTCTACCAACAAAACGCGAGCCGGTTCCCCCGGTTCCAGATACAGCCGCGCGGGATTGAGTTCTATCCGGGATGTCTGTGCCAGCAATTCATCCAGGATGGTGAGCGCCTGGGGCAGCCGGCCTGATTGGTGACAGACCACCGCTTGCCATAGCCGCGCGCGGTACAGAATCCAGCGCACGTCCGCGGCTTGAGCTGCGTGCTCCAATCGTTGCAGCACCCACAGGCTATCGGCGTAGCGCTGTTGGGCCAGGAGCAGCCGGGCATAGGTAAAGCCCTCGTTCAGCCGCCAGCCTAGCAGTTCGCTATCGCTGACGTTGGCCAGCGCC
>JAFGKO010000191.1 GCA_016928525.1 Anaerolineales bacterium | reverse complement strand
TCGCTTTCTTCTGCACTCAGTAGGTCTGTGATTGGAAATTCCATCTGCTCAGTTTACCAGATTTTCACTCTTTTCATAGATGAGCCTTGATGTTTATCTGGTGAATGCAAAGGTTTCAACGGATCACCGTTTTGGCCCCAAGTAATTTTTTTATTCGCACCTGTTTACATGTGTAGACAGTTCGATACAGAAGAATTCACGATGAGCGTTTTAATATCAGACGCAAAGAACAAGAAGCACCATCAAGGCAAAAGTCTCCGGTGTGATAGAAGAAGATGCCGCTTTCTCTCATGCCGAGTATCAGTTGAATGGAAATGATATACGCGGCCATATATAGTTGCAAAGGCTCTAAACACTTTAAAAATGAAGAACAGCCAGGACAAAGCTCAACCGTTGTCTGTTTTCTTCCACATCTTTCGCAGTCGATGGGCTGCCATTTTGGGTTGGCGGTCGCGGGTAAAAACCCCCTTCAAGTTCAGGCTGCCTACCCGCCGGACACCTTGCGAGGTCTTGAAATCGCACATGTTCCAGACGTGTTCGCCGACCACATAAGTTTTGCTGCGTAAAATCTTGCTGTACTGTTCGAGCATATCGGCCTGGTATTCTTCGCTGAACATGTCGGGGGGTTGAGCGTGATGACCAGCGACGGTATCAGCACCGTACTCGCTCAAGATGAACGGCTTCTTGAATTTGGCGTACATGGCGTCCATCTCCGCTTCCAGATTCGCGCAGCCTTCTTCGAGTCGGCCCGATTCGGTATACCAGCCATAATAACGGTTGAGGCACATCAAATCGCAAAATTCAAAGGATTCCTCGGCCACGCCAATGTAACTGACCAAGGTGACCGGGCGGGTGGAGTCGAGCGATTTGCACAGGTCATAAAGATTGCGGAAGAACGGCTTGGCGGCCGGTACGGCGGAATGCGGCTCGTTCGCCAGGCTCCAGAGGATCACACTGGGATGGTTCTTGTCGCGGGCGACCAACTCATTGACGTACTGGCGGCACAACTGCAAGCGGCGGTCCAGGCCTTCTTCTGCAAAAAACAGCCCTACGGCCGGAGTCTCAGCAATTACCAGGAAACCCAACCGGTCGGCCAGATCCATCATCTGTTCCGAATAAGGATAGTGGGTGGTGCGGAACGAGTTGGCGCCAATCCACTTCATCAACGCATAATCTTTTACGATCACCGCCGGAACGTACCCCCGCCCCATCACCGGGAAATCCTCATGACGGCCAAAGCCTTGCAGGTAAACAGGCTCCCCATTGAGCAGCAGCGTGTCGCCTTGCACCTCGATCTCCCGAATACCGATCGCTAATTGGTAACGATCGTAGACCGCGCCTTGCTGCAATAACTCTACGGTCAGGTCATACAGGTACGGCGAATCGGGCGACCAAAGCATGGGATCTGGCACGTCCAGTACGGCTTCCATTACATCGCCAGAAATCGAAGCTTCTGCCTGGACGTTCGTGCCACCCAGCGAGAAACGCGCAATTCCCTGCGGGCTGCCGCAGAGATCGACTTTGACATGCACGCGTCCGGAAATCTTGGTCACTACGGTGAGGTCAATAATTGCATCCCGCGGCCGGGCCGTCAACAGAACCGGCCGCTGGATACCGCAGTAGGGGAAGAAATCGAATGAGGCGGGTGGGAAATTCTGCTGTTGGTCCATGAACATGTTCTTAGGATCAGGGGGGACATTGCCCGGCGGAACCCGGTCGGGAGCCAGTTCACCTTCCACCCGTACCACCAATAGATTGCCTTCCGGTTTAATGTGCGGCTGTAGATCGAAATCAAAAGGCAGGTGGCCGCCTTCGTGCTCGCCTAGGCGCTCCCCATTGAGCCACACTTCCGCCAGGTAATTGACCGATCCGAAGCGCAGGCTGATGTGCTGTTGGGATGGATCCCAACCCCAAGGCAGGTTGAAGTGGGTTTGGTACCAGGTCTGGCCTAAGTAATCGCGCCGCTCGGCGAACTGGTCATTCCAACTGGCCGGTACAGCTGCCGGTTGTCCGCCGCTGAAACCGCTGCTCCAGCCGGAATGCCGCCCCTGATCTTCAGGATCGAAACTTAGTTCCCAGAACCCGGAAAGGTCATTGAATTGTCGAAATGGGTTTGATTGCGGGTAAAGCATGATGTCTCCAGAGGAATTTTCAAAAGAATGGATACGAGTTTAGCTTATTGCTTTGCTAACGAAAATGCATCGCAGGCGGCCTGCTGCCAATGGGGTTCCAGGCCGATGGACTTTTCGTCGGTGTAGAAACCGGCAATAAATCCGCCCTGCCCACGCCATAACTTGGCGATCAGTTCTTCGGCTTCATTCCGGATGCGGTCCGCATCTTTAGATTGCAGGGTGGTTTGGATATCTACCGGACACCAGAAGGTGACGCGGCCTTGCTGCAGTTCGGCCAGGGTATCGATCCCGTGGATGCGCGGTTGGTCGAATTGAAAGACATCGATGCCGCATTCGATCAGATCGGGGAGAAGCATGGTGATGTTGCCGCAAGAATGCATGATGACGGAGAGATCAAAGGCGTGCGCTGCTGCAACCAGATTCATGAAGCGCGGCTTGAATTGCTTGCGCCACAAACGCGGGCTTATAAAGGGTTGGAGTTGGGTTCCCCAGTCTTCCCAGAACATGATACTGTCCGCCCCAGCCTGGCGCAGGTGTTTGATCTGCCACAAGATTTGTTCGTCGATGCGGTCGTGCAAGCGGGCGATCAGATCCGGCTCAGTCACCAGATCCATCAAGTACTGGTCGAAGCGACGGAGCTGCTGCGCCATCTTGAAAGTGAAGCCCTGCACGCTGCCGATGTGCCATTTGTCAGGATGATCGGCAAAGATTTCAGCAGCGTGGGCATAATGGGCCGCGTTCGCATAATCCGGGAACGGATAGCTATCGACCGTTCCCAAATCGTCCAGCACGCCGTGGATGACCTGTCCCTTGGAAGTCCCGTCCACGCGTCCCCAAACATTGCCCCATTCGTCGACGCGCTGCCATTCGTGCGCTCCTATCCTGCGCCAGTCGTTTTGTGGGTTGGGGATCTCCGCCTCGCCAAAGACGAAATCCGACGGTTCGAAAGAACGCGCCACGCGTTCCGGGTTTTCAAATGCAAGCGTTCGCTTGACGATCTCGCGACTGTTCAAATGCAGCTCCTTGAGGTGGATGAATTGGGAGGCAGCGTAGTTGCCGGGATAAATTCAAACCGCAGGCGGAATTCCAGTTCTGCCGCGGCGGGCAATTGCGCCGTAATGCGCTTGAGTACGCCCGGTTTTTGGTTGGCCCGACACTGCTCGGTCAAGACTTCCACGGCAAATCGCACCGCTTGCGGCGCTTCGATGGTCATCTTCAAATGGTTGCGTTCGCCATAGATCGTAGCGGTTGCGCCATCAACGGCAACGTTCAGCCAGGTAACGAAAGCTTCTTCGACCGGAAGCGCCAGATCGCTAAAAGTGAAGGTGTCGTGCAGCCACAATTCACCTTCCTCCGGCACGTGGATGCGCCGCCGGGCGCTGCTGAGGCCGTCAACCGCGTAGGCGCGGCCAAATTCGATCTCAACTTGCTTGGTGGTTCCGTTCAGCTCAACCGTCACGAACTCGCCGGAATATTGGCGGCCTTCGGGTTGTAACTGACCGGCAATGCGCGGCACACTGTGCCCGTATGAATTGGCAAAGATGTTCTCGTAGCGCTCCGGGCCAAAATATTGGCGGGTGTAGAGACCGCGACCCGGATCGGTGAGCAAGATTTCGCCGTCTGCATACAGGATAAAACTGCCCACGTCGTTCTGGTTGTGGTTCTCGGCGTTGTGTCCGGCCTTGAGCGCCACTACAATGGAGCTGCCCTGCGCTGTGTGCGTGGTCAGGCGCGCCAGCCCGCCCAGCGGCAGATAGGCATCTTCCACCGGGGCCGGTTGGGGATATTGCCCATCCCACCACAGCAGGTTGCGCAAATGCATGGGGAACCAGCGAATGCGCTCGATCGGCGTATCCGGTGCCAGCAGCCTTTGCAGGGATGCTTCGCCAGTGCGCTCGGCCAGGCGAGTAATGATGCCCGGTTCGAAACGTACGCTTTCGTCACAGTCCGAAAAAGTGGCGAAGTTGACGCCGGACAGCAGTATTTTGGCGGGAAAAGCAGCCACGTTGCGCATGTGGTCGGAGGCAAGCAGGTCGACAGCGCCGTTCGTCCGGGCGCGCAGCATTTCGGATAAAGCCACGAAATTGATCAGGCCGTAGTTCCAGTAGCTTACGCCCTCCGTGGAACTGCCGTCTTTTTCAAAGGCGGTTTCCAAATAAGTCGCCAGCCCGGCCAGCGCAATTTGCAGCGCCTGTGCAGTACGCCCCGGCTCCGGCTCCAGGAGGAGGAAGGTAGCTGCGATCGAACTATTGCAGACGCCGTTCCAATTGAGTACACCGTTGTACCACCAGAGTGAACGATGAAATTTCAGGTACGGGGTGAAGATACGCCGATCGATTTCCTGGCGGACGCGGCTGCGTACTTCGGCGTCGAGTTTTTCCCCGAAGACTGCCAGCTGTTCGGCCAGCAAGAAACCGGTCTCGGCGGAGAACAGGTCAATGACGTCATCCTCATGGGCGGGCAGCACCCAGTTGCTCTCTTCACAGATCGCCCAGATGTAATCCTGTACGATGTCCTTATACTGGTCTTCGCCTAAAAAGAGGCGCAGCGCGGCGGCGATCAGCCGGGAGCGGCGCAGGAAATAAGGCGCTTCAAATGTCAAACGGTCGCCGTTATGGACGAAGAACCGGTAATGAGTATAGGGCAGCGCCGGAATGTCGGCGATGTTTTCCAAGAAGGAAGCCGTTTCCGCCAGGGCGATTTGGGCTTGCGGCGCAGCGCGCAGCACATCCAGCCTAGATTGGGCAGGCTGCAATTCGGACAGATAGGCAGCACCAGGAACGAGCAGATGCTGCAATTCCGGGGCAGTTAAACCTGAGAGCGTGGAAATGGGTTGGGTCATGGCAGGGTTCTAGATCAGCCTTTTATACCTGTGGTCGCAATTCCCTCAATGAAGAAGCGCTGGAAACTAAAGAAGAGAATGATTACCGGGACCAGCGAGACGAGCGACGCAGCCATGATAAGGGCATAATTGGCCGAGTATTGTTGGATAAACAGGCGCAAACCCAATTGAATCGTCTTGCGGTTTTGAGAGTTCAGATAGATCAACGGCCCCATGAAATCATTCCAGGTGGCAACGGTAGTAAAAATGCTCAAAGTCGCCAGCGCAGGCTGGGAAAGCGGGAGCATAATCCGGAAATAAATGCCATATTCACTCAAGCCGTCAATACGCGCCGCATCGATGATATCGTTGGGAATACTGATAAAGAACTGGCGCATCAGGAAGACGCCGAATGCCGAAAAAGCTTGCAGCAGGATCAAGGCCATGTGCGTATCTACCAGATCGAACTTGCGCATCATGATGAACTGCGGCACCATATAGGACTGCCAGGGGATGGCGATGCTGGCAACGTACGCCAGGAAGATGGCATCCTTGCCTTTGAAATCGAGTTTGGCAAAGGCATACCCGGCAAAACTACTGGTGAAGAGTTGCAACAGGGTAATGATAACGGTTAGCTTGGTAGTGTTACGAAAGAAAGTCAAAAAGGGAATTTGTGTCCAGATCTTTACGTAGTTGCTCCACTGTGGCACCTGGGGAATCCACTCAACCGGGAAACGGAAAACGTCTTTATCTAACTTGAGCGAGGCGGAAACCATCCAGAAAAAAGGCAGCAAAACCAAAAATGCCAACACGATCAGGAAGACATACGTGGTTGCTTTTCCAAGCACCGTTCCCAGACGCTGCGCGCGAAGTTTGCGTGATTGATATAGTTTTTGTTTTGATGAATTGAGCACGGTATTATTCCTCACGGCCTATAAATAACTGACCCAGCGCTTTTCCATGCGGAATTGGATGATCGTAATGATCAGGACAATGATGAACAAAACCATTGCAATCGCACTGGAATAACCAAACCTGAATTCCCTGAAGGCCACATTATAGGTATGAATGACCAATACTTTGGTCGCCCGCCCCGGACCGCCGTTGGTCATGACCAGGATCAGGTCGAAGACTTTGAATGAGGCAATCGTCAACATGATGCTGACAAAAAATGTCGCCGGGGTGAGCATGGGCAGGGTAACGTAGCGGAACTTTTGCCAGGCGCTGGCCCCGTCGATCTCGGCAGCTTCATAGAGGTAGGCAGGGATGCCTTGCAGCGCGGCGAGATAGATCACCATGTAATAGCCTGCGCTTTTCCAGATGCTCGCCATGATCACGGTAGGCATGGCCCAATCTGTCGAGGCCGTCCAGCGGGGCGGATTTTCCACACCCAAAGTTGTCAGAAACTGGTTCACCGGCCCCATTGCGGGGTTGAAAAGCATGTTCCAGACCACAGCGACGGCGACAAGCGAGGCAACGTAGGGAAAGAATAACGTGGTACGGAAGAAGTTTCTACCTTTCAGGGGTTGGTTGAGCAGCATTGCCAACCCGAGCGAACTGATCATGGTCAGGGGAACGGTGCCAATCACATAATAGCAAGTGTTGAACAGAGCAGCGTGGAAGTTATCATCGTCGAGCAGTCGCTTGAAGTTATCTAACCCTGCCCAGGTGACTTCATTCGCCCCATCCCAATGCATGAATGCCAGAACCAAAGAGAAGGCCATCGGGACCAGCGTGAACAAAGCAAAGCCAAGCAGGTTGGGGAGGATGAAGGAATAGGCAACCAGGTTTTCCCGAAGAGATCTGCGCTGGGCACTGGATGCATTTTTCTTGCAAGCGTTAGATAACATAAGACTCATATTCGATATCCTTTTATTCTGAAAATCTGGGTTTCCCCCTGACCAATGCTTTGTAGTATCCGCATTGTCGTTCTTGCTAGTGGGAAGCTCCATCTTTAGGATGGAGCTTCCCAACTGGTGACTAGTTAGCCAATATCAAAATTTTGTTATTGGTCAAGTGCTTCCAAGACACGAGTGGACATTTCTTCAAGCCCTTCGTCCACGGAGACAGATTCGGTCATGATCAGATCGTGTTCTTCGTTCAGGATCTGTTCAACCTCACCCACATTGGGATCCATGGGGAGTTCGAGGCGAACGGTGGTTGTTTGCAATGCTTCGGCCGTTTCGGCGGGAACGCCATCGAGCGAAGCAAAGACATCGAGCACTTCGGGGGTGCGGATGGCCGGGAGGTTACCAGTCGCAGCCAGAACCTTAGCGCCTTCGACACCACTGTAGAATTTGATGAAGTCCCAGGCCGCGTCTTTGTTCTGAGAGTTGGCGTTGATCGCCAGGGAGGTCAGCGTACCGGCGGTCGTACCGGCGGGAACACCTTCGGGGTGCGGGTACTGGGCAATGCCCCAGTTGAAATCGATCTCGCCATCATTCTTGGCTGCAATCAGCGAGCCGATGAACCAGGAACCCATTGGCAGCATGGCAATCTGTTCGTTCTTGAAGACGCCGGAATAGTGCACGCTGCCGGCCCTCAACGAGCCGTAGTCCATGATGATGCCGTCATCTTGCATGCCAATTACCATATCATAGATCGGTTTCATGAAGCTGTAGTCGGTCGAGATAACGGTATTCTCGCCGTCCTGCACGGTTGCTAGTTGGACGGTCGAGCGCCAGGTGTGGTAGTGCGTACCGTACACTTTATCGGCCCCACTGCCGCTGGTCATGGCGCGGGCAATGTCTTCATATTCGGCCCAGGTCATATCGTTGGTCGGATAGGCGACTCCGGCTGCATCGAAGAGGTCTTTATTGTAATAGAGAATCCAGATGTCGCTGCGGAAAGGAAGGGCATAGATTTTGCCTTCGTAGGTTAACTCTTCTGCCGCACCGCTGTAGACGCTCAAATCCAGCCCGTCCATTTCGATATAATCGCCGAGAGGAACGATCTGGTTGCGGGTCAACATGGCTGAATAGCTGGGAATATCCTTGACGGTAATGATGTCGGTTTCATCGCCGCCGGAGAGCATGATGTTCACTTTGTCCGTGTATTCGGCGGAAGAAATATCCAACAATTCGACGGTAACGTTAGGATTCTGTGCTCCATAGGCATCGACCACAGCCTGCCAGTAAGGCGTTGTGCTGAGGTCCCAGACAGCCATGGTCAAAGTGATCGGCTCTGGGGCAGCTTCTTCGGCCGGGGCTTCTTCAGCAGGTGCTTCTTCCGCTGGGGCTTCGGCTTCTTCGGCGGGTGCGGCCTCTTCAGCGGGCGCTTCAGCTTCCTCAGCGGGAGCTTCGGTCGGCTCTGCAGCAGGAGTACCACAGGCAGTCAGAACCAACATTGCCAGGATCACGACGGTCAGATAAACTTGCAGACGTTTCATTCTATCTCTCCTTAATAGATCAGTTGATGGTGGAGCGTCTCTGCTTGAACACCTGGATGGATTCAGGTGTTAAAAAGAGCAATACCTGAGAATGAGGGGGACAGCCTCGACCCAAATAATTGTAATCCAATTACCTCCTGACAAGATAACTTGGCTGTTTATGGACAAGATCATACATCTTTTCATCAAGACTTTGTTTAATGGGTATGCCAACAAGCATTAGGGATAAAACCGGCATTGTAAGAAATATATCAGTTTTCTGGTAACATGTCAAGATTTACTTGTTATATTACGTAATTTACAGTAAAATTTACAGAAACAAAACCCGTGTACTTTCGTAAGAATTCAATAGTATAATTTTTTATCCGCGTTTATTGAGGAGTTAGATAGGATGACAGGTGCAAAACAACCGACCCTGGCTGACGTAGCAAAACAGGCAGGGGTTTCCACGGCTTCGGTCTCACGGGTCATCCGCAATACCGATCCTGTCAGCCAGGATCTCCGTGAAAGGATCGAAGCCGCAATTACCGAACTGGGGTATATTCCCCGGCAAACGGCCGCGGATCAGTTCGGGCAGGGTACGATTGCGCTTTTGATTGGCGATCTGTTGAACCCCTTCT
>JAFGKO010000018.1 GCA_016928525.1 Anaerolineales bacterium | reverse complement strand
TGGCCTGATTTTCCACGGTTCAGCCTGCCACGACGAAGCTCAATTGCCTTTAGGAAGATGGCGGTTTCTGAGAACGCTTTGTTGGGCAGCTTCTGACCCTTCAGCATTTTCTCATTGAAGATGTTTCTACGCCATGAATCTTGCAAGCATCTTTCCATAGATTTTGCGATGATTCCGCGACAGCAAGATTTTGTACTAGATCTTTCTGAAAGGAATTTCAGAATGAGTAATACACGAATCCTTCAATAGACGAACAAGTCCCTTTTTTATTGCCAAGCCGTGAACCGCTAACGATGCTAATTTCGGTTCTGGTGTTGGACCTACAATGATTTTTTCGATGGTGTTTTCCAAATCAATCTCGAATTCCCAATATGGGATGAGTGAATGAGCGCCCTGCCGAAAACTAGCGTCAAGATATGAGAGGGGAGGAGTAATTAATCTCCATTCCTTTTCTTCCTTAAAACTTTCTGACTTGATGAGTGGCGCATAGAATAATACAGCATCAGAAAAGGATTTTTTCAACTCGCGCAATTCTTGAGTAGGGTAATGATCTACGAGTTCTTTCGCTAGACGTTTGTGATCCTTTTCCGTGTAGATACAAGGCAATAAATGAAAGCCGTCTTTCTCATGTACTTTTTGTCTTAACTTTGCGCCGTTGAAGCTTAGAGAATACCCGTTGCCTATTTGGCAATAGCCACGCCACTGACTAAGTTGGTTTCCCATTTCAGTAAATGAGGCTACACTTACGTTGACAGTTTCAATATAAGCCAGGGACCTCGACATCAATTCCAATTCTTCTTTAGTTCGGGTTGTTCCAATCCCTTTTTCTTGTAATTCAATCTCGTTCTTGATGTAGTCAACGGCTAACTGGAGTTCTGAATTATCATTCAAATATGTGATTTTCGATGTCCAAATTTTTCCCGACTCCATGATTCCCGCTAAACCAGCTGATGAAGTGTAATGAAATAACGAGTCTGGAGGCATGATACCGAATAGCTCATTGATTATGCTATTGTTTTCTGTCATAGGAACTGCATCAACTTTCTGAGCAATCATGAACCCTTATGGATTATGTTATTCTTGTTGACACTACTGTCAATGCGCTGCCCAACGGCTCGCGTTAGCGGCTTGGTGGGAGAACCAGCTAACAAAACGGAACAAAGCTTTCGCTTGGACTCTGCTTTTTGGCACGGCCCACCACCAAGTCCGCCTGCACGCATTGTTAGCCCGTTTTTGACTTTCTTTCAAGCCAATCTGAATGCAAACGTATTTTCTCATCGTAAGTTGCTGGACGCGATGCATCTAATTCTCTGATATAGGCTTTCCCTTCGTACTCATAATAAGGAAAAGTACCTTTTCTGATTGTGATTATTGCTACATGTATTTCATTTTCTGAAACTACATCTATACTTATATCAACTCTCGGGTTTATTTTTCCTGACACGCCACGTATACGTTTGGTTAACTCATCTATGCCCTCAGCCGTATCAATATCTTTTAATCCAACAATCTCTCCGCTATTTTTTACCCCCAGAAAAATTTTACCGCCTTTTGAAGTTGAGAATGCAGCTATTTCTTTTCCTAATTCGTGAGCATTGTCAGGGTACTTAACCATAAATTCGATTAATTCACTCTCGCCGTTTTGGATAATTGGCTTAATATCGTTGAGATTGGTTGTGGCTGAAATAAAAATTCTTTGCAGTGGTTTTATGCTTAAGTCACAAGCACATCTTGGACAAATTTCATTACGGTCAATATCTTCTTCATGATAATTGCCGTCTTCATCCATCCAAATATTTAAGTTGTCGAGTGGTGGGTCATAACTTATCCACCCCAATTCTTCAGGAGCTGATTCTGGCGAAAAGTCAAAAATCAGACCGCAATTGGAACACATCCAACGGTCTATATGAATTAGATCATCTGGATATTTTGGTGTTTTGATTTCGATTTTCATGGTTTTACCAACGGCATTGTTTGAAAAGAAAGGGCTAACTATGTTTTATACAGCCACTGTATAAACCCCAAAATATGGTGGTATATACAGCCGTTTGGCTATATAATAGCTTATATTTGATAAAATAATTATACACTAATCATGACCAAAGGCAGAGAAAATGACCCAACCCTCCAGCCCCAATTCGAATCCATCGGGAACGACCTCCACACAGGGGAAAAAACTCCTCGACCAGTATCGCGACCAGATCCGCCTCAAACAATATTCCCCGCGCACTGAAAAGACCTATCTTAACTGGGTTCGCGAATACATCCTTTTTCATAACAAACGCCATCCCCGCGAAATGGGAGTTCCCGAGATAAACCAATTTATTACCCACCTCGTAGTCGACCGCAAAGCCTCCGCCTCTACCCAGAACCAGGCCATCAGCGCCATCCTTTTTCTCTATCGCAACCTCTTGAAAATCGAACTCGATCAAACCGCCCTGAATTTCGTCAGACCCAAAAAGGGCAAGCGTGTCCCCACCGTGCTCTCCAAGGACGAAGCCCGCAAGATCATTTTGAACCTGACCGGCCCGTATAAACTGATGGTTCAAATCATCTACGGCAGCGGACTTCGCTTGATGGAATGTTTGCGCTTGCGCGTCAAGGATATTGACTTTGAAAACCATCAAATCATTGTTTATGATGGCAAAGGCGGCGATGACCGCCTCACCATGTTGCCTGATAGCATCATTGCCCCGCTCAAAGAGCACCTTCAACAGGTCAAGGCCCTCCACCAAAGAGACCTTGCCGCTGGTTTCGGATCCGTATATATGCCTCCGGGCTTGGATAAGAAAATCGCCACTGCGCATAAGCAATGGATTTGGCAATACGCCTTTCCGGCCTCCAGCCTGTCCATCGACCCTGATACCGGGATCAAACGCCGCCATCACATCCATGAGACCGCCCTGCAAAAAGCCATCCGGCTGGCCACGCGCATAGCCAGGGTAAACAAACGCGTTACTCCCCATACCTTCCGTCACTCCTTTGCCACCCACCTCCTGCAAAATGGCTACGACATCCGCACCGTGCAAGAGCTTCTGGGGCACAAAGATGTCAAAACCACCATGATCTACACCCATGTTTTACAACGCGGAGGCCTGGCGGTCAGGTCGCCCTTGGATGACAAATAGCTCCTCCCCCAATTCAGCTCAGTGGAGCGGGATGGTATCCCGCTGAAGTCAGACTCCTTACCTCTCTACCCTCGACGAAACATAGATCCCCCCCAGGATCAGCGCACCGCCAAAGATCGTCAACACCGTGGGCGCTTCCCGCAGGATGAAATAAGCCAGGATCGCCGACCCGATCGGCTCCCCCAGCGTCGTGATCGAGACCAATGCCGCGGGCAGGTAGCGCAGCGCCCAGTTATAAGTCGAATGCCCGATCAACTGCGGCACCAGCGCCAGCAGCAGGATCCACACATAAGTGCTGGGCGAGAAACCGGCCGGACTCTGTCCTGCAACCGCCATCAACCCCAGCAAGACGACCGCCGCGATCCCGTACACGATGAAAATATAAGGGATTAGCGTCATACCGCCCCTCAGCCTGCGCCCGATCATCAGGTAACCGGCCACCGCCCAGGCCCCGGCCAGCGCCAGGAAATTCCCCAGGAAAGCCTCCCCCTGCACGAACTCCGAGAATGGCGGGCAGGAAATTGACCCTGAGCGGAGTGAGCCGTCAGGCGAAAGCAATCGCATTGTCCCTGTAGGGGGAAGGGTCAATTCACACGAATCGCCCAGGCCTATGACCGTCCCCCCCAGCAACGCCAGGGCCATCCCGATCAGGACCGGCTTCGTCAGCGGCTCTTTCAAGAAGATCGGCGAAAGCAGCGCCACCCATAGCGGCCCCGTGCTCACCAGCACCACCGAACTGGCCACGCTCGTGTACTCCAGCGACGTGATCCACGTAGCAAAGTGGACCGCCAGGAAAATGCCGGAGAGCAGCCCAAGCGACAACTCGCCGCGCGTCAGCTTGCGCAACTCCGCCCGGTGCCGGCTGAGCGCAAAGGGCGTCAGCGCCAGGCTGGCCAGCGTCAGCCGCAGCGCGGCGATCACCAGCGAGGGCGCTTCCCGCTGCGCAAAACGGATAAAGATCGAAGCCGTCGAAACCGCCAGGATAGCGATCAACAGGCTGAAAGGCAGAAAGATGCGCGCGCGCTCCTCGTTCAATGGCGACTCCTCTAAAATGTCTACTTCGCCCCATTGTACCTGCACAACATAATGTTGTCATTGCGAGCGAGCATAGCGAGCGTGGCAATCTCCCCGTAAAGCGGAGATTAGCAATTGCTGGCCTGGATTGGCAAATCCGGGCCATAACGCGGCAAAAAACTCTACATTGATTTCGAAAAATGCGCGATCACCTTCCCCCTGATATTCTCGCGCCGGATCGTCCCCAACCGGCGGCTGTCCAGGCTGTCGGGACGCGTCCCCTCCACGTAAGCCTCCGCCGTCTCGGCCTCGAAAGCTGCGATCCGTTTGATCAGCGTCCCATACAGCTTGTGCTCGAAGACGACCGTGTCGCCGACTTTCAGCCGCTTCAAAAAAAAGGGAGCCGTCACCAGTAGCACAAAATCCCCTTCCTGAAAGTCGGGCGACATCGAGTCCCCGGTAACCTTGTGAATACGGAACATACTAAAACAACCTTCCCCTCTCCCTTCGGGACGTGTGCCCGTTAGGGTAGAGGGCAGGGTGAGGGCTTTTCAATGCCTTCTACCTCCCCCGCAGGCGAGGGAGGCCAGGAAGGGGCATAGTCTTCAAGCCTAAGAAAAACTATTTGTCTTTGTGTCTTCGTGTCTTGGTGGTAAGCTGCTCAGACACTCTCTAAAGATCGGGGTAGATCATCTCGAGCGCCGGCGCGTAAGGAGCCTTGGCCTTCTTGGTCTTCACATCCTTTGTCTTCCAGAAGATTTCGGCGAACTCATTGATGGCCGCCACGAAAGCCAGGCCGGCCTCGCGGTCGGCAGTCTGGCGCACTTTGGAGCCGAGCTGCATGATCTTGTGCACAAGTTCATCGACGTTGGGGTGCTTGTCTTTCTTGAAATAATCGCCCCAGATAATGCGGATCTCCTGCTTGGCCTTTTCGGCGTGCTCTTCCTTGACGGAGATGTAGCGTTCCATGCTGTTGTGAAAATCGACGTTGTTCTTGCTCTCGCCCTTTGCCAGCTCGGACATCAAGTCCATCATGCGTACCACGGTCAAAGCCGCGATCTGGGCAGTGCTGGGATCGTAGATGCCGCAGGGGATGTCGCAATGCGCCTGCGCCTGTTCGAAATGATATTTCTTATCCAGTTTGGACAGAATTTGATAGATCATGGGTTCCTCCTGAGTTGAATTAGTAGATATATCTTGACTATATCTAGCATAGTGAAGTTCGGGCTGGTTGTCAAGTTTATTGTATTTATATCATATAATTCTCATATAATTGGTCGTCTTTACAAAGAGTGTCCAAATCCAAGGGCATAAGAATTATGTCATCCTGAGCGTAGCGAAGGATCTCCCGCACGGAGCAATGAGCCGTGCACGTATCGCTAAAGACATTCATTCAAAAATGCGGTAGAATAGTTGCAGTAGCTAGACTTCAACCATCTATTCCAAAACGGAGGATACAAATGACCCATATTATTACCAGTCTATGTATTCGGGATCGCGGTTGTATCGAGGTTTGTCCGGTTGAATGCATGGTCCCCGGCCAGCCGGTGAACGAGTGGCCCTGGATCTACATCGACCCCGATACCTGCATTGACTGTGGCGCTTGCGTGCCTGAATGCCCGTATGCCGCCATCTTCCCTGAAGATGAAGTGCCGGCGGCTTACACGGCCAAAGGCGGAGAATACATCAGCAAAGTCGGTCTGTCAGGCCACTACGAAGGCACCAACCACCACGGTAAACAAGTTGTGCTCGATACCGTCAAGCAATTGGAAGCCGGGGAAGTGGTTGACCTGACTGCGGATATCAAGCCAAATTACGACTACTTTACGAGCGGCCCGGGTTACTCGGCCAAAGACAGCGACGACGGCATGTAGGCCAAGTCAATCAACAGCCAGGCAGTCGCCTGGCTGTTCTCATGTAGGTTCTCTTCAAGGAACACATCCTTCATGCCATTGCGAAGGGCATTCTGCCCTGGCGCCGCTCGCGCACCCCGCGCGGTAGGTCCGTGCGGGGCAGGCGGCAGGTGTGCGACGAAGCAATCCCCGTTTGGGCAGGAAAAATTACTCTGCGAAACCGGTATATCGAACAGAAGATTTCCGCGGCTGCCTATAGCCTCCTCGCAACCCCGCCGCACTTCGGCGGGGCAAAGACAGCAAATCCGTGCATTACCGAATTTTCCTAAAGCGAATGATAATTGTAAAACTCAAAGTTCACATCCTTTTGACCTTGTTTTTCCTTGTAACGCTTGGACTGCAGAGTTGCGCGTTACCAGATACCCCTCAGGCAGAAGTGCTGCAAAGTACCTCCACGCCGGGAGATGTCCCAACCTGGACGCCCCGCTCTCAAGACCTGACCCAGACCGCGCTTCCAACGGCCACCCGGCCTGCCTCCGTTTCAGAAGCTCAATCCGCTACCTCCACGTCGACTGGCGCCCCGGCCTCCCCGCCGACTCCCAGGCAGGTCACGTTTACGGTGGCGAACGGCAACCTCCACGTCCGCCGCGGCCCAAGCGTTGACTACAATTACGTCGGCGTGCTGTACGATGGCGAAACCGCCGTCGCGGTCGGGCGCGACCGGATCAGTCGCTGGGTATTGATCGAACTGCCTGGGCAGCCCGGAGTGCGCGGCTGGGTCACGACTGAAACGGACTATTCGGTTGTACAGGGCGATGTAAGCACTTTGCCCTTTGTGGCGGTTGAACCCGCCTCCCCAGCTTACATCCGCAATTGCACCAAACATACGCTGGTGGTCTATCCTGGGGAAATCGAACTGCTCTCGAAGTACGATGATCCCTACAACGAAGAGCGTTTCGGGGTTGGAGAGTACCAGGTCTACGATCTGGAAAACCCCGAAGATGAAGCGATCCAAGTGATCAATCTCTCGGAGGGCAGAACGGTAGATATTCTCTATGATTGGGAAGGGGAAAAATCAAAGTGTGAGTGATCGAGCATTACTCCCTGAGCGGAGGAAGGCCCTCTTATGAATTTTGATGTTCAAAAACGGTAATTACCGTCCCGAAGGTTAGATGCAATCGACCTCGTTGCGCAAAGTAAACCTTCGGGACGTTCTACCTAACTGATTTGTCAAAATCCATAAAGGAAGCGTACTTTCGCCAATGACTTTGCTCTTGGCGATTTTAACAACTCCTTGGCGTTTACTTCGACAGGCTCGGTACAGGCTTTGTGACTTGGCGGTTAATTCCGACGATGTCTATTTATGGCTGCAAAGCCATATTGAGCAACTCTCCCCCAATCTCTTCTGCCAACTTCGGGTTATCTTCCTCCAGCAATACAACCAGGGCCAGTGGCGTCCCGCTCCAGTCGGGCAAGGTGCCGGCCAGGTACCAGGTCTGGGGTGTTTTGCCTGTGGCGCTGGTGAAACTCCAATAGGGGTTTTCTCCAGCCAGCGCTTGGGCGGTCTCGCGGGCGAAGGGCGCAGGCAGGGCTTCGACTGGTTTATCCAGCGCAGGCAAGATCACCCAACCTTGTTGGGGCGTATTCACCGCCAGGGCGATACGTGAGGCCGGGCGGACGCCATTGTTGCTCAAGGCCGCCGTTGCCAGCGCCATTTGCAGCGGGCTGACGCGCAAATCATCTTCAGACGTGCTTGCCATGCCCACTGGCATACGCAGTTGCGGTTCGCTGTAGAACCCCAGGGCTTCATTGAGTTGATTCTGCTTAGTTTTCCCAAGCGATGTGGATGCCCCGAAGAGCGCCTGCGCGAAGGGTTCCAGCGCGCTTTCGGAAGGGTAGTGCCCGTGCGTTGCGCGGTTGAGCAACGGGGCGTTCCGGTCATTCGAAAACGCGACCCCTTGTTCATCCAGCAGGTTGGGATCGTAACCGGGGTGCGAGGCCATCACCAGCACCTCGCCGGTATTGGCGTTCAACAGCACGATAGCGCCCTTGAGGTCACCCAGCAGGCTGTCAGCTTCGGCTTGCAGGCTCAGGTCGATGCTAAGGCGGACGTCCAGGCCGGGCGGCGGCGTGCCGTATAGCAGTCGGTCCCACCAGACCAGGCTGGCGGGGTTGCCCTGCAGCCCACGCAGGTAGTTATCGAGCGAGGCTTCCAGCCCGGCTTGCCCGAAGACGGGATGCGTGTAACCAACAATTGGCCCCAGCTCCGGATACAGGTAGAGGCGGGTCAGGTTCCCGGTTTCGCCTTCCGTCACATTGATGGGCGTATTCTCGCGGTCGACCAGAGCGCCACGCTGCACGTAGCGGTCAGAGATCGAGCGGCGCGCATTGTCGGTGCGTTCCAGCAAGTCCGCGCCGCGCACCAGCGTCCACCAGCCCATGCCTAGCGACATGGCCAC
>JAFGKO010000190.1 GCA_016928525.1 Anaerolineales bacterium | reverse complement strand
GGCAAGACCGCCCTGCTGCAAATGATCGCCCAGGCAGCTGCCGAAATGCACTCGCCGGGCGACGTGCAGTTTGGAGCAGTGACCAACTACCCGGAAGAGTGGGGACATCTGGCTGAATTAGAGCACTGTGTGGGCATCTTCCCCACTTATCACGACTCAGCCATGGATTTCCTGCACTCGCTATCCGGCTGGGCGCATGCCAACAAGGGCAGCCAGCAGTCCATCTTGCTATTGATCGATGATTTGGAGAGCATGGAGCACATTGACTTTGATGCCCGTCAGACCCTGCGCTGGCTGCTCCTGCGCGGACCGGCTCGAAGGGTATGGCCAATCCTTACACTAAATGCGGAGCGGGCTGCCCAGGTGGAATCCTGGCTGGAAGCCTTCCGCACGCGCATCTTCGGGAGCATCCAGGATGATCGCACGGCTGAGGACTTGAGTGGCATCCAAGGCGCTAGTTTGAACCAACTGCAATCAAGGCTGCAATTTGCCCTGCGCGAAGGCGAGGGCTGGCTCAAGTTCTGGATCCCGGAAGTGTCGCTGATCGAGTACCGGGCAGCGTCCTCAGAGGGGGAAGAGGAGTATAGAGACCAGAAAGAAGGTGAAAAATGAACGCTGGCATGCTCTGGTTTGATAATGACCCCAAGACCGCCCTGACGGCCAAGATTGAGCGGGCGGTGGACTATTACCGTCACAAATACGGGCGTGACCCCAACCTGTGTCTCATCCATCCCAGCATGTTGGATAACCCCGCCAGTGCAGGCGGGGCAGGCGAACAGCCTACAACTGGCAAAGTAGTGGTCCGCCCCTATCGCCCGGTTCTCCCGGGTCACCTGTGGATCGGCATCGAAGATAAACACTAGTCGCATTCACTCTCCTCCCTGCACGCACACCCCGTGAAACTGGCTCACGGGGTGTGTGGTTTTGACCGATATTTAATCAAAATTTGGTCAAGCAGTTCAACTGCTTGACCAAATTTTAGAATCAAGAAAAATATTTTGCCACGACCGCTTTTTTCTCCTCCGGCAAAAACGAAGCTTCGAGGGCATAGCGGTTACAGGTGGCAATCTCGTCCATGCTCATCCCCAGAATTTCATGCGCGATGCGATATTCGTTGTTCAGGTTGGTCTCCAGCACTTCAGGGTCGTCCGAGTTGATGGTTACTCTCACTCCCAGGTCAAAGAGTTGCTTGAGGGGATGTTCCTCGATGCGCCGGACAGAATTGGTCAGGTAATTGCTCCAGGGGTTGACCTCCAGCGTGATCCCGCGCTCCTTGACCAGCTCCACGGCGGCCATGTCTTCGATGATGTGAATGCCATGACCGATGCGGTCCGGGCTAGCAGCCTGGATCGTGTCCATCACAGCGGAAGCAGAAGTATCTTCCCCTGAATGAACGGTCACCTTCAGTCCCGCATCCTTGGCTCGAAAAACGGGTTTGATGAACTCGCGGATGGGATGCTCCGCTTCGCTGTCCGCCAGGTCGATGCCGTGGATGACATCCTTCCAGCGGATGGCCCAATCCACTGTCTTTTCACAAGAAGCGGGCCCCATGCTGCGGGAGGTGATGGCGATCAAACCAACAGCCATATCGAAATCAGCTTCTGCGCGGAATTTGGCGCGCAGGATGCCTTCCAGCGCGGCGTCCCAATCGAGGTTGTGGCCGCTGAAGGCCCAGTCAGGGGAGAAGCGGATTTCCAGCAGCTTGATGTTTTGGCGGCTGGCATCTTCGCACACTTCGTAGGTGATGCGTTCCACCGCCACTGGGGAAACAATGCTATTCTGGAAAATGGCAAAGGCCTCCAGGACGGCCTGCAGGCTCTGAAGCTGTTCGTAGACTTTGACGTGTGGATCGAGCGTCTCGACCTCGTAAGCCGGCAGGGACAGGTTGTGTTCCCTGGCGATGTCGATGATGGTAGCCGTGCGGATGGAGCCTTCCAGATGAATGTGGATCTCGGCCTTAGGCAGGTCGTTATATTGTGCATCGAAGCATTTCATACTTCTGTTCCTTGATTGACTTCTTTGAATAGTATGAAACTATCTTACCGTTTTTCTTGATGAGAAGCAATCTCCTTGCTACGGTTTACTCCCTATACTTCTTTGCCGAAGAAATCAT
The DNA here is from genome assembly GCA_016928525.1 of Anaerolineales bacterium. Next base: position 13,983 of record JAFGKO010000190.1, on the reverse strand, counting down.
TCGTTCCTGCACCCACGCGCTCGGCGGCAACCTCCACCGCCGTGGCCAGGCTGTTTACGATGGGTGTGCCTGGCTGTCGTTCCCAGCGGTCGTGAGAGCCGACGTCCGGTGAATAGTCGTGTACGAGCTTTTGGATCTCGATCTGGTAAGTTCCGTCTGCACGGTGTTTTATCAATGCGCGCAATTGGCGGTCCGGTGAATAGATGGTTGGCACGTCCGGTTGTGCTTCAGGCTGCATGCCCTTCTGCGTGGGCAGCCATCTACCCGAGGCTGCAATCAGGCCAATGCCCAGGATGCCGATGGCCGCGGCCACCCCGGATTCAATCACGTTCATCAGCAGCAAAGCCGAAGCCGCCAGTGCGATCAGCAATCCTGAAATCATCATTGCCCAACCCATGATCTGCCTCCTTTCGGTACACATTTATCTTACGGTGTTTTTTGTTTGCGGGCAAGAATGAATCTGCGGGCCGCCTGCCATGATGACAAGCCAAGGGTACAATTGGATGAACCGTCACTACAAAGGATTTTTCACTATGCCCCGCTCAGAGCACACCCTCCCTTCAGTTGTCGAGGCGATTGGCGATACACCGCTGGTGGAATTGAGCCGCCTCACTTGCGACATCGATGGCCGCATCCTGGCCAAACTCGAATATCTCAATCCAGGCTTTTCCAAGAAAGACCGCATCGCACGCCAAATCATCGAAGATGCGGAAGCGGACGGCAGGCTCCAACCCGGCCAGACCGTGGTGGAATTGACCAGCGGAAACACTGGCACGGGGCTGGCGATTGTTTGCGGAGTCAAAGGCTATAAATTTGTGGCAGTCATGTCGAAGGAGAATTCGCGCGAGCGTGCCCGCATGATGTCTGCGCTGGGGGCGGAAGTGGTACTGGTCGATCAATTGCCAGGTTCGAAACCAGGACAAGTCTCCGGCGGTGACCTGGAACTGGTCGAGCAGGAAGCGCAGAGACTCACCAAAGAGAGGAACGCTTTCCGCGCCGATCAATTCAACCTGGAAGGGAATGCGCGTGTGCACTACTTGCACACGTCACAGGAGATCATCCGCCAGACAAAGGGCGAATTCGATGCGTTCTGCGATTTTGCCGGGACGGGCGGATCGTTTGCGGGCTGCGCCAGGGGGTTCAAGGAGCACGATCCGGCCATTCGCTGCTATCTGGTCGAACCAACGGGAGCAGCCATCCTGGCGGGAGAGGCGGTGACGAATCCAAATCACCGCATTCAAGGTGGCGGATATTCTATGGCGCCTCTTCCACTGGTCAAGCCAGAACACGTCGATGGCTATCTCCAGGTAAGTGACAAAGACGCAATCCAAGTCGCACGTCGGTTAGCGAAGGAAGAGGGGATTTTTGCGGGTTTCTCTGCAGGCGCAAACGTGGCCGCGGCGCTGCAATTGCTGGATGGAGTGTTCAAAGGGAAGACAGTTGTGGTTTTGCTGAACGACTCCGGCTTGAAATATCTCAGCACGGATTTGTGGGAGTGAAAGGATAAATTGATGCCCAGCTTACCAAAAATCGAACCCGAGTATCTGACCAAATTTTTAGTCGACCTGCTCAATATCCCCTCCCCGACCGGTTATACGGAAGAGGCGATCACTTTTGTTGAGAAAGAACTCTCTGTCTATCCTCAACTCAAGCTCTACCACACGCGCAAGGGCGCGCTGGTAGCCATCTGGGAAGGAATTTCAAATGATTCCCCTCGCGCGCTGACTGCTCACGTGGACACACTCGGTGCGATGGTCAAGGAGATCAAAGCCATTGGCGAAACGAAAAGAAGTAAAGGCCGTCTGTCCATCACGCGCGTTGGCGGGCTGCTGCTGCCAGCCGTTGAAACCGAGGGCTGCTGGGTGCATACCAGCCAGGGTGGGAAAATCCGTGGCTCTCTGCTGGTCAATACGGCTTCGGCGCACGTGTATGGCGCCAAAGCCTACGAAACCAAACGCGACGAAGACGGCATGGAAATCCGGCTGGATGCCCGCGTTAGCCATTTACAAGATGTGCTGGATTTAGGGATTTGCGTCGGCGATTTCGTCTCCTTCGACCCGCGCGTGGAGGTGACGAATGGCTTCATCCGCTCGCGCTTCCTGGACGATAAGGCCTGTGTCGCCGCCATCGTGGCTGCGATCAAGTCTCTGGCCGACTCCGGTAAACAGCCAGTACAGACGATTTACTTCCACATCAGCAACTATGAGGAAGTAGGGCATGGCGCTTCGGCTGGTATCCCCGATGATGTGCACGAACTGGTGGCTGTGGACATGGCTGCTGTTGGCGACGGCCAGGAATCAGACGAGTTCCATGCCACGATCTGCGTCAAAGACAGCGGCGGACCGTACCATCATGGCCTGTCGAACAAATTGTGGAAACTGGCCGATGAGTATGAAATCCCGTATAAAGTGGATATCTATCCCTACTACGGCTCGGACGGCGAAGCCTTCTGGCGCGCGGGTGGGGATGTGGCTGTGGCGTTGATTGGCCCCGGTGTGGACGCATCCCATAACTATGAGCGTACGCACACCGAGGCGCTGGTTGCGACAACGAATTGGATCTTGGCGTATTTGCTATCTGATTAGTCGGATAAGTCTAACAAGTCTGACATGTCGGAACAGTAAGACCAATTAGACCTTGGAGACCTATTATGAAATTTGATGCTGCGTTAGCCCCTATGCACCTGAATAATGTCCCGGCGGTGGCAGAGGCTGCCGAGGAGCTGGGCTTCGATTGCCTGTGGACCTCCGAGACCCAGCACAACCCGTTCCTGCCGTGTGCGCTGATCGCCGAGCACTCGCAGAAAATGGAAATCGGTACAGCGATTGCCGTCTCGTTTGCACGCTCACCCGCGGACCTGGCTTACACCGCCTGGGACCTGGCAGCGCAGTCGGGAGGGCGATTTATCCTGGGGCTCGGCACGCAGGTCAAGGGTCACATCGAGAAGCGCTTTGGGATGCCCTGGCCGGAGTCCCCGGTCAATAAGCTGCGCGAGCAGATCCAGGTCATCCGCTCCTTCTGGGACTGCTGGCAGAACGGCACGAAACTGAGCTTCAACGGCGAGTACTACAAGATCAGGCTGATGTCCCCATTTTTCAATCCTGGGCCTCTCACCCTCACCCCCGGCCCCTCTCCCAGAGGAAGAGGGGAGTATCCCATTCCCATCTACATCGCCGGAGTCAACACAGGACTGGCGCGGCTGGCCGGTGAGGTGTGTGACGGGTTCCACGCACACCCATTCAACAGCCCGCGTTACCTGCGTGAAGTGATTCTGCCGGCCATCGAGGATGGGCTTGCCAAAGCAGGCAGGCAGCGGGCGGATGTGTCGGTTTCGGTGACGGCCTTTGTGGCGACCACGCCTGAGGAAGAGAATTTTGCCCGCGCGCAGATTTCCTTCTATGCCTCCACGCCCTCCTACCGATTGGTGTTTGCCTTGCATGGTTGGGAGGATGTGGCTGAGAAACTCTCGGCGCATGCCGCCAAGGGCGAATGGGGTGAGATGTTCAGCCTGATCACAGATGAAATCTTGCAGACCTTCTGCCTGGTGACGGATGCAAAGTCTCTGCCTGAAAAGCTCAAGGAACGCTATGAAGGCATCGCCAACCGGCTGACGCTTTACACACCTTTCGTTCCAGGCGAGAAGGATGATTTCTGGAAGCAGTTGGTGGGTGAGTTCAGGTAAGGGAATTACCCGAAATCCATCTTTCATATTGACCAGTTGGCCTTCTTCTGCCCGCTACCGGTGACGAGTCTCTTGGTAGTGGAGATCATCCAGTACAAATGCTTGACGCTATGGATGAAAAGCCCCAACAGGGCAACCGAACCAGCGGCCTTGTGGAACTCGCCCATGGCGCTAGAGGTCTGTATAACTGGCCCTGTAATAGCAGCCAGCAAAATCATGACCGTCACCATGCTATTCATGCCGAGTTTGATCTTGCCCTTAACTTTACCGGTCAGAACAGCCCGGAACCATCCCAAGTGCCATACAATGTGGATCAGGCATCCCAGGGTCAGCAGAAGGCTGGAAACGACATGGGCAATCGATGCGCCAGATGACGATTCGGCCTGCCTTCCGGCCAGCGAAGCGATGTCTATACCCAGCAGCAGGAAGAGCGCTATATCCATCAGGTAATTTCGGATGACTTTGTTCATTTGATTTCTCCTTTGTGATGTTTTCTTGCCGTTTGATTACATTCACATCATAAGAATTTCCTACCTGGGACTGTAGTGAATGCGCTCATGAGCGCTCATGAGAAGAGGCATCAATTTGTATGACCACACTCATAACAAACGTGATCGCAGTCATGTGAATTATTCTTTCTCCTATGCTATGATTGGAATGTGAAATCGAGCCGCCTTGAACCGGGCATCCTGAATCTTTTCCGCCTCTTCCTCATCGTACAATTCGCCTTGATCTTCGTGAATGTGATGGCTCATTCCGCTCGCGGTTACTTGAAGGATTGCCCGTGGTGTGCGGTTGCATTTGGGGCGGCCAACATTTTAATTTTGTTGGGTTATCTCTCCTGGCCCTGGCTGCAAGAGCGAATGGGACGTTTTTATCTTCCTATCGCTTTGCTCTACGCGGTTATCTTTTCCCTGGTCGCCCAGAACCTGTTCCTGACTGTACAGCTATCACCAACTGCAAGTGGCGGCAGCGAGGAAAGCGCCTGGCAGATTTTCCTGTTCTTGTTCGTCCCCCTGGTGCTGGTAAGCTGGCAATATGACTTCAAAGCGGTGATTGCCTATTGTCTCTTTACAACTTTTTTGGATTTCGCCCTGATCCGCTGCTCCAACCCGGATTATTTCCTCCTTCAACAAACCTTTAACCGGTTGTTATTCATCCGCTTCCTGTCGTTCCTGCTGGTCGGCTACATCATTTCACGCATCATGCAACAGCTACGCCAACAACGGCAGGCGCTCCAGGAGGCCAACCTGAAGTTGGAGCGTTATGTTGCGACCATCGAGCAATTGACCGTCAGCCGGGAGCGCAACCGGCTGGCGCGCGAACTGCACGATACCCTGGCGCACACGCTCAGCGGTGTGGCCGTACAGTTGGAAGCGGTCGATTCACTCTGGACCTCGGACCGGGAGCAGGCACACCATATCCTGCGCCGTTCGCTGGGCGCCACCCGCGAGGGACTGACCGAAACGCGGGTTGCGATCCAATCCCTGCGCGCCACTCCGTTGGAGGATTTGGGCTTGGTAAATGCCATGCGAGAGTATGCCGAATTCACCGCCCGAAGGGCCGGTTTTCAACTTCGATTAGACCTGCCGGACACCCTCGAAGGTCTAACTCCGGAGGTTGAACAATGTTTTTATCGCATTGGGCAGGAAGCCCTCGAGAACGCTGCCCGGCATGCCAATGCGAACCTGGTTCAGGTGACGATCAAGCAGATTGATTTGGGATTACGCATGGAAATCAGCGATGATGGAACAGGCTTCGATACAAAAGCCATCGACTCAGAGTCGCATTTTGGCCTGCGAGGCATGTACGAACGGGCTCAGGTCATCCACGCTGACCTTGCGATATCCAGTCATCCGGGCAAAGGCACCCGTTTGACGCTCTCCTGGAAGAACGAGAACAAAGGGAACGGTAGCGCAGGATGATCAGGGTTTTGATTTGTGACGATCAAGATCTGGTGTGCGAGGGCTTGAAAGCCATCCTAAGCACCGATCCGGACCTGAAGGTGGTGGGTGTGGCAAACGACGGGGCCGAAGCCATCGAGATGATCCCGGCCTGTCAGCCAGGTCTGGTGTTGATGGACCTGAAGATGCCCGGCATGAACGGCATCCACGCCACCCGAAAAATTTGCCAGCAGCACCCGGGAATCCATGTTCTGGTGTTGACCACCTATGATGCCGACAACTGGGTCTTCGATGCTATCCGGGCTGGGGCGCGCGGTTACCTGTTGAAAGACACCCCGCGTGAACGCCTGATTGCCGCCATCAAGGAGACCGTTACCGGCAAAACACCCGTTGACCCTAACGTGGCTGGGAAGCTCTTTGCCCACGTACAACAGCAAACCTCCATCCCCGATACTTCTATCGCCAGCCTGCTCAGTGAGCGCGAGAAGGAAGTGTTGGGTTTGCTGGGCAAAGGATTTTCCAACGCTGAGATCGCCGCGAAAATCTATCTCTCCGAAGGTACAGTCAGGAATTATGTCAGTTCGATCTTCGAGAAGCTGGGGGTTGCCGACCGCACCCAGGCCGCGATCCTGGCTATCCGCTCCGGGTTGGCAGACTTATCGAAACAGTAGCGTAATTGTCCCGCTGGGTGTGACGGGGATTTTTTATCAGTTTCTCCACAGTCCAAATATGGTCGATCAATCTGGAAATCATTAAATCTGGATGCACGCTCTATCATCCGTTCTCTGAATTTGGTATACTCACTTCACTAAAACCAAACAGGTATTTCATCTCATGCCCCGCTTTGAAATTGACGTAGATCCCGTAGACCACATTACCGCTGATGCCATTGGCAAACCCGGCCAGCGTGTTTTTTACATCCAGGCATGGCAAGACCAGCGCACAGTAACTGTATTGATCGAGAAGTTCCAGTTACAATCGCTTTCCGTTGGCGTAGAACAGTTTTTAGCCGAAGTCAGCCGCCAGGCTCCCGAACTCGAAGACGTGTCTGGCGACTACATAGAGGACCAGATGCGCATCAACCCGCCTGTCGACCCGCTCTTCCGCGTGGGCGAGGTCGGCCTGGGCTTTGACAAAGACCGTGACCGTGTCGTGCTCCAGACCCGCGAACTCTTGACCGAGGACGAAGAACCCGAATCCGCTGCGGTGGTGCGTTTCTGGTGCACGCGCGAGCAGATCCGCAAGATGGCCCGCTGGGGCGCAGAAGTAGTCACGCGCGGGCGGCCCATGTGTCCGCAATGCGGCGCGCCGATGGAGCCGGAAGGTCATTTCTGCCCAAAGAAGAACGGGCACAAGCACTAGAGCAGGTTGAAGGTTGCAGGTTCAAAGTTTGTGATGAACGAACCTTCAATCTTCAACTTTCAACCTGATGAATCAAAACTTGCCTGCTGACTCTTTAAAAAATATCCTTCAGTTTGGGGAACTCGAGCTCAAAGGCCAGTTCATGCTTGGTTCGAATTACACCTTCCTGGTCACTGTCCGTCACGAGGGTCGCGAATATCAAGGCGTTTACAAACCGTCCAAAGGCGAACAGCCGCTGTGGGATTTCCCCGACAATACCCTGGCGCATCGCGAAGTAGCCGCTTACCTGGTCAGTGAGGCGCTTGGGTGGCATTTCGTGCCCTATACCACGTTACGCGACGACGGCCCTTACGGCCCTGGTTCCATCCAGCAATATATCGAGTACGATCCCAACTATCACTACTTCAACTTCACGGACGAGGACAAAGCACGCCTGCAGCCGGTTATGCTCTTCGACCTGCTGTGTAACAATGCCGACCGCAAGGGCAGCCATGTCATCATCGAGGAAGAAACAAACAAAATGTGGCTGATTGATCACGGACTGTGTTTCCATGAAGATGACAAACTGCGGACGGTTATCTGGGACTATGCCGGGGAGCTGATCTCGGATGACCTGCTCGAGGTTCTTGCGCAGCTTCCCTCGGACCAGAAATTGCAGACTGATCTTCAAGCTCATCTCAGCCCGAGGGAGATTTCTGCCCTCATCATGCGGGCGAAGGTTTTGGTTTCATCCGGCGTGTTCCCCCTCCCCCCCGAGCATCGGCGCGCTTTTCCTTATCCGCCCCTGTAAGGGCGCGATATACCGCTTTGCGGCGCTTTCGTTGTTGCAACCCAATCTCTCCTGCCCCGTATATCTTCCCAGAAGGAGAGCACCCCCATGAATCTTAAATTCTTACCTTTTCTATTAGTCATTGCCCTGGCGAGCATGGCCTGCGGGTTTAGCGTCAATATCCCATCCGCGCCCACGCCGGGGCCCGAAGTCACCGATGAGATAGCGTTAGCAGTCCCGGAGCCTGCGCTGAGCGCAGACGAAGCGTCCGATGAGACGCGTTTGAAGATTTCATTCGGAGCCGGGGAATTATCCCTGTCATCCGGTGCGAATGATATGCTCGTCGAGGGCACAGCCACATATGACGTCCCCAATTTCAAGCCTGAAATCAAGGTCGAAGGCAATACTGTCGAGATCAAGCAAGGCGAATTCAAGTCGCTGAACGTGGGCGATTTCAGGAACAAATGGGATTTGGAACTTGGCAAAACGCCCATGGAATTGGAAATCAACGCAGGAGCCTATCAAGGGCGATATGAGTTTGGCGGGCTGGCGCTGACGAACCTGACTATCAAAGATGGCGCATCCGACGTGGACGTTTCTTTCTCCGCACCAAACCTGACCGAGATGTCTGTGCTTCGTTATGAGACCGGCGCTTCCAACGTCGAACTGACCGGCCTGGCGAACGCCAACTTTTCGACCCTGATCTTCAACGGCGGCGCCGGGGATTACACCCTGGACTTTAGCGGTGAATTGCAGCAGGATGCTACTGCGCGTATCGAGACCGGATTTGGCAATCTTACGCTGGTCATCCCTGAAGATGTCGATACCCGCGTGACTGTAGAAGGCGGCGCGATAAACGTCGATCACAGTTCTGGCTGGGGGCAGAGTAACCGCACGTACACGCAGGACAGCTCTGGCCCGACCTTGACGATCATTGTCAGGATGGGCGCCGGAAACGTGACCATTACAGATTAGCCACGATCTGTTGTAATAAAAACAATCCCTCTCGCATGCTGGAGAGGGATTGTTTTGTAAGGCAACGTCCCGAAGGTTGGTTGCTGGTGAACGAAATCGGCTCACATCCAACCTTCGGGACGTTATTGATCTTACGGGCGTTTTTCTAGTGTTACTGTGAGATCCAGTCGCTCTTCGCCGCGTAGCACGGTCAGCACGACCGTGTCGCCTGGTGATTTGTTATTGATCAGGTAGCGCAGCAGGTCATCGAAACGCGGAGTGGCTTGCCCGTCGATCGCAACGATCAGATCGCCGCCAGCGCCCAGCCCTTGGATGCTTGTCGTTTGGTCTCCAGCGCGGATACCTGCTCGATCAGCCGGGCCATTGGGTGTGACGCCAGTTACGTAAGCGCCAGTGAAGGATTTCAGTCCCAGCGCCTCGATTTGAGGCAGGCTGAGTTCGTCGAGAGACGAGATTCCCAGATAAGGATAATCGTATTTGCCTTCGGCAATCAAAACAGGCGTTACACGTTTGACGATATTGATCGCAATTGCAAAGCCGATCCCAGAGTTGACCGGCTCGCCCGTGCCGGTGAAATTGGTGGTACGGATGGCGCGGTTGACGCCGACCACTTCGCCGTTCAGGTTGAAGAGCGGGCCGCCCGAGTTTCCGGGGTTGATGGCCGCATCGGTCTGGATGATATCACCCGCGGTGAAGAATCCGCCGCTGGGCGCATCGCGCTGTGAGTCGAGCGTTCGTCCCAAGGCAGAGATGACGCCGGTGGTCATGGTGCCGCTCAAACCAAAGGGATTGCCGATGGCAACGACCGTCTGCCCCACCTGAAGCGAGGTCGAATTACCCAGGGGCAACGGGTGCAATTCAGAAGCAGGCGCATCCACTTTAACGACAGCCAGGTCTGAGTCCAGGTCCGTACCGATGACTGTCCCGTAGATTTTGTATCCGGACGTAAAATCAACTTCTACCTGATTTGCGCCTTCGACTACATGGTAGTTCGTGAGAATGTGACCATGCTCATCATACACAAAGCCGGAACCCAGGCTGCCGCCCTGGTCCCCAACGACTTGCAGGGACACAATACCTGGCATGACTCTTTCGTAAAGGCTGACCAATGCTTCTTGCTGTCCAGCTGTGTCAACGGCCACGGGAACTTGCACTGCAACCACTGGTGTAGGCGGAGGCAGTGCGGGTGCCGCAGGCGCGGCAGGGGCCGTACCGGGAATCTGACAGGCAATAGCTGCCAGAACCAATATCGATAAAGTAATCCAAATACGATGTATTTTCATTAATTCTCCTTACTGGCTTACAGATAAAGGACTTCTCCTAAACTCAACAACTGGTTTAAAGGCCATAATACTAAAATTTGATTTTAGAAGCCTCTTCCAATAATTCTCTTTGTTTGGACGACAGGTAACGTGGAATTTCTACCTTGAGACGCACAAACAAATCACCCTTTGTGCTGGGGCCTTTTAGGTGCGGCATACCGCGCCCAGCCAGACGAAAGACCTGCTCTGGCTGCGTGCCCGCCGGGATGGTCAGTTTGACTTTACCGGCCATGGTTTCGACCTCGGCTTCCCCACCCAGAATCGCCGTGAAGACGTTTACCTTTGCAGTCGTGTGCAGGTCGTTGCCCTTGCGCTCAAAGCGCTCATCCTCTTTCACTTGAACGACCAGGTACAGGTCCGATCCGCTCGGACCCGCGCCAGCCACGCGGACTTTGGAACCGGTGCGCACACCCGGCGGGATTTTGACCTGTTTGCGTTTCCCCTCGGTCTGGATTTGCAAAGTGGTCCCGTTGAAAGCATTTTCCAGGCTGATCTCAACCTGTTGCTGGAAAGCTGGAGCGCCTCGTGACGTCGCTCCGCTCGCTCCCATGCCACCACCGAAGATAGTGCGGAAGAATTCGGAGAACAGCCCGCCTTCACCGCCAAACAGGTCGTTCAGGTCGCCATATTCCACGCGGGTGCCGCCGGGCGCTCCACTGGTCCACTGGTTCCAGTCGAAGCCGCCGCTGGGCGCTCCACGCCGCTGCCAGTTGGAATAGGCGCTGCCCACGCGGTCATAATGCGCTCGTTTTTGCGAGTCGTTGAGAACCTGATAGGCTTCGTTGATCTCCTTAAAGCGTTCTTCGGCCTGCTTATCGTCCGGGTTGCGGTCCGGGTGATATTGCATGGCCAATTTGCGGTACGCCTTGCGGATTTCTTCCGCGTTGGCGTTTCGCGATACGCCCAGGATCTGATAATAGTCCTTATAGTCCATTTTTATTATTCTATGCCTTAACATAGCAGAGTTACAAGCCCCCAGAAGTGGGTCTAATGTAACTCTAACTGAATCTTCATGGTTTCCAGTATACTACCCGGATATTTCTCTCAGAAAGTGGCAGGATACGGACTATGAAATCTGTTTGTGTTTTCTGCGGATCAGCGGACGCGGTCTCCCCGGACTATCTGGCTGCTGCCCGTCAAATGGGGCGGGTGCTGGCCGGGCGCAATCTCCGTTTAATCTATGGCGGCGGCAAGACCGGCCTGATGGGCGCAGTTGCTGAAGGCGCCTTGGAAGCAGACGGCGAAGTGATCGGCGTCATCATTCCCAGCATGAACACCCCGGCACTGGCATATAAAAACCTGACACGTATGGATGTTGTCCCGGACATGCATGCCCGCAAAGCCCGCATGCACAAACTGGCAGACGCTTACATTGCCCTGCCCGGCGGCTTTGGCACCTTCGACGAGTTGTTCGAAACCATCACCTGGGCGCAGACCGGGGCGCACGAAAAGCCGGTCGGTTTGTTGAACGTAAAAAACTATTACGCCCCCTTGCTGGTCGCTTTGGAACATGCGGTACAGGAAGGCTTTGTCTTCCGTGAGCATCTGGATGCACTGGCTTGTGAGTCGGACCCTGAAAAGCTGCTGGACGCAATGAACCACCACCGGCACCCGCATGACGCCGTCAGACGCTGGATGCGGGAGGAATGATTTAGCTGCTTGAAGCCGCTAATGTGCCTTCTAACAATGGCAGGGTGGTGGGGGCCATCGGATTGAAATTACGCTTCACCCCCCATCGTTCGCGCGTTTGCTCGTGGATATGCCAGATCTGCTCTTCGCTCAAATTCTTCGAAACCACAGCCGGGAAGGCTTCCTCGAAATAGGTATAAGGCGGTCGATTTGCGAGGTTCACAGAGTGATAATCCAATTCCCTTTCTTTTTGATGTAAGTGGGTGATTTCAGTATTGGGGTGATATGTCAAAATATTCGGGCTGGCAATCGCGATCAGGTCTTCGGCCAGCAGTTCCTCGACTTTGTCGATCGTCTCTTCGATGGTTTCCTGCGTTTCCCCATCCAGCCCAAACAGGATGGATGAGCCTACACGGATGCCCGCCTGGCGCGCCAGGCCCAGAGCCCTGCGTACACGCTCGCCCCAAGGCTGTTTGCGGTTGACATTTTTGTGGACTTGCTGAATGATAGTTTCAGACATGCTCTCGATACCAATATAAAGGTAAGTACAACCTGCCTGGCGCATGGTATTCAGGATGATCATGGCTATCTCAGGCCGGCGCGAAGCGAGGAAATCCACCGTGAGTTGCGCGCCCCATTCCAGGTTCAACAGTTTGCGTCGGTCTACTGTCCTGCCAAACAGGGTAATTTCGGATGTATTCTCCCAAGCTGCCTCTTCACGCAATTTGATCCATTCGCGGCAAAAGTTAATCATCAGGCCAACGTTCCCGCCCCAGAAGAGGGAATCATCGAAGAAGAAGGCCTCAGCGCCGTATTGAACATATTCGACCATGCGTTCAAGCGCCAGGTCGAGGCTGGAGTCGCCAAGAGTTTTAAAGTCACCGACCACCGTGACGCCTTCTGAGCAATACATGCAATGATATGGACAGGCGTTGGATACCATGAAATGTGCCGTCCGCGAGATGTGCCCTTCCGTTTCGAAGATGGGGAAGCGAGCACGGATGGCGAAGGCCTTGTACGGGGATGGCAAGGTGCTCAGGTTGATCTTATATCCTGTAACAGGCCAGTAATGGATTGTTTCGGGAGTAGGAGCGACTATTAACGCCTGACCAGGTATGGGTCCGAGAAGAGGCGAGCAATCTGACAACACGCCCAACACTGAAGCAACGTTGACCGTCTTGGTGGGAATGTCCATAGCCAGTGAAATGGCCTTCATCAGGACGTCGAGTGCGTAATAGCCTTCCCCGGCGATGATGAAGTCCACAACTGGCTCAATGCTTCCATCTGCGATTTTGCTCAGCGTGCTACTGGGTTGCAGGGTCAATTCCTGGGTTTCGGGGTCGATTTTGATGGTTTCATCGGCGTGCCGCCCTCCCAGGACGATGATGCAGCCGGGTAAGTGTTCCCGCACGGTACGTGCAATGTCGATAGCATAGCGATGCGCGGGGGAAACAGCGCTGATGAGCACTACCTTGGGGCGCACATTTTTGAGCACCACGTTGACAAAGTAATCCTTGATGGTCTCATTCCAAACGCGCGGATCGAAAACGGTCTGGTCGGTGTTCAATAGGGGCGCATCATACTGGCGGATGCCGTTGTCGTCCACGCTTTGGCGATATTCATCGGATGGCAAATATCCCCACTGCGGGCACAAATCGTTGTAGGGTGAATGCAAGCTAAGGCCTTGTTGGCGGGCCTGTACCACCTGGTCGACAGCGTGACTCAAAGCCGAATACAGGATCATCGGATCGCCCGGGAACTCGATCTTGTCCTCGTTTGTCGACATGACCGGGGCAAGAACGGCTAACACCGGATAGGAACGAGCCAGCCACTCATTCTCTTCAATGTTCAATGCGGGGCTAGCTTTAAAATCCTGGATGTATTGGCGCAATTCTTCCTGCCTGGCATCCAGGTGTTGACGTAGAGCCAGGGAAGGGCTCTGAGGATAGTGTTCAGTATTTTGGTATTGAGGGTGACGTGTGGTGTACAGTTTCATAATCCGATCTTGCAATTACTGCTCCTTGCATATTTTCCTGAATTAAGATCTGGCAAATTGCCTTCACAATTCAGAGTTATAGTTCAAATATTTACGCAGCACTCTGTAGGATACAAAAAGTATAGCAGTTGCTCCCAATTTCGGAGGGCTTCAAAGGTTATTTTTCTGAAGTTGTCGGGAGGTTGTAAGGGAAAAGCCCTCGAAGAGACCATATTTTGCTCTCAGAGGGCTTTTATAGCAGACACAAAAATTAAATCTACAGGACTTTCGCTTAGAGTGACGAGATGATACCATGTGGTCATGGTTACCAAACAACAGTACGTTGAATATCTGATTTGCACAAT
>JAFGKO010000189.1 GCA_016928525.1 Anaerolineales bacterium | reverse complement strand
ATAAAACGGGGTGTGGGGTGTTTCGGACGGGCTATGCCCGTCCGAAACACCCCACACCTCTCATCTTTTTGAGATGATACTTTTCAAACTCGAACATACAGGAGATTGCTTTCGCGCCTAAGTTGTTCTATACTTGTGCAAAGGATTACATTAGTTTCAATTTTGGAGGTATCTATGCAAACAGTCATTGGTTATCTGCTCATTATTGTCGGTGTGGGCATGGAGATCATATCCCTGCTGGTCTGGTTTGGCGTGCTCAAGCCCGCTACAAATGGCGTTGCACTGCGAGCCGCGTCTTTTTGGGATGTCCTGCTCGAACTTGCCAAGCGTGCTCCCTGGCCGGCAGTCGTTGGTTTGCTTAACATATATGCCGGGTTGAAACTGATTGGGGTAACGCTGCCATTCTAGCTTCTCAATCGGCAGGGGGGTATAATCGCGGCCATGAATCTAAAAAACTACTTCGAATTCACGACTGACCTGGCCTATCGCGCCGGGCGGCTTACGCTCGGTTATTACCAGACCGGCGTTCGGCCTGATTACAAGGCGGATGATACTCCTGTCACAGCTGCCGATCGCGCCGCCGAAGAACTGATCCGCGGCGAGATTGAGCGCACCTATCCGGACCACACAATTGTGGGCGAGGAATACGGTGAATCGGCTGGACAGGGCAAGCCTTTTCGTTGGATCATCGATCCGATTGACGGCACCAAATCTTTTATGCGCGGGGTACCGCTCTATGCTGTGCTGATTGGCCTGGAGATCGAGGGAGTTATCCGCGTGGGAGCGGCCTATTACCCGGCACTGGATGAGATGCTATGTGCCGCGGATGGACTGGGTTGTTGGTGGAACGGCCGCCCTGCTCGTGTTTCAGATGAGGCCTCCTTTGAAAGAGCCTGTATCTGCTTCACCAATTATAAAAATTTCAATCGTCGGAAACCGGGCTTGTTCGATCGCCTCTCCGATGCAGTCTACATGATGCGTGGCTGGAGTGATGCCTACGGTTACCTACTGGTTGCGACAGGTCGCGCTGAGGCTATGCTCGATCCCCATATGAATATTTGGGATTGCGGTCCGTTTCCGGTTATTTTTCGTGAAGCGGGCGGTTTCTTTGGCAGTTGGCAGGGGGGAGCAGGTCACGCATATGGAGAGTCCCTGGCCTGTAATGCTGCACTCAAGCCCAAAGTCCTGGATTTGCTGCGCGGTTGAACGTAAAGCGCCATAGTCCCCTGGGGGTGTGGTGCTTTACGTTGTGTTATGTATACCCCTCCACAGTACTTGAAAATACCCCTCTTTCGTATTTGACAATCTCCAAATAGGCATATAAAATCAAAGCACTCCATTTAGGATGCCCCCTCATCCTGAATGGAGTGCTTTTTTTCAGTAGTGCCTCTTCAGCTCAGACGCGTAGCGCATCCCTACGCTTTCTTTATTTTCTTTCAACCAATTCCCCAAATGCGTATTGCAACGGGGTGGCTCGCTGGAGACCAATAGGCCGGCCATCAGTCCATCCACTTCTTCCGGGGTGAGCATCACGTCGCCGACAAAGATGCTCAGGAACTGCGCCGCTGTCAGGGCCAACCTTGGGGGAACATGAAGCAGGCTCCGGTTGAGTCCGAGCGTTCGGGCAATTAAACGGACCATTTCCTCGAAAGTGAAAATGTCCGGGCCCACTGCGTTCCATAAAATGTTGTCTTGCGCGTAACCAATATCTACCGCTAATTCTGCCAGGTCGTCCACGAAAACGGGCTGTAAGCGATAGCTCCCATTGCCGGGAATGGCAAAAAAAGGGAAGCGCCGCAGCAGCCAGGCGATGTTGTTGATCAGGATGTCCTCCGTGCCGAAGAGCACGGTGGGACGCAAAATGGCATACGGAATGCCGGATTCGATCACGGCCTGCTCGTTGGCGGCTTTGCCCCAGAAATAGGGCAGGTGCGAATCGGGAGAAGGATTGGTAATACTGATGTGCACGATGCGTTGCACGCCAGCCTTGACAGCTGCCTTCACCAGCTTGCGTGTGTTCTCCACGGCGCGAGGCTGGGTGTTCTCCCCGCGATCGAAGCGTACCCAGTAGGTGTTGTAGAACGTGTGCACGCCTTTTAGCGAGGAGATGAGTTCCACTTCATCCTCGAAGTTCAGCGGGCAAACCTTGACTTTACCAGCGAACGGATCAGGTCGGTTCGAATGGCCGGTCAGCGTGACGACCTCCTCGCCGCGTTCCAACAGGCGGCGCGTGATGTACTTACCTGAATACGAAAAGGCTCCGGTGACTGCAATTTTCATTTTGCTTCTCCTTCGATACTTATAAAAGTTAGTCGTCTTGCGACCTTGTATAAGAGACTGCCTGCTCCAACAAAGCCATAGCCATAGATGATGGTTGGGATGATGGCCACTAGGATGGGTGTCGACAAATCCATCGAAACTTCCGATGTTTGCGCTTGTAGGGGCCAGAATGAGATCAATAGGATCTCAATTACCATAAGAATGGATAACACGAATGGAGAAAAGGCGAACACCTTATAGATGGTGGGAGCAGGTTTGTTGATGCTCCACAGAAAAAGTCCCACAGCCAAGATTGTGTATGGGATACCCCATAAGAGGATGCCAATCGTATAGAATGACGTGACTCCCATGAGCGCGTCAAAAAACGCATTTGAAGTGTACAGATTTCCGGCTGGTCCGGAGACCAAGTATACAAACAACAGAGCAATACCCCAAGTGAGATAGGGGATCAGCAGCAGTGAGCGCAAGAGGTTTTGAGGTTTCGTGGTCATCAGGGATACCTTTAAATAAGAGACCGATTTGGAAACGTGAACCGTTATTTGGTTAGACTGGTTGACAGGATATTCAACGAACGCAACCGATCAGCACTCCTTATTTGAGAATGGACAGGATTTTCTCCAAAGTCGTGATTCCCAGCCCTTCCAGGCGGACTACTGCGCTGACGAGGCCATCCAGCGCATCGAAGAAGGACTGCAACGCGCGCACACGTTCTAACAGGAATTGTCGTTCCGCTTCATCTTCGGACCCGATATCTGCTTCCAGCTTTTCCAGCGTTTCCCGCACCGAGCGGACCGCGCTGTCGAACTCGCTGTTTTGGCGTTCCTTGAGGATAGCGCGAATAGACTTGTAGAAGTCGGTCTCGGCTTCGTAGTAATCCTTGCGGTCGCCTAGTTTCGTAGACGGGCGCACCAATCCCATGCGTGCCAGCGCACGCACATTGGTGCTGATTGCGCCCTTGGTCAAGCCTGTCTGCTCGACCAGTTCGTCCAGCGATAGGGGGGAAGGGGAGAGATATAGCACGGCAAAGATGGCTCCCATGCCTTTTGGGAAGCCCCAGAATTTGCTGATCTGGCTCAGTCCTTCGGTGAAGTCTTGTTTGAATTGTGCGATTTGTTCACTCATATAAACCTGGTGTGTTTAGAATATTTAGTAGTTACTAAACGAACTATACAATAAAAAGCAGCGTTTGTCAAGCAAAAAACGGCTGGCCATCTGACTAGTCGTTTTTTGCGATTTTTTTGAGGACAGAATAGACAACCTATCTCGTTTGCAGGGCGTCGAAAAGTTCTTCTCCATGCAGCCCGTTGTCAAGTGCGGTTTCGGCATCCCTTTGAGTGAACCACAAGCGGAGCTCATTCCCAGGCGCTTCGAAGGTGATGCCCACGTATCCTGGTTGGGGCCCGGGTGTCTCTTCTACAGGGAACTTTGCCACTACGGCCAAAGCCTGCTCGATCAACTCTCCCAAGGCTTGTTTATCTTCCAGATCCCTTACCTTGAGCGCGACGTAGAAATCTGTCTCCATGGCCAGGAAACGCACGACGTTACCCTGGCTGTCTATGCAATTCTCACCGTAGGCCTCAGCATAGCCCTCCGCCTGTGGCTGAACATCTCGCAGCGCTTCTTTGAAATCTTTGGAAAGGTCAGGTAAAGATTTGCGCGCCCAGACAAAACTGCATTCGGTATAAACGTACTCCTGGGGTGTTGCAGTCACCGTGGATAACTCCGCGTCGGGATCAACAGTCAGACCGGGGCTTGGCTGTCCCGGCTTGGGAAAGTTACAGGCGCCGAGCAGGAATATAACAAGGATCGACGTTATAGAAAAAGTGCGCATTATTTAGCAATCATACTACAAGGTGCTGTGTAAATATTCGGATTAGAATCTTGGGGGTTTTGAAAACAATTTGTCAGATGAGAGTTCGGAACTGATGCAAGAGGCAATAAACATAGGAGAGCCTGTCACCTCTTCATTGATAATAACGATATGAAACATCCTTTTCGGGGATGAATCTCACTAGGCTATGTCTGCTATTTGGGATATAAACGGCTTGATGAAACGATTATTACAAATTCAACCTGGCACATCTGTGCGCGTGATCGATTTTGATGGAGGCGTCAACTTGCGCAGAAAGTTGACGCAATATGGCATTTATCCGGGTGACCGGTTACGCTTGTTGCGAAAAGCGCCCTTGGGCGGCCCGCTGCTGGTCGAGTGCAATAAACGCGAGATAGCACTTGGTCGAGGCGTTGCGGATAAGATCATTGTGGAGTTGAACTCTTGCGAATCGCTTTAATTGGACAGCCGAATTGCGGCAAAAGTACCCTGTTCAACCAGGTGGCCGGCTACAAAGCCGAGACAGGTAACTTTACCGGTACGACAGTCAAATACACGGAAAGCAAAGTTCGTGTGGCTGGCGAGGTGGTCGAAATTGTGGACTTGCCTGGCGCATACACGCTGGATGCGCATAGCCCAGCAGAGCGGGAAGCAGCCTCCTACTTGCGTTCGAACGAAGTGGACGTGGTCATTAATGTAGTGGACGCTTCGCGTCTGGCGCTTGGCCTCGAACTGACCCTGGAACTGCTCTCACTAAATAAGCCTGTCATCCTCGCCTTGAACATGATGGACGAAGCCGACCGTCTCGGTTTGCATATCGATGGCCTCGGCCTGCAAAAGGAGTTGGGAACGCCTGTCCTGCCGCTGGTGGCCAGCAAAGGACGCGGGGTAAAGGGCGTTTTTTTGAAAGCTTTGGATGTGGGGAGAAATGGGTTTAACACAAAAGAGGCAGAGGACACGAAGCAAAATGATGCTGGCGGGCGGCATGGGCAAGCTCGCATGTTAGCGCAAAAGTATATACAACAGG
The DNA here is from genome assembly GCA_016928525.1 of Anaerolineales bacterium. Next base: position 34,300 of record JAFGKO010000189.1, on the reverse strand, counting down.
GGGAGCGACGCATTTCCCGACGTGACCGATTGGACGATGTACTCCTGCATCCGGTCTGGGGCTATGCGGTTTTATTATTCATCCTGTTCCTGTTCTTTCAAGCTGTGTATGGCATCGGACAATTGATCGAACCGCCCTTGCTGGCGTTCTTTGATGCAATTACCCAGGGGGTATTATCCCCTTTCAAGGCTGATACTCTGCTTTCGGAAATCACCCTGGGTGTGATGCAGGGCATCGCAGCAGGCGTAGCCATCGTGCTGCCCTACCTGTTACCGTTTTTATTTGGCTTGGGGGTTTTGGAAGATATTGGATACCTGCCGCGTGTGGCCTTCCTGATGGATGCGCTCATGCACCGCATCGGATTGCACGGCAAAGCCGTCGTGCCATTTATCCTCGGTTATGGTTGTAACGTCCCGGCGGTTATGTCCACCCGAACGTTGGAAGAGCCGCGTGACCGTTACCTGGCGGCGGCGCTGGCAACCCTGGTTCCGTGCGCGGCGCGATTGGCGGTTGTATTCGGGTTGGTAGCCTTTTATCTCGGTCCGCTGGCGGCCTTTGCACTATATCTGTTCAACCTGCTGGTCATCGCTGTCACCGGACGCATCCTGAACAGCCTGATGCCAGAAGACACCCCCGGTTTGATCCTCGAGATGCCAACCTATCGTATCCCAACCTTGAAGAATGTGACCGGCAAAGCCTGGTTCCGTATGCGCGAGTTTGTGGTCGAGGCCTGGCCGTTGTTGATCGTGGGCAGCGCGATTTTAGCCGCTTTGAATTATTTCAACGCGGCAGTGGTGTTTAATTGGCTTGTTCGCCCCATGACATGGAGCCTGGGCCTGCCAACGGAGGTTGGTGTGCCACTGATCTTTGGGATTTTGCGCAAGGAATTGTCGCTGGTAATGCTGGGGCAGGCGCTGGGGACGGTCAACTTTGACACAGCCCTCAGTATCCCTCAGATGGTGACCTATGCCACTTTCGTGATGTTCTACCTGCCTTGTCTGGCGACCCTGGCTGTGTTGAAACGCGAACTTGGAACCCGCGCCATGCTGGCTATCGCCGCGCTGACGGTGGCGGTGGCGCAAGTCGCCGCCTGGGTTGCCTGGGGGGTAACGGTAATCTTGCTCTGATATAAGCGTACACGATTTCAGTCGGTAAAATTTTATTGCGCAGGATTGAGCACGCGCCCGACGAACAGGATTTGTCCGCTGGGCAGGTCGCGGATCAGGAAGATGAACGGCCGGTCGATGATCAGACGCAGATCGAACATCGGCGCAGCAGACAACTTCATGATCACCGCTGTGGCAGCGGCGGCCTCTGTCCCTTCTTCGTCTACGGCTACAAAAGCCTTGTGGATGACATCGCTGATGTATAGTTCGCGCGATCCGGTCATGCCCGAAAAATCAGCCCGCTCCGGATCGAAAGCTGTATCCATGCCCATAGCCGCCAATGAATCGGAAAGGTTGAACTGGCTGGTGTAAGTGAATTTCGGTAAACCCAGTTCGACCGAGGTGGGTTGCATAGCGCTCAGGATTCCATCCAGCAATTGAATATCCATTTTTGATTCAAAGGCCTGGAAAGTGCCTTCATCCGGAACGATAATATCCATGACCGCAGTCCCGTCGGCGTATGGCAACTCCACCGCCTGATAGCCATCCCCACTTGTGTAAAGTAAGCTGTGCATGCCCCCCATCATCATATCTACCTGCACCCGTGAGCCGCCCGAGAGGTAGAATGGTGCTTCAACGGTTGAATTTGGATCGAACTGCGTCTGCCAGTCGGCTTTGAAGTAAATCGCATTGACCAGCACCATGCGCGTCATGGCATCCAGCGCGCCTTGCGGGATCAGGTCCTCGATCTTGCCCTGGGCCCGGTCACTGACCCAGTCATTGATTTCCTGCCGGATGGCTTCGGCTTGTGTAATAAAATCCGCCAGGCGGATACCCGCGCCGTAATTGTCCGCGATCAAATCGAGATATTCTTGTAGGAAGGGATAATCCAGTTGCGCCCAGCCAGCGTTTGATGGCGGGCGTTTCACTTTTGTCCGTCGAGTAATCAAGGATCAGGATGTTTTTCCGCTCCATTCTATTTGCTCCATTTCGGCGGGGTGCAAACCAGCCCTGCAGTATTAGTGCTCAAAATGCTTCAACACCCGCAAGGCTCGCAATGTATTCCAACGGCTGGGACCGCCGGTCTGCTCCATATCGAAGTGAACTTGCCCGGGGTGTTTGGCCTGGACGGGCCAGGTGCCATCTACCCGTTGCTTTTTCTTTAGCACATCTAATGCGGGTTGCATGCGCGGATCATAAACAACCTTTGCGGCTTGAAAGTAATCCAGCGCTCGCAAGATGTCGTAAAACCAGCGGGAGGGGTAGGAGAGCATCAGGAAGCGTTTGTCGATGATATCGCCCGTCCGGTCGGAGAGATATAGTCGGTGTTGGAGGATGAACTCGCGCGCCTCCGCAGCTATCCGGTCCAGTTCGAGGCGGCGGTAGTCGTACCCGTTGGCGACGTATTCCTGTATCCCCTCCAGGATGGAAATCGTCGTGTGCAGCGAGCTGTGGACGGCTCCCTGCTGGTTGGAGTTGCAATTGAAGCCGCCATCTGGCATTTGTTGGGCGATGACAAAATCCACGATGGAATGTAAGCCTGCCTCAGCAGTTTTGAAGTAACAGGCGTAATTCAAGAACATGCCGTTGATGCACACGTCGCTTTGCGGGATTGTTACAGCTGGATTGATGCCCCCGTCCTCTGCCTTCCGGTCGCGCAGGATGATGGCGATCGATTCGTTGATTTTGGGATGACCGGTTGGAAAACAGAGATTTCTCAAATCCAGCAGGCTGTAGTGACTGGAAATCCACTTGACCTGGTAGAAGCCACGCCCCCAATGTCCATTTTCGTGACGGGCTTTGAGGAAACGAACGCCCCATCCCTCGCTCGCGATCCGCTCCTGTAATTCGGGTTTTTCTACCTCCAGGAGATCCCGGTAAACCTGATACTGGATGGATACATCTCCCTCCAGCAGCCATTGGATGATTTGTTCGTTGTCCATAGATGCACACTCTTTGGTAATTATATTTTCCGATGCCGGCAGATGGAAATAATCTCCTCGCTCTTCGCTGCGAGTCCGCTTTTATCCCAATCGCCATATTGGTCGACAGTCTGAAATCCATTGTAATGTAAAAGCGTCTCCAACTCACGTGGATAGGTGAATCGGCAGGCGATGCGCGTGGTCGTCGAGCGGTTTTCCCCTGAAGCGTTCCAGCGCCGATAGGTCGTCCAGTGCATGGTCTGGGTGAGCGGATCGTAGCGCTGCGTCCCGGACACGTTCACGCTCTGCCCCTGCACGTTGCGATAGGTAAACCACAACTCCTCCTCGAGCTGGTCGGATAGATCATGGCCGGACGGGTTGCGAGTCTCGAAGGCAAAGATGCCGTGTGGCGCAAGATGGCGCTTGACGGATGCCAGTAAACGCTCCTGGTCCGTGCGCTGCAAAAAAGCCTGGAATGCATTTCCGGTCAAGTAGATAAAAGCGAACTGCTTATTAAGATGAAGTTGACGGGCATCTCCTTTGATCAAGTCGATGGAGAGTCCTTGCTGCTGTGCTTTCACGCGCGCGTACGCCAGCATGGGTCGTGCAAGATCGACGCCAGTGACCGGTAATCCGCGCGCTGCGATGGGCAGGGCCACCAGTCCGGTGCCGCAGGCGATTTCGAGGACAGGACCGCCAGTTTTGTGTGCTAGGTCCGTGTAAAACTGAATTCGATCTGCGGAACGCTCCGCTTCTTCGAGATCATAGTTGGCCGGGTCATTGAATTCTTCGAGGTTGTCGTGATCGATCATCGCTTTTATGTTCATTTATGAGACCTTCCCGATCCGGAAGTGTAAAGGCCAGCGAATTTCTCGCCTTTTTGATTTCTTTCCCCAAAGGTGTTCCAGCTCTTCGATTTGCCTATCAAAAGCCTTTTCGCCCTTAACCTCGACAAGTTTTCTCACGGCCGACCAGCTCGATAGAAAACCAATCAGGTTCTTCAGGTTCCAATCTGCTTCCATTTCAAATTTGAGCGGCTGAATTTCTGTGAAGGGGAAGGGCAGGGTCTGGTAGCGCTGGTCCAGGTAGTAGATGCGTTCCGGCCAATACTCTGCCAATGTGACCCGATAAAAGCGCTCGAGCCAGCGGTCAATTTCTGGATCGATGATCGGGAGGTGGTATGTCCAGACGGCTAAGATGGCGTTCGCTTTGCCAACCCGGCGGACTTCAGCGTAGAAGGGATCGAGGTCAAACCAGTGCACGGCGGTGCCGACGGTGACTAGGTCTACTGTACCGGATGGGATGGTCGTGTATTCCGATGGTTCGACCCGGTATTCGATCCCCTCGTGGGGAAAGGCACTCGCGATTTGTGCGGCGCTGGCGTCCGTTGCGATCACACGCTGGAATCTATCCGCTAGCGCCAGGGCGGCCTGTCCGTTGCCCGTGCCGCAGTCCCAGACAAGTTCATTGGAGGGCGCCAATGAGGCCAGGTAATCGAACATAGCCTCAGGGTAGTGAGGTCTATGCCGTGCATAATCTTTTGCTTGTCGAGAGAAGTAATCTCGGAAGGACATACCTAATTTTACACGGTGCGAGAACAACTATGTTTTTTCCATCTCATACGTCCGGCGGATGGATTTGTTTTCCATCAACCAGATATGAGTGGCAAATCGTTCGATGAAGTAGCGGTCATGTACCACCGCCAAGATGCTCCCGCTAAACTGGGTCAAAGCCTGCTCGAAGCGCGCTCGCGAGGGGATGTCCAGGTGGTTGATGGGCTCATCCAGCAGCAGGAAGGTACAACCCTGCGCCACCAGCAAGGCCAGTTGCAGGCGGGCGCGTTCGCCGAAGGACAGTTCTCCACTTGGCCGCAGCGGGTCGTCGCCGCTGAAAAGGAAGAAATGCAGGAAATGACGCGCCTGCGTTTCGTTGAAGGCTGCCACGCGTTGGATGGTCTGCAACGCGGACAGGGACGCGTCTAACAACTCCTGTTCCTGCGCCATGTACCCAAGCCTGACCGTTTGCCCCAGCCGGACCGCCCCTGCCAATGGCTCAAGCGTCCCGGCGATGGTGCGCAGCAGGGTGGTCTTGCCGGCTCCGTTTTCTCCCGTTAACGCAATGCGCTGACCGGCGCGGATGTACAGGTTCAGATTCTCGAGCAGTGGCTCGTGGCCGGGATAACCGACTGACAGGTTTTCCGTCGTCAGCACATCTTTCGAAAGCCTGACATCCTCACCAAAATCCAATTTTATCTGCCAGGAGGAACGCGGCTTTTCGACCCGCTCCTCGGTCAGGATCTTCTCGATGCGGGCTTCAATATGTTTGGCGCGCCCGGCCACGTTCTTGGTGGCGCGGTTGCCGAAAAAACCGACCGAGAAGCCGTCGGTGTTGGCAGGGTCGGCCTTGCCGCCTTTGCGCATTTTGGTTAGCCCGCGGATGTGGGCCGCGGCCGCACGTAACTGCGCGATCTGTTGTTGCTGGTCCACGTAAGCCTGTTGCTGTTTTTCTAATTCGACCAGTTTTTGTTCGGCGTAGTCAGAGTAGTTGCCCGGGTAGGACTTGACGCTTTGCGTGGCCGGGTCGAGTTCGAGGATGGATGTGACGGTATTGTCCAGGAAAGCGCGGTCATGCGAGACGATCAGGACCGCGCCGTTGAAATGGTTCAACCAGCCTTCCAGCCATTCGAGCATGGCGATATCCAGGTGGTTGGTGGGCTCGTCGAGCAGAAGCAAATGCGGTTCTTCGAGCAGGATACGCGCCAGCATCAGGCGGGTCTTCTGTCCGCCGGAGAGATGGGCGATAGGAGTGTCGAGGTCGAAGTCGCCCAAGCCAAGCGGGCCGAGGATGGATTCGGGTTTAATGTTGAAGGTTGAAAGTTTGGTAACGGCCGCATCGTAACGCTGTTGCAAGATCGGATTTTCGGGGTCTTTGGCCAGGGAGGCGGCCAGAGTAGCGACTTCAGACTCGAGGTCGCTCTCTGCAACGGTAGCGAGATTGAGCGCGGAACGAAGCGTCTGGTCCGGGCCGAAGTTCATGCCCTGGGCCAGGTATCCGATTCGTAAACCGGAACGCGTGTGCGCAACTGTCCCTTTGTCTGGCTTTTCTTCGCCGACCAGGATGCGCAACAGGGTCGTCTTGCCGCAGCCGTTGGGGCCGACAAGGCCGATGCGCTCCCCAGCGCTGATGCTGAACGAGATGTCTTGTAAGATGGGTTGGATGCCGTAAGTTTTGGAGAGGTGATGAGCGGTAAGCATAAGGTATCCTGTAGTAATTTAAAAAACAAAACCGAGGGCAAGCCTCGGCCGGTTTATCATCCCGCAAGACTCATGCTTGCGGGATATGCAGATGCAACTTGAGGTCGCTCTGCTAAGCGGGTTGGTGCCCTGAAAACTTGATTGACTACAGGCTGTCCGTCATTCCTTGCGCTCCTATTCGTTGCGAACGCTGCGATTATAGCACAAAATTGTGACGTTAAGTATACTTGACATTTTGGCCGATGTTAAGTATGCTTAACTTATGGCGCATAAAAGTGTAGGAAATAATATCAAAACGCTTCGTGGGGAGTTGGGAATGACCCAGGCGCAGTTGGCTGAACGGGTCGGCGTTGCCAGGGTCTCTATCGTTTCGATTGAAAGCGGACGCTTTATCCCAACCATCGAGACGGCCTTGCGGATCAGTAAAACCTTAGGCGTTACCATCGAGCAAATTTTCTGGCTGAAGGATGATGTCGAATGAAAAGAGAGTTCTTGCCTTACTATATTTCCAGACTGATTTTGAGCTTGGCTTTCAGCATACTTGTGCTTGGTTTCCATTGGAAAGCCTTGATTCTTGCGCTTGTATTCTTTGGTTTGTTCTTGCTCTATCTCCACAGCGGCTGGTTCCACGTTGATTTGACGAATCCTTTTTTGCCCTTGCGGCGCGACTCGCGTGGTGAACTGATCCAAAGAAAGGCGCTGATCCTTGCGATCATTGTCGGTTTTTCTTTGTATCTGTTATCCGGTGCTTTGGGCTTTGTTTTAATCTCTGGAAACTTGGCCATCTCGGTAGCCATCGTGACTTATTTCGCTTCTCAGTTTGTGCTGTTTTTTAAAGCGTGATCTTTAGCTTGCTTGGCACAGCTACCTTATCGTTTCTTTGCTACATCTGATTGCTAAAAGCGGTAGTTGTAAGTCCTTGCGCGTTCTATAAACGACATTTCAAGTGTCGAGATGAAATCTATTGATTTCACATCTTTTAGAGAAAGCTCGTCATCCATTGTAAACGCAAGTAATTCTTTACCTGTTTTACTAACATGTGAAAATCTAGAAACAGCCGACTGGCTTGAATTGCTTGTATCGATTTTTGCCATCAATCTGTGGCTAACATGGTCGCCTTCTTTTTTTGCTGAATGTTTGCACGACGCAAAATCAAGATTGTCAGAATGTTTTTTGAAAACTTGCTCATCTAAAATGCCGTTAACTTTAATGTTAGAGATGTAAGTTTTCAAATCTTTAAACATATCCTTATACGGATCGACAAAAATTGTTGGGTTAATCCAACTTTTGTGAGGAGGGTTATCACAATAGTAGCTAATCATTGAGTCAACCACTATGGTTAGCATGTTTAGGGAATTTCCAACTTTTAGTTTGTCATTGTGCTTGTTTGGTATGAGATAATTCTCATTTGATTTAGCGTGAAAGAGTTGGAGGCGGGTTTCTTTGTAAAGGGTGTCTATTAGAGCATTGGAATTGACTGTTTTTAACAATTGCATAAGCTCAGCATCATGGGCTAACTCAGTAAATTCTGCGAATGCTCTTTTCACCCAATCCTTTTCATGTTCTTTTTCCCTGATTGGGTGCTTCTCGCTCAATAACCACTCAAAGCATAACCATAGATTCCTATATGAATCGTAAATGTCAGGTGAAATCTGAGCCAATCTGTAAAACCTAAAGCAATCGTTGCAATTATCGATTCTAAACGTGGGGTAAGAATTCTGCCGTAATGTGATATTTGAAATTGATTGCTGGGTTAGCTCCACGGAGATGCCATCTTTTTCTATTGACCACCTGAGATAATGGGGCAAAGGTGATTTGATGTTTGAATTGAACAATCCCTTAATTGACAAAATATCCAAAGACTTGCTTGCACTTTCAATTGCCTTTAGATATGAAGTGGCTGAATTTTCAATTGGGTTTTTGAAAAGTACGAAAACGTAGCCTTTTCCTTTCTTGAATATCACTGCAGTTGATTCAGAATCTGTCAATTCACAATCGATTTCTGAACGCTTTTCTAGTGGAAAAGCATATCCATTTTCGTGCTCTTCATTAAACTCAGAAAATTCAATCATGTTTATACCATCTTCATGGAATTGTCATTTTCTATCACATTCACCTTCTTCACAACTACATTCCATACCCGCCGCCTTTTCAAAGGCTTCCTTGCCCTCATTGTATGAAAAATAGATCAACCCGATCGCGCCCAGGCTGTCGATAAAACCGAAGCCGGTCAATTCGTAGATCAGGCTGGAAGCCAGCAGCACCAGCGACATGTAAATGCAGACCAGCGTGCAGTTGGCGTCCGCCAGGATGGGGGAGGAGTCGAGTTCGCGCCCCACCTTGCGTTTGCTTGCCACCAGCGCCCACATGACCGCGATGGAGATGACCGAGATGATCAGTCCCGGCAGGGTGGTCTCGGGTTTGTGGTCGACGACGAAGTTGTAGACGGCGGTTATTGCGAGACCGGCCACCAGGATGTAGAAACTCGTGCCCGTGATGCGCAGGGCAGTCCGCTCGAACGTGGAGCGGTCGGTATCCGGGTTCTGACGGATGCGCAGCACCATCGCCAGGATGCCAACCCCTGACATGACCTCGATGAAGCTGTCCACGCCGAAGCCGAAGAGCGTCAGCGTTTCATCGGAGAGGCCGAAGAAAATGGAAATCAGCCCCTCGGCCAGGTTGTACAGGATGGTGAAGACCGCCAGCCAGAGGGCATAGTTCCAGTAACGATCTAGGATAGATTTTTCAGTAAGTGTTGTCATGATTATTACCTGTAAAACGTGCTTTTGCCGATGGTCTCGATACAGCGGCGTTGGTCGAGTACCGCGAAGCGGTGTATCAAGGCCCGCCGCCACTCGACCATCGGCAAATCTAATAATTACCCAAGCAATTCCTCCATCGCTGCCAGGAACAGGGTGATATTCTCCACCCGGCTGGAATAGCCCATCAGCCCGATGCGCCAGACCTGGTCTTTCAAAGCGCCAAAGCCCGCCGCAATCTCGATATTGTACTCACTCAACAACTGCGCACGGACTTTGTGCGGATCGACCCCAGCCGGAACTCGCGCGGTGGTCAGGGGCGGGAGTCTATACGCGAGCGGGATGAAGGGCGGGATGTCGATGGTTTCCAGCCCGTTCCAGAGCAGTTCGGCGTTTTTGCGCATGCGGGCATGGACGTTATCCAGGCCTTCCTCGTAGATCATGCGCAAGGCTTCGCGTAAGGCATAATGCAGGCTGGCGGAAGCGGTGTGATGGTAACCATGCGCGCCGCCCCAGTAGTTGGCATATTGTTTCAGATCCAGATAGAACGAAGAAACCGGCTTTGTACGTTTCTCGATGGCTTCCCGCGCGCGTGGGCCAACAGTGATAGGCGCCAGTCCGCTGGGCGCGCCCAGTCCCTTCTGGCTGGCAGAGTAGGCCACATCCACGCCCCATTCGTCCACTTTGAGCGGGATGCTGCCCAGCGAGGTGACTGTATCCATCACCACCAGCGCGCCTTGCTTGTGGGCAGCATCTACGATCTCTTTGACGTGTAACTGCTCCGCGCCAGTGGATGTCTCGGCATGCACGAAGGCAAAGATTTTGTATTTTTTCTGCTTGAGCGCGGCTTCGATTTCTTCAACTGTGAAGATTTCGCCCAGCGATTTGCTGACGCGCTCCACGTTCGCGCCCAGGCGTGTGGCGATCTCGGCCAGGCGTTCACCGAAATAGCCGATGATGGTGACGAGAACATCGTCACCGGGTTCGATCAGGTTGGTCAGTGCGGCTTCCATACCGGAGGTACCTGTGCCAGAGAGCGCGAAGGTCCATTCGTTTTCGGTCTGGAAGACGTAGCGCAACAATTCCTGTTCTTCGGCGTAGATTTTGAGCAGGTCTGGGTCCAGGTGTCCCACCGGGGGAGTGGCCATCACGCGCACCACGCGAGGGGCGGCCATACCAGGCCCGGGTCCGAGCAGGATGCGTGCATGTGGGTCAAGGTCTGAAAAATGCATATCAGTCATGGGGGATCCTCCAGTCGATGTCGACGATGGTTCAAGTCTATCAGAAAATTATCATTCGCGCGCTGGAATATGAGCAGGGGATGATAGAAAAATCATTCGATTGGATGATTGTTGAAAGCAGCCCTTTGAAAGTAAACTGATTCAGATAAAAAATGTCAGTATTACAAGGAGTTGTAAGATGAAAAGATTTTCGATATTGTTTTCTATCCTGTTGGGCTTTGCGTTAGCTTTAGCCGCTTGCGGTAACGGTGGTCCGACCACCAACCTGAGGGTGGATATGGTCGAATTCATGTTTGAACCTTTCGATTACATCATCCCGGCGGGTCAGGAAATCACGTTGGAGCTTTCCAATAATGGCGCTGTAGAGCATGAATTCGTCATTATGAAATTAGGCACGGAGGTGGGCGATGATTTTGGGGACGAAGACGAGGCGAACATCTATTGGGAAGCCGAATTGGAGCCGGGTACATCTGGCGCCTATACTTTTACTGCGCCCAGCGAACCTGGCGAATATCAGATCGTTTGCGGGACTCCAGGCCACTACCTGGCTGGTATGGTCGGCAGCTTGACCGTTGTTGCTGAGTGATTGGGCACTTCTCTTTTTGACACCCCCGGTTTCTTAGAGAAACCGGGGGTGTGTTTAAGTGTACAATCAACGCATGGATGAACGCCCGCTGCTCACCAGTCTTTCCAACCCGCTTGTTAAAAGAGTTCGTTCGCTCAAAGGGCGCAAAGGCAGGACGGAAAGCGCCTCCTTCCTGGTAGAAGGATTACATCATGTGGGCTTGGCTATCGAAGCTGGCTGGGATGTGGACACCTTGCTCTACGCTCCAGGCTTGCTGACCGGGGATTACGCCGCCTCTTTGCTGGAAAATGTCCAGCGCATCGGCCTCGATCTTCAACCTGTTTCCGCCAAGGTGATGGAGTCGTTGGCCGAAAAGGACAACCCGCAAGGTATCCTGGCTGTGGTGAAACAGCGCAGCTTAAGCTTTTCTGATCTGGGTGACATGCGATCTGGCGTGGCCTTGGTCTCACCGCAAGATCCCGGCAACGTGGGGGCGATCCTGCGCACACTCGACGCCGTTGGCGCAGATGCGCTCTTCCTTCTCGACGGCGGTGTGGAACTATACCATCCCACCTGTGTGCGCGCCAGCATGGGGACGATCTTTTGGAAACCGGTCATGCAAGCCGGTTTTGATGAATTTATCAGTTGGATAAAAAAGGGTAATTATCATTTGATAGGTACGTCGGCCCATGCCCAAAAGGATTATCGCGAAGTTGCGCCCGGTGCTGTCCCCTGGGTATTGGTGCTTGGCAGTGAGCAAAAGGGACTTTCGCCGGAGCAAATTGCTGCCTGCGATCTGACTGTGTCCCTGCCCATGCGCGGTAAAGTCAGTTCGCTTAACCTGGCTGTGGCGGCGGGCATATTGTTGTACGCATTAAACGCGTAGAGGCGAAGCATGGGTGCCCAAAAGGGCGCGCTTCGCCTCTATCGATGCGTTAAAAGTAGAGTTCAAGCCTGGTTACAGATCGTCTTCATCATCCATCCACAGATCATCGTCCTCCCCTTCGGCTTCATCCTCCCATTCTTCCAATTCTTCCTCTTCCCATTCATCATCAACAGCATCTTCGGATGGAGAATAGGTAGCACAACCAGTGTCAGGGTCGATTTCTACAGCAGCGGCGCTGCAATACCCTTCGTCAAGGAAGATACAATCCAGATAGTGACAGCGAATGCGAGGCATACTTTCCTCCTTATTGGGGTTGGCGGACCAGCCGAACGACAGAAATTATGAAAATAATTGTCATTGCAATCTGCGATGCGAGACAGAATGGACAGATTGCCTTCAGGATGGCAAATTCGACATAGATCAGGTAAAGCGTAAATAAAAAGCCGGTCAGCGCCATGCCGAAGATCAGCATGGGGCCATTCTTTTCAAAGAATTTGTCGCGCTGTTCGTACCAGTGCACTAGCAATATAGCAAAATACCCAGCGATGCCAACAACTGCAACCGGGATGCCATACACTTCCGAGTAGCGGCTGGCATTCACGGTGGAACAGTCACCGCTGCCCAGACACATGGCGTCATTGTCAGTCAATTTGTATACGGTCATATAGATTGAGACGAGTAGCCCGACCACGACCAAAATCACTGAGATGCGATACAGCCAATTATCCATGAAGTTCCTTTGTCATAGCAGCCAGGCATCAACTTCCGAGCCAGCAGCGAGCGATTTTACCCCAGCAGGGATAATTAGTAAAGCGTTTGCCTGTACGATTGAAAGCAAGTTCCCGGAGCCCTGATGCCCAGCCAGACGAGCGGACAGTATACCATTTTCCTCGCGTACCTCGGCGCGCAGATAACTCTCTCTGCCATCAGATGCAATGCTTTCCGTGAGTTGCACGCGGACCCTGGGCCTGCTTGTGCCCTTTTGGGTACCCATCGTTTCCAGGCCACTCATGCGCTCCAGCACGGGGCGTACAAAGACCTCGAAACCGACAAAGGCCGAAACCGGGTTACCCGGCAATCCAATGAAGGGGATATCCTTGAACTTGCCAAAGGCCAGCGGCTTGCCCGGACGCATGTTCACGCGCCAGAAGGTGAGTTCTCCTTGCACTTCGACCACATCTTTGATGAAGTCGAACGCGCCTACGCTCACCCCGGCCGAAGACAGGATCAGGTCAACTCCTTGCGCCGCAGCTTTCTCCAGCAATTCTTCCACAGCTTCACGGCGGTCGGCGGCAATGCCCAGGTTCAGAATTTCTGCCCCGGCATCCTCTAATAATGCTGACAGGGTATACGTGTTCGAATCGCGGATCTTCCCCGGTCGTAAGGGCGCATCCACCGGGACGAGTTCATCCCCGCTGGATAGCAGCGCGACACGCGCTTTGCGGTAGACGGGTGTCTCCGCGATGCCCAACATGGCCAACAGACCGAGGTCCTGTGGGCGCAATTTGTGCCCGGCTTTGAGTACGGGTTGCCCGGTCTGCACATCCGTGCCCTGCGCGCGGACGTAATCACCTGCTCGCAGAGGCTTATAAATTGCCACAGTTTTTGGAGCCGGTGTGCCGGGGGCGCGTTCATGGAAGTCGGTATCTTCAACCGGGATGACCGCATCCGCGCCTTTTGGCAAGGGGGCACCGGTCATGATGCGCGCAGCCTGCCCGGGGGCAAGGGTCACGTCAGGGCTGGTACCAGCTGGTATGTCGGCGACCACCTTCAGGGTCCGTGGCGAGGCGGTTCCAACATCCGCCAGGTCGGATGCGATAACGGCAAAGCCATCCATGGCTGAATTGTCAAAAGAGGGGAGGTCGTTCTGGGCAAAAACGTTTGTTGCCAACACGCGATGGGCGCATTCCGCCAGGGGCAGGGTCGCTGTCCCGATGGGTTTGAAATGGGAGAGCATGCGCGAGCGCGCTTCGTCGACGCTGAGTAAGGACATAAAACCGCCTGGGTCAAGGCGGCGAGATTATACCAAGTTTTTCGTAAATCGTAATTCGTAAATCGGGTTTACCCCGGATTCGTGCGCTGCGCTTCCATCACATTTGGCAGGTTTTCGATGCGAGTCAAGATGCGACTGAGTTGCTCGATATCGCGTACTTCTATCACCAACTTGATATCAGCCAGGTTCTGACTGGTTTTTACGTTGACATCCGCGATATTGATGCCTTCGTTGTTGAGCAGGCTGGAGATATCTCCCATCAATCCCTGGCGGTCATACGCGTGGATGCGCACCGGCACAGAATAGGTGTGCTCGCGCGAGCCCCAGGAGACAGCTACCAGCCGTTCGCGCTCACGCATGCGCAGGATGTTGGGACAGTCCTGGCGGTGGACTGTAGCGCCGCGTCCGCGCGTGATATAGCCTACGATCTCGTCGCCGGGAGTGGGGTTGCAGCACTTGGCTATGTTTGTGAGCAGGCCTTTCAGGCCAACGACGTCAACAGCATCCGCCGATGATGTTTCGCTGGCAGGCGCGCTGGCTGTCAGGATATCGGCGTTTTCTTCGTCTTCCGACAGTTTTTTGACGATCTTGCTGACAGACAGGTCGCCGGTGCCCAGGGCCACATATAGATCATCTGGAGTGCGGAACTCCAATCCACGCGCCAGCTTTTCGAAATTGGTCTTTTCGCCGATCCCCAGCCGTCCCAATTCGCGTTCGAGGATGTTGCGCCCGGAAGACAGGTTCTGTTCGTAATCCTGTTTCTTGAACCAGACTTTGATCTTGGCGCGCGCGCGTTGCGTCTTGATCAATCCAAGGTTGGAGTTCAACCAGTCCCGGCTGGGACCGCCACGCTTCGCAGTCAGGATTTCGACCTGGTCGCCAGTTTTCAGCTCGTATTCCAGCGGGACGAGTTTGCCGTTAACCCGCGCACCCCGGCAGCGGTGACCGATGTCGGTGTGGATGTGGTAGGCGAAATCGATCGGCGTCGAGCCGCCCGGCAGGTCGATGATGTCGCCGCGGGGGGTAAAAATGTAGACGCGATCCTGGAACACATCGGATTTCATGCTCTCGACGAATTCCTGCGCGTCGTCCACGTCGCTGCGCCATTCCATCATTTTTCGCAGCCAGGTGATGCGTTGTTCGTAGGACTTGTCACGCGGTGTCCCTTCCTTATACTTCCAATGCGCGGCGATGCCATACTCGGCGTTCTGGTGCATCTCTGCGGTGCGTATCTGCACTTCCAGGGGTTTGCCATCATCGTAGATGACCGCTGTGTGCAGGGATTGATAGAAGTTGTCTTTTGGCGCGGCGATGTAATCATCGAATTCGCCGGGGATGGGCCGCCAGTGGGTATGGATCAGGCCCAGGGTGGCATAGCAGGATGGGACGTCTGGAACGATGAGGCGCACGGCGCGCAGGTCGCGCACCAGATCGAACGACTTGCCTTTTTTCTGCATCTTGCGGAATATGGAGTAGATGTGCTTCGGGCGTCCGCTGATTTCAACGAGGATGTTGTTCTGCGTCAACAAGAGTTTGAGTTTGTCTACAATTTGGCTGACTTGCGCTTCACGGTCTGGGCGGCGTTCAGCCAGTTGGTCAGCGATTTCCTTATACTTGTCCGGGTCGACATACCGGAATGCCAGGTCTTCCAGTTCCCACTTGATTTGCCAGATTCCCAACCGGTTGGCAAGTGGGGCGTAGATTTCGAGCGTTTGCTTGCCAATGCGGCGGCGCTTCTCTTCTGGCATATACCCTAGAGTACGCATGTTGTGCAAACGGTCGGCCAGCTTGATGAGCACGACACGCACGTCATCGCCCATGGCCAGGAATGTCTTGCGCAGCGTTTCAGAGACCACATCGGGACGGCGACCTAATGGCGATTGTGGTTTGAGCAGTTCCACTTCCTCGTTGGCCTGCTCTGCCTGGCCTTTGATGTCCTGTCCGTTGTGGCTGACACGCGGCAGATTGGAGAGCTTGGTCACGCCGTCCACTAAGCTGGCGACCACCTCTCCAAAATCGCGGCGGATGTCTTCCAGCGTGACATCGGTGTCTTCGACGGTATCGTGCAGCAATCCCGCGGCAATGACCTCCGGAGGCACGCGCAAATCTGCCAGGATATTGGCTACCGCCAGGCAATGGCTGATGTAAGGCTCGCCGGAATTGCGCTTTTGTTCCCGATGAGCCTCTTCCGCCATTCGATAGGCGCGTTGAACCAACTCCCGGTCAGCCAGGCTGTAAGTTCCCGGGAGTCGCTCTAGCAAGCCTTCGAGCGGTACAGTCATGGACGATGTTTTCATTCGATCTTATTGTATTCTATAAAAGCCTGTCCGTAGACAGGCTTTGCATGCTGTTTTTACCATTTTTTAACGCATCAGGTCTTTGATGTTTTCCCGAGTGTCAATGGCCCGGCCCAGCATAACGCCAAAAATAGCAAAGACAACGATAGCCGTTGCCGAGCAAGGAATCGCCCATGGCGAAACCCAAAACGTTGGGACGATCAGCAAAACTACGGTGCCCAGCAATAGTCCATAGAAGAAACCTTTCCATGCGTGAGGAATGTCTTTCCACATTTTGCCCAAGGAGTATGGTTTCTTGATTCTTTTTTCGCGTTGGGCGCTGGCCCGCTGAAACTGGCGCTGCTTGACGAGCGGATCGCGCTCCGCAAGTTGACTCTGGCGAAGTCGTTTCAGCCGTTCCAGTTCCTGATTGTTGCCGGGCATTCGACTCTCTAGAGTGTCTTGAGCAGGGCCTGGCGACTATTACGCAGGCGACTGGCAACAAGTTCGGTAAGCCGTTTCATGATGGTAAAGCCCGCTGTCGGATTTTCATCCAATAACTTCATAAAGCTCTCGCCCGGGATCGTCAAAACTTTGCAATCCGTTTCGCAAATCCCGGTTGCAGTGTAATGATATGGCGGCACAATGCCAGACCAACCAAAGCTTTCATACCTCTGGCTGACTGCTGAAACCGTGATGCTCTCTGGCCGTGAAGTAAGTTTTACCTTGAGGACGATATCACCCGTCAGTAAAAAGTGCAACTTGTCTGCTTTTTCGCCTTCCCGGAAGATGGAGTCGCCCTGCGCATAAGTTTTTTCTTCACCCAGTTTTGCGATTTTCTCAAGCAAATCAGCCGGCAGGTTTCTAAAAAGGGGGAATTCAGAAAGCGGTGCGTTGGTTGCCATGATTTCTCTCCTGATAACAATAGGGTAGAATAATTGTAAATAGTATAGCATGGATGTCAAGATGCCGATTGTCAACAATGTGACGCGACTGCTGGACTTACGCAAAATTCCCTATGCCGCTTTTGAGTTGCCTCCCGAGAAATTGGGGGCGCTCGAAGCGGCTCGTCTACTGGACGTCCATCCTGCTACCGTTTACAAAACCATTGTCGTGACTCGTGAAAAATCAACCGGCAAAAAGCCCCTTCTGGTCGTCATCCCTGGGCCCAATCAAGTGGACCTGAAGGCCCTGGCTGCGTTCCTGGGTGAGAAAAAAGTATATCTACCCACCGAGCGTGAAGCCGAGGCCTTGACCGGTCTGCAGGCAGGGGGGATTTCCCCTTTAGCATTGCTCAACAAAGGCTTTCAGGTTGTGTTGGATGTCTCGGCGCGAGAGCAGGCTGAGATCCATGTCTCGGGCGGGCAGCGCGGTTTGAACGTCCGCCTGCCAGTCGAAGCGTTGATTCGCTTGACAAATGCGCGCCTGGCTCCAATCAGCACGCCAAATTCTCCATAAAAAATCTATAAAACCGCTCGATTTCACCTTTGTTTCTCTAAAATTTTCACTATAATCATCTTTTAAGATGGTGTGGGTTGTGTGATCCACACTGATTTATGGTATTAGGAGGTGGAACGGAAAATGATGTTAAAAAATTGTGCTCTGTACAACGAATAACGACAAGATTCGATTCTCTAAGGAGGAGAAAATGCGAAAGTTACTTGCTTTACTTTCTGTTCTTGTGGTGAGCAGCCTTCTACTTGCAGCCTGTGGAAGCGGTGCAACTGCTGAGCCTGCACCTGCCGAGCCTACTTCAGCTGAGCCTGCTCCCGTCGAACCTGAACCCACCGAGCCCACTGAAGAACCCGGTACTACCGAGGGGCCTGCTCCTGCCGCACAGGCGGGTGGTTACGGAACTATAGCTGCGCGTGTGCGCGAACGCGGTGAGTTGGTTTGTGGTGTGCACACTGAGCTGCTTGGTTTCGGCTACCTGGATGAAAATGGTCGCAACATCGGCTTTGACATTGACCTTTGCCGTGCGGTTGCCGCCGCCGTGCTAGGTGATCCCGAAGCGATTGAGGCCGTGCCGATCACTGCTGCTGATCGTGGCCCTGTCCTGCAGACGGGGGAAGTTGATTTGGTTGCTCGCAACATGACTTTGACATCCAAGCGTGAGGCTGAGTGGGGTACCTTCACCTGGATCATGTTCTACGATGGGCAAGGCTTCCTGGTAGGCGCTGATAGTGGCATCCAATCTGTGGAAGATATGGATGGAGCAACCGTTTGTGTGACTACCGGAACGACAACTGAGAGGAACTTGGCTACTACCTTTGCCGATGCTGGCGTAACCTATGAGGCGGTAACCTTTGAGGAAACCTCAGCAGTCTACGGCGCTTATGAAGAGGGCCGCTGCGACGTTGCTACCAGTGACAAGTCGCAATTAGCTGCTGTCCGCGCCGGTTTTGCCAATCCCGACGCTCACATCATCCTGGACATCACTGTCTCGAAGGAACCTCTGACCCCGGCAGTCCCAGCTGGAGATGAGCAATGGGCTGACTTAGTCAAAACGGTTATGTGGGCCTTGATCAATGCCGAGGAGTATGGCATCACTTCTGCAAATGTTGAGGAAATGAAAGCAAGTTCGGATGCAAACGTCCGCGCTTTGCTTGGCGCTGAAGGTGACTGGGGATATTCTCTCCTGGGCACGGATCCCGATGCGTTGGCGAATGCCATTGCCGCCGTCGGTAACTACGGTGAGATCTATGATCGTTACTTTGGCGAGGCGGGTATTGCTTTCACCCTGGATCGCGGCCTGAATGAGCTCTGGTCGAATGGTGGCTTGATCTACGCGCCACCGGTCAGATAGTACAAGCTTTGCTTGTTTGTGTGCAGCCTGGTTTTTAGGCTGCACACAAACTTTCATTTTGTATTCTGCACAAGGAAATGAAGCTAAATGACTACGACTGTACGCGCGGGTGAAAAGATACCCCTGTGGCGCGATGAGCGTTTCCTGAAACTGGCCGCCCAGGTTATCTCTGCGGCTATTATCCTTGGTCTTCTTTATTGGGCCATCGTTAATTTTTTAGAGATCACCCGCCAGCGCGGGATGCCGCTGACCTATAATTTTTTAAAAGAGCCAGCAGGTTTCCCAATTTCGGAATCACATATTCCTTATGAGCCGACCATGTCATTTGGTCGGGCGTTTATGGTCGGCTTGATTAATACTCTCCTGGTCTCTGTGTTGGGGATCATATTTTCCACTGTTTTGGGTCTAATCGTTGGTCTAGCGCGTTTATCCACAAACTGGTTGGTCAGTCGCATAGCGTTAGCGTTTATCGAATTCAATCGAAATATTCCCTTGCTGGTGTTGTTGTTTTTACTGTACTTCGGAGTTTTTTCCAAAATGCCTGCGGTGAAAGAAAGCATTGCTCTGCCGGGCCAAATTTTCATGAACCAACGCGGCTTGTATCTGTCTTGGCCGCGGCTGACCGACACTGGAGGCATCTTTTTGGGATTCCTTCTGGCCGGCGCGGTATTGGCAAGCATTGTCTGGAATGTGTTGCGCCGCATCCGTGAGAGGACAGGGCGCGAGACGTATTTTGGTTGGGTGAGTCTGGTGATCTTTATTTTCATGCCTGTTATTGGCTGGTTTGTCTCAGGAGGCTCGCCTCTCAGGTTGGATGTCCCCGTTCTACAGGGATTCAACTTCCAAGGTGGCTTACGTCTGACGCCTGAGTTCAGTACTATGTTGATAGGTCTTACTATTTACACGGCTGCTTTTATCGCTGAGGTTATTCGCGGTGGCATTCTAGCCGTCCGTAAAGGACAGGTGGAGGCGGCCAGAGCTTTGGGATTACGCAGTAACCAGGTCCTGGGCTTGATCGTCATTCCTCAAGCATTACGAGTTGTGATCCCGCCATTGATCAGCCAATACCTGAACCTTGCAAAGAACTCCAGCCTTGCTCTAACCATCGGTTTTCAGGAACTCTTTGCAGTGGGAAAGATCACCATCAATCAGGCCGGTCGCGCGGTGCCCGTTTTCGTTATGGTTATGGCAACGTACTTGGCCATGAGTCTGTTGACTTCAGTCATTTTGAATTTCTACAATCGCCGAGTCCAATTCATTGAGAGATAACAATGTCCGTCACGGTTGAAACCATCCATCCTCCTGCTGCTCCTGGCCCTCTCGAATGGGTGCGCAAGAATCTGTTCAGCGATTGGTTCAATGCGTTGCTGACCATTCTCTCTGTTGGCTTACTGTACTTTACCATAGTCGCAGTTGTTCGTTGGGGATTATTTACCGCCGATTGGCGCCCGATCACTGTATCGCCGATGCTTTTCCTGGTAGGACAATATCCACGCGATCAACTCTGGCGCCCAGGGATCAGCCTGCTGGCATCCACTTTCCTGATCGGGATGAGTTGGGGCGTGTGGGAAAGGTACGTCAAAGCATTCGCCATTTTCCTTGGTGTTTCGCTTGGCGTTCTGGCAGTATTTCCCCTGGACACGCCCACTATCACGCCAGCCATTCGCGCTACTTTTCTGGTAAATCCTTTGTTGATCTACCTGGGCTATCGGCTCGGACGCTCGAACGTCGTAAGTGGCAAGGCGGTTGCATTGCTTTGGCTGGTTGTGTCGTTATTGATCACGCTAGTCATCTTGCCTGGTTTTAGGAATGTACCTGGGTTGCCCAGAGTACCGACCACTGTCTGGGGTGGGTTGCTGATGACACTCCTTTTGGCTGTTGGCGGCATCGTCCTCTCGTTTCCTATTGGCATTTTGCTCGCGCTAGGGCGGCGTTCGTCTCTGCCGGTTGTCAAACTGTTCTCGATTATCTTTATCGAGACCGTTCGTGGTGTTCCCTTGGTCACGATCCTTTTTATGTTCTCAATCATCCTGGCGCTCTTCCTGCCGGCCGAGTCCAGAATTGACCGCGTTTTACGCGCCCTCATGGGTATGGTCTTCTTCAGCGCGGCGTATACGGCCGAGAATGTGCGCGGTGGCCTTCAGGCCATTCCTGAGGGACAGATCGAGGCTGCCAAGGCGGTAGGATTGAAAAATTTCCAAATCACCCTGTTCATTGTTTTGCCGCAAGCCTTACGATTGGTGATTCCAGCTACTGTTGGGCAATTTATCGCCCTTTTCAAGGATACAACGTTGGTGGTTATCGTAGGCATCAACGATTTGCTTGGGATTGGCAATGCTGTCTTGAATCTCAATCCCGAGTTTGTCCGCCTGCAGATGGAAGTCTATCTCTTCATCGCCATCATCTTTTGGGTTTTCTGTTACTTTATGTCCTACGCAAGCCTGCAATTAGAGAAGGCATTGGGCGTAGGGGAGCGTTAATTTTTATCAACGCTTACTGCATGGAAGGAAAAAATCATGAGCTTGAACGATAAGCCGCAACGAACCCCGATTATCTCTTGTGTAGATGTCCATAAATGGTTTGGGCATTTCCATGCTCTCAAAGGTGTCAGCATGGAAGTGTACAAAGGGGAAGTGATCGTTATTTTCGGTCCGTCCGGTTCAGGCAAGTCCACATTCATTCGTACTCTTAACCGCTTGGAGGAACACCAGCGCGGCACGATCATTATCGATGGGATTGAACTCAGCCACGATGTGCGCAATGTCGAGCGCGTGCGCATGGAAACAGGCATGGTGTTTCAGCAATTTAACCTGTTCCCGCATTTGACGGTGATTCAGAATATAACCTTAGCTCCTATTTGGGTTCGTAAATGGCCGAAAGACAAGGCGGAAAAGGTTGGCATGGAATTGCTTGAACGCGTTGGCATCCCTGAGCAGGCCGACAAATTCCCCGGTCAACTCTCAGGCGGGCAGCAACAGCGTGTTGCCATTGCGCGTGCCCTGGCGATGCAGCCGAAAATCATGCTCTTTGACGAGCCGACATCTGCCCTAGACCCAGAAATGATCAAGGAAGTGTTGGATGCCATGATCGATCTGGCAAAATCCGGCATGACCATGCTGGTGGTCACGCACGAGATGGGCTTTGCCCGCGCTGTGGCCGACCGCATGTTCTTCTTCGATGTGGGTACTATTGTGGAGAGCGGTACGCCTCAAGAAATATTTGCAAGTCCGAAAGAAGACCGCACCAAACTATTCCTGTCCCAGATTCTTCAACATTAGCGTTTCCCACCCTACAAAAAAGAGCCAGATGTTGCCCATCTGGCTCTTTGGCTTTTGTCAACCTTTTAGGAATCGAATTCGCCGATCGCCTCTCCGTTCACCCAGACTGAGTAATGTCCGGTTGGGAAGCTGCCCAGCCCGATATTTGCCTCGAAGGGTTCCAAAACCTGCACACAGACTTGTGCCGGGTCGATGACGGAATAGACCTCGACTTGAATTCGATTTTGCTCATCCGGCGGCCTGGCGATCACACGCAGTTGATTGCATGGGGTGGGCAGCGACCCTTGCAGCACCAGGGCAATCTGAACGGGATAGCTTTCCATAATGAGTAAATCGCTATGATCAATGTACACATTGCCACGTGTCAGGTTCCCGTCATCACGTTGGGGTAAATACTCGGAGTTAATTGGGCGCGGTGCTTCCTGTTCGGGTGGTTCCACCATGATCGGGGTTGTCCCGGTCGAGGGGAGTTTTGTCTCAATCGGTGTTGCAAGAACAGGCTGTGCTGGCGTTTGGGGCGTCGTTGGGCCAAGGGGCAACTCACCGCTGCAGGCGGCCAGTAGGGTCGCCAGGATAACGAAAGGGATTAGTTGGCGAATCATGGTTGTCTCCTTGCTCCTCAGACGTTCAATGGGCAGGAACGCTTCCCGCGTCAGCCTTTGACGACGGCCACTGGCCTGAGCCTGGCCACTTTCCTTGCAATCCCTGCTTTGGTCACGGTTTCAACAACCGCATCCACATCCTTGTAAGCGGATGGAGCTTCCTCAGCCAGCCCGGGCATAGATCCCGCTCGCACCCGGATGCCATTCTGTTCCAATTCTCGACGCAATTCATCTCCACGGACGGTCTTTTTTGCCTTAGCCCTGGACATGACCCGCCCCGCCCCGTGACAGGATGAACCGAACGAGCGCGTCATGCTCTCCTGCGTGCCTGCCAGCACCCAGGAGGCCGTCCCCATGCTGCCAGGGATGATGACCGGCTGCCCGATGACCTTGTACTCCGGCGGCAGGCCAGGCGCGCCGGGGCCAAAGGCGCGCGTCGCGCCCTTGCGGTGCACGCAGACTTTCATTTGTTTCCCGTCGATTTCATGTGTCTCGATCTTGCCCATGTTGTGCGCGATGTCATAGACCTGATGCAGGTGCCAGTCTTTCATTTTGCCTGCAAAAGTTTCTTCAAACGCCCGCCGCGCGGAATGCGCCAGCAGTTGCCGGTTGGCAAAGGCAAAATTTGCGGCCGCGCGCATCGCTCCCAGATATGCCTGTCCTTCGGGAGAATCCAGCGGCGCGCAGACTAACTCCCGGTCGGGCAGGTCGATACCGTATTTGCGCACCGCGCCCTGGAATTCGCGCACGTAATCGGTGCAGATTTGGTGGCCCAGCCCGCGCGAGCCGCAATGGATTTGCAGGGTCAGCATGCCTTCGCGTAGCCCCATCACGTTGGCGGCCTGTTCGTCGAAGATTTGCTCGACCACTTCCACTTCCACGAAATGGTTGCCCGCCCCGACCGAGCCGATCTGCTCGCGTCCGCGCTGTTTGGCGCGCTCCGATACGGAAGCGGGATCGGCCCCTTTGACGGAACCAGTTTCCTCGGTCCGGGCAAGATCCGCCTGTGTCGCATAACCATTTTTGAGCGCCCATTTGGAGCCATCCCGCAATACGTCATCCAACTCCTTCACGCTGACCTTGATCACGCCCGCCTTGCCTACGCCGGATGGACAGTACTGGTTGAGCAGGGTGGCCAGCATATCTATATCCTTTTGCGCGGACTCGTATTCAATGTTCGAAGCCAGCAGGCGCACGCCACAGTTGATATCGTAGCCAATCGCGCCGGGCGAGATCACGCCGCGCGGGTATTCGGTAGCCGCCACGCCGCCGATGGGGAAGCCGTAGCCCTGGTGCATATCGGGCATGACCACTACTGCGCCGACCAGCCCGGGCAGGGTGGTGGCATTGACTGCCTGCTCCAGCGACTTGTCGTCCATAACCTGTTCGAGCAGCTTGCGTGTAGCAAAAATGCGCACCGGCACGCGCATGTCATGCCGGTAGCTTTTGGGGATTTCCCATTCGGTGTCGCTAATACGAGTAAGTTCTTGGATATTCATCTTTTCCTCCGGCCCCCACCTCCCCCATATGTCGCGAACTTCAGCGACATATGGGGGAGGCTGGGAGGGGGTCACACATCAAACACAATCTCCACTTCCAGCCCCTTCGCCGTTTCAATGATCTTTAAATTATGCCAGGTAACTGCTTTGATGGCTTTGTTGAGTGACTTCAACGGCGCACTTTCCATTTCCACTTTCAGTCTATCATTTTTTATGTTGATTTCAAAATCGTCGAAGCCCAGGTTCTCCTGCTCGGCGTAGTAGACCAGTTCTGACAGGAATGCCACCAGCAGGCTTTCGTCGTCAGGCCCTTCAGTTTCGTACGTTCGCATCTCTCGCGGACCCTCAGCCAATTCCACGCCGGACAACCAGCTCATCCCGCGCGCGGACTCGGCCAATAGACCGGGCAGATCGTCAGCCCAAACGCGAAGGGACCAGTCAGCGGTGTGGGGTATTTCTTCGAAGCCCATTCATCCTCACGCATCATCACTCATTTGTGCCTGTTCTTATTGTATCCGAATCGTCTGACAAAATCTTCCATTGTTTATCGAAGCAAGGGTTACTAGCTAGCCATAGAAATTTTCTATAACCAGCCATAGTAGACAAGACAGGTTGATTGTGATAATTATCACTTGTTGCAACTAACAGGGTAGGTTAATCTATACATGAATTCAACAACTCATTAAGTTTATGATGCAGCCAAACCTCTCTCCCGAAATCCAGTTATTAGCCGAGCGCCAGGCGGCGCACTGTCGGGTTATGGGTAACCCGCAGCGGATACTAATACTATGGCTGCTCGCGGAAAGGGAACGGACCGTCACTGAAATTGCACAGGCGATTGGCGCTTCCCTGCAAAGCACATCCCATCATCTCCGTATCCTGGACTTCAGCAAAATGGTGAAGGCCCGTCGCGAGCAGCACAATATTTTTTATCACCTCATTGATAACGAAATCGTGAAGCACTGCCCAGTATTGACGAACAGCCCGAAAGTCAAACTGACAGAAGTCCCTCTCGTCTGACCACAAATTGATTCACAAAAGGAGAATCTCATGACTACCCCTGATCTAACCGCTATCCAGGCCGCTAAAGTTGTTGACGCGCGCGCCATGTCTTGCCCCGGCCCGTTGCTGGAGGCCAAGAAGAGCATTGCTGGTGTGAAAGTCGGCGAAGTATTGGAGGTCTGGTCCGGCGATGCCGGTACTAAAAATGATATGCCGCGCTGGTGCCAGAAAGTCGGCCATGAATTCCTGGGCATGCTGCCCGGTGAAGGCTACGAACGGCTCTTCATCCGCCGCATGAAATAACCATGTAGCAGCGACTTTAGTCGCTCTTGACGGCTACACTTTCCCTGGCGGACGGTGCCAGGGAAGCCGTTACTACGTTAGGAATTACTATGGCCCAACTCATACAAACCCAACAACCCAAAATCCTGATCCTGGCAACCCTGGCGGGCGGATACGCGGGCGCGGATTCCACTGGTCAATCCCATCTGGATTACCCGGCCAATACCTACATCCTGCCAGTCATGTGCCCGTGTATGTTCCCGCCGGAGTTCTTTGTACGCGCCTTTGAACGCGGTATTGACGGCATCATCGTCATGTACAGCGGCACCGATAGCCCGTACAAGGTCGAAGCAGACGGCGCAGCCAAATTGATCAACGATGCTTACGCCTTGATGAAGGAGCGCGGCATCGATATCCGCCGCCTGCGCCTGGCTGCCATCTGTACCGTCTGTGTCAAGCCCTTCTTGAAAGAAGTCAACCAGATGAACGAATTGTTGCAAGGAATCGGCTTCGTAAAGAACGAAATCGCCTTACATGCTGCTTCAACACAAGGAGCGCAAGCATGAACAATCTTCACGTAGATGCGCTCGTCATTGGCGGTGGGATTGCCGGAATGCAGGCTGCGCTCGATCTCGGTGACCAGGGCTTCCAGGTTGCCCTGGTGGAACGCGAACCCAGCATTGGCGGCAAGATGATCACCCTCAGTAAGGTCTTTCCAACCCTCGACTGCTGCTCCTGCATCACTACCCCGAAAATGTCGGCTGTGGCGCATCATCCCAATATTCAGCTTTTCACCTATTGCGAGGTGCAAGCGCTAAACGAAAACGGCGCGGGGTTCGATATCACTGTGCTCAAGAAACCGCGTTACGTAGACGAGAACAAATGCACCGGCTGCCGCCAGTGTGAATACGAATGCCCGATCACACTGCCCAGCCCGTTCGACCGCAACCTGGGCTCTTACCGTGCCATCCGTGTGCCGTTTTCCACCGCTGTGCCACAGACCGCCGTGCTCGACATCGACAATTGTCTGCTGTGCGGCAAATGCGAGAAGATCTGCCCGGTTGAAGCGGTGGACTTCACCCAGCAACCGGAAACTTTCGAGATCAAAGCCACATCCATCGTCCTCGCCACCGGTTTCGAGATGACCGACCTGGGAGCAAAGAAGGAGTATGGTGGCGGGCTACTTCCCAACGTTATCGACCCGCTGATGATGGAACGCTTCCTGGCGCCCACTGGCCCTTATGGCCGTGTCCTGCGTCCCGGTGACGGCATGGAACCAATGACCATCGCTTACGTCCAGTGCGCCGGTTCGCGCGACCAAACGCAGGGCATCGAATACTGCTCGCGCGTCTGCTGCATGTACGCCATCAAACAGGCCATGCTGATCAGCGGCGCGCTGCCCCTGGCCGAAATCACCATCTACTATATGGATATCCGCACTTTCGGAAAGGGCTACGAGCAGTTCTACCAGAACGCCAAAGCGATGGGCGTCGAATTCGTGCGCGGCAAGGTAGCTTCCATCCGGGAAGATGAGAATCACAACCCGGTCCTCCGGGTGGAAATGACGGAGGAAGGCCGCCTCATTGAGCGGACCCACGACCTGGTGGTGCTCTCGCTTGGAATGATCCCCACCGCATCGCCCAAGATTTTCGGCCTACTCCCGTCATCTGACGGGTTTATTTCCCTCCCGGCCCTTAACGCTTCACCCTGCGCTACTGAACGGCCAGGTATCTTCGTCACGGGCACAGCCAGCGGTCCGATGGACATCGTGGACAGCATTATCACAGCGGGCGCGGCGGCTTCTGAAGCCTCCGCCTACATTCGGCGCAAAACGGGAGTTCATGTCGAACAACGGGAGGTGACCTATGCCTGACAAATTAAAGATCGGCGTTTACACCTGCTACTGCGGCGGCAACATCAGCCACACGGTTAAATGCGAGCAGGTTGCCAAACTGATGGAAGGCCAGCCCGACGTTGTGATTTCGCGCACCAACATGTCGCTTTGTTCCGATGCGGGCCAATCCCAGATCGAGCAGGATATCAAAGAGTTGGGCGTCAACCGTGTAGTGATTGGCGCGTGCGCTCCCTCGCTGCATGAACAAACCTTCCGCGGTACGGTCATGCGCGCCGGTTTGAACCCCTATCTCTATCATCACATTGGCCTGCGCGAACAGGACTCCTGGGTACATGCTTGCGACTGTGAAGGCGCAACCTGCAAAGCTGTGCGCCTGATGGCCGCAGGGGTTGCCAAGGCGCGCCTGCTCCAGCCACTCGAATCGATCCAGCTGAGGGCGGAGAAGCAGGCCCTGGTCATAGGGGGAGGCGTGGCAGGCCTGCGCGCTGCGCTCGATATTGCGCGCCAGGATCTGCGCGTTGTCCTTGTCGAAAAATCCCCATTCCTGGGCGGCCGTATGGCGCAGTTGGAGACAGTTTTCCCCACCGGTGAGGACGCGCGGGAGCTTTTGCACCGTTTGATTGAGCAAGTTGTGGCGCATCCCAACATCACGATCTTCACCCAGACTGAGATCACTGGCGTTTCGGGTTATGTAGGCAATTATGGTGTCCAATTGCTCCAGCACTCGCGCGGAGTCAGTGACGAAGATTCCGAAAAGATGATCGAAGCATGCCAGCGGCTGGTCCCAGACGAGTTCAACTATGGCTTGTCCGAACGGAAAGTGATTTACCGCGCTTATCCCGGCTGCTATCCCCCCTCAGCGGCAGTGGATTGGGAATATTACCTTGACCATCCGCTTCAGGTAAATGGCAAACAGGTTGTGCTCAAGGATGAACCGAAAACATTCGACGTTAATATAGGCGCGATTGTGGTTGCAACCGGCTTCGATCCTTACGAACCACGTCAGGGTGAATATGGCTATGGGGAACTTCAAGAGGTGGTCACGCTGCCGCAATTGATCCGCCGCCTGGCATTGACGAAAGAAGACAAGGTTTTCCAGTGGCACGGTCGCCCTGTGCGGGATATAGCCATCATCCATTGTGTGGGCAGCCGCGAGATCGAGGGCGTGGACGAACCGCAAGCCGACGGGCAGGTCAACAATTACTGCTCGCGGGTGTGCTGCACGGCCAGCCTGCATATGACCGAGGAATTGCATGAGCGTTTCCCGGAGCTTAATATTTACGATCTCTATCAGGACATCCGTACGTATGGGCGCGGCCACGAGGAGTATTACCGTCATGCGATGGAGAATGGCGTGCGTTTCGTGCGCTACCACGGTGATGAACGCCCCGAAGTGGCGGCTGCGCCTGAGGGCGATACCTATCCTGTGCTGGTGCGAACCAAGGACTCGCTGACCTACGGCGAAGAACTGGAGATCCCGGTTGACCTGGTTGTGCTGGCGGTCGGCATGATGCCGCGTAATATCGACAACCTGGTGCAGATGCTCAAGGTCTCGCGTGGCAACGATCGCTTCCTGCTGGAAGTACATCCCAAACTACGCCCGGTCGAGACGGCGGTCAACGGTGTGGTGTTGGCCGGCACGGCGCAGGGACCGATGAACATCCAGGAGAGCCTGTCGGCGGCTTCGGCGGCGGCGGCCAAGGTGGTGTCCCTGCTTGGGCAGGGCAAGGTCGAATTGCAGCCCTTCGTTGCCGCGGTGGACCCTGAGAAATGCAACGGCGCCGGCGCGTGTGTGGAAGCGTGTGAATATGAAGGCGCGATTGCTCTGGAAACGTTCGAAGAGAACGGCAGGCAGGTCAAGCGGGCGGTGGTCACCCCGGCCAACTGTTCCGGCTGTGGCGCGTGCGTCAGCGTTTGCCCGAACCGCGCCATTGACGTGCAGGGTTGGACCCTGGCACAGTACGAAGCCATGGTGGATGCCATCGCCATGGATATTGTAGATCTGGTGGAGGCCGCATGACAACGCCAACGACTCAGACGAAAAATATTTCCCGTGGCGAAATGCTCAAGCACTTGCGTGAGCAACATGCCGAAACGGTGGCGCGCACACAGGCGCTGCTGAAAGAGCAGAAACGAGTTCAGCAAGAGATATGCAAGGTCTTGCGCGACAACCCGAAAACCGTGCCGGAGATCGCGGAGGCGGTTGGTATGCCGGCGCATGAAGTGCTGTGGTACGTGGCTTCTTTCAAGAAATATGGCCTGATCGTCGAGAACGGCATGTGTTCTGATTATCCACTTTACCAGAAAGCACAGGAGAAATAATATGAGTGCGCGGGTTGATCCAACCTTCCTGAATGAATTGAAAGAATACGGCGCAGTGGGTATCGAGAAGTGCTTCAACTGTGGCAACTGCACGGCAATTTGCCCGCTGACAACCAGCGAACATCCTTTTCCGCGACGTACGATCCGTTTTGTACAAATGGGATTACGCGACCAGTTGCTAACCAGCATTGATCCCTGGCTGTGTTACTTCTGTGCGGACTGTTCGATGACTTGTCCTCGCGGCGCAGAACCGGCCGAGACGATGATGGCATCACGCCGTTGGCTGATTGCCCAATATGACCAGACTGGCAAGGCCAAAGAACTCTACACATCCGAGAAAAAAGTGGCCTGGACCATATTCCGGACCTCCCTTTTGCCGCTTATCCTGCTGGTTGCCTACCACCTGCTCACTGGCGGCAGGAACATCCAGACCGATCAAGTGGCGCTTAATAAATTTGCTCCCGTTTTGTGGGTTTGGATTATCGTGCTGGTCCATTTCGCCAATCTTGGCATCCATCTGGTTCGTAACAGTATGGTCATGACCAGACATATCCTTGGACCCAAGGTCAGCCTGCTTGACATTCCCCTGGGTGCCTACCTTGCCGGTATCAAGGAATACGTTGTTCACTTCTTCTCCCAACGCCAATGGTGGTCGAAATGTGAAGACAGGGAACACCACAAAGTGGTTGTGACCCGCTGGATCAAGCATTTTCTGCTCATGACCGGCTACGGAACTATGTTGATCCTGATCGTTCCTCTACTAATGTGGTTCCAGACCGATGAGTTGTATCCACTTTATCATCCTCAGCGCTGGATCGGCTATTACGCCACACTTATCCTGATGTACACCTCGATTGAGATACTTTACAGCCGGACAAAGAAGCAGGAGGAACTGCACAAGTTTTCCCATCCCAGCGATTGGCTTTTCCCAAGCTTTCTGTTGGTTGGCGCAATCACAGGCATCCTGGTTCATATTTTCCGCTATGCATTGCTCCCCTGGCCTACCTATGCAATGTATACCCTGCACGTCATGGCGATGGTAGCCATGATCGATACAGAAGTTGGCATAGGCAAGTGGACACACCTGATCTATCGCCCACTGGCGCTTTCGATTGAAGAAATGAAGAAAGCCTATAAGGAGATGGCGCTAGGTTCAGCGGTAGCCAGTGCAGATTGAATGGGACACTGTTGATCTGCCGCCTGCTGGCGATGTATCTTGAAGCGGTAAAAGAAAAAGCCAGAGAATATTCAAAAGTCCCCGCTGAAGAAATGTCTTCGGCAGATTGATAAAACTTTGAGGAGATTATGTATGGAAGAAGAAATCGGAAAGATGGTGGTTGTTCTCAATCATGATGACGCCCAGAGCGTGATGGCAGCCCTTGTCATGGGAGCGGCGATTGCATCTAGCGGTGAGGAGGTGCTGATGTTCTTCCAGCCGGGAGCAGCCAAGGTGTTGGTCAGAGGCGAATTGGAAAAATTCCAGGGTCTGAAAGGTCAACCCGATCCCATTCATTTGTATGATTCCATCCAGGTGCTCGACGGGCGTTTCATCCTGTGCGAATTGGGTCTGCCCATTCACGACATTAATCAAGAAGATCTTCGCGAAGGCGTGGAGGTCATGATGGCCTCTACCTTCATGTTCGAGTGCGAAGGCGCAAAACTATCATTCAGTTATTGAAAAAGGAGAAGAGATCCATGGAAGCTACCAAGACCCTGAACGTGTGCGGAAAGATCTGTCCCTATCCCGACATGGACACCATGACCACCCTCAAGAAAATGCAAAAGGGGGAAGTATTGGAAGTGTTGCTGGATTATCCGCTCTCGGTGGAACGCATTCCGCGCAATCTTAAGAAGCAAGGCCACAAACTGATCAGCGTGGAACAACTGGACGGACCCAACCACCGCATGTTGATCGAAGCGCATGGCCTTAAATAATTCAATACATCACACAAGGAGAATGCAATGACTGCTGTATTATATGGCTTGCTCGTCGGAATTCTGTTCGGTTTTGCCCTGCAACGCGGGCGTTTCTGTATGAACTCGGCCATCCGGGACACCATTTTGCTTAAAGACAACACCCTGTTGAAGTCTGTGGGGGTGGCGATCCTGGTGGGGATGGTCGGTTTCGCCCTCATGGCAATGGGCGGGATAATCAAGA
Organism: Anaerolineales bacterium; assembly: GCA_016928525.1. Next base: position 2,494 of record JAFGKO010000189.1, on the reverse strand, counting down.
TCAGCCCCACGCCGTTTTTCTGGGGAGCGAACCTGGTGGGCGGTATCATCTTCGGTATCGGCATGGTACTGGCGGGCGGATGCGCCAGCGGCGTCACCTACCGCGTTGGCGAGGGGATGGTCGGCGCGCTGTCCGCCCTGATTGGCCTGTCTGCGGGCGCAACCCTGACGGCCATGGGCTTCCTGAAACCGATCAAAGATTATCTGCAATCCAGCACAAAAATCATGGTTGGTGAGTCAAACCCAACACTGGCGAATATTTTTGGCCTGTCCTATACAGCGGTGGCATTGGGTATTGCCGTGATCGCGCTGGTCATCTGGTTTGCGCTGGCCCGCAAAAACCAGGATGACGAACCGAAAAGCAACGACCCTCTCGGCAAGCGCATCTTCAAGAACGGCTGGGGCTGGCTGGTAACTGGCATCGCGATCGGCCTGATCAACATGCTGGCCTTTTATTCCTCCACGCTGGCTGGCCGCAGTTATCCCTTGGCCATCACCTCCGGCTGGCTGACCGTTGTCAAACTTGGCATGGCGGTGCCGGAAACCAAGATGGGCTGGGATGCCTGGCTGGTCATCGGCATTGTCGTGGGGGCCTTCATTGCTGCCTTGATCGCCAGTGAGTTCAAAATCCGCTTCCCCGGCTGGGGCATGATCGGTCAGACCTTCGTGGGCGGTTTGTTGATGGGCTTTGGTGCCGTCACCTCGGCTGGCTGTAACGTGACCCACATTCTGAGCGGGTTGCCCCAACTTGGGATCGGTTCGCTGGTGGGCGCGATCTCCATTGTCCTTGGCGCCTGGCTGATGGCGTATCTGATTTTCGTGCGGCCACAAACCGCATAATCAAAAGGAGAATCTCATGACTGAAAAAATGGTTGTCGTATGCAACGGCGATACCCCGGCAAACATTATGCCGACCTTGATCTTCGCAACTTCCGGGCTGTCCCTGGACTATGAAGTGCACATCTTCATCTGCCCTGCGGGCGCGCGCTGGATGGTCAAGGGTGAACTGGAGAAGTTGGGTACTCCCAAAGGACTTCCCGATCCTATCAAGCTCTTCAATGACATCCTCGAGCTGGGCGGCGAGATCGTATTTTGCGAACTGGCCCTGGAGAACAAGGATATCAAACCCGAAGACCTGCGCGACGAACGCATCAAGATCAAGAAAGCCCCGCCTTTCCTGATGGACGTGGAAGGCGCCAGCCAGACCTACGTGTTCTAGGTGTCCTGGGGTGGGTGCGCTTGAGCAAAAGCGCGCCCACCCCTGTAACCTTGCAATAATTTTGAAAGGAGACAACGGATGGACGCTTTTACAGCAATAATCATGGTTTGCGTGGGCTTTGCGCTTGGCTACGGCGCAATGTGGGCCTATTGCCGTTTCTTTCGGGACCGAAAACATCCAACGCGTTGAGCATTATTTTGGCATTGGCCGGGCTTCTCTTATTCAACTGCGTAACTTCTAACTTTGTCAATGCTGCTCAGCCAGTCGCAGCAGGTCGATGTTGGCCGGGTCATGAATAAAGCTCCAGAAAACATCGCGAGGCCGGTGGGGGTCGCTGATCCGTTTGCGCACCATATAAATGTTACGTTGTAAGGTCATCCCTTCCACGGCGATGTCCACGACATTGCCTCGGTCCAGCGGGCAGGCCGAGGCCAGGGAAGAGACGAACGAGATCCCGTATCCGGCCGCCACCGTGCGCACGATGGCTTCCGCGTTCCCCAGTTCCATAAAAATTTTCAGGTCATCCAGGCTGATGTCGTGCTTGGCCAGTTCGGCCAGCACCACCCTGCGTGTTCCGGCCGTCTCCTCGCGTATGATGATCGGTTCTTCCAGGATTTCGCTCGGTTCGATCTTTTTTCGAAAAGCCCAGCGATGATTGGACGGGACGATCAACGTAATCACATCGCGGAAAAATTTTTGTGATTCGAGGCCTTTGTCGTCCACTTCCGTACTGACAACACCGATATGCGCTTCCCCATCCAGTAAATTCAGGGTAGCTTGTTCCGGGCCGCAGGCCAGAATGCGGACGTGGATGCCCGGATACTGCTGGCTAAAGCGCGCTGCCATCTGCGGCAGGACATATTTCCCGGCCGTGGTGCTGCAGGCGATGCGCAGTTCACCCACGATGTCTTCTTGAATGGAAGACATCATTTCTTTCAGGTCATTCGTGTCGTGCAGCAGGCGCCGCGCCCAGGGCAGCAGTATCCGGCCCGCCTCGGTCAATTGCAGCCCTGTATTGCTTCTGATGAAGAGCGGAACATCCAACTCCTGCTCCAGGGTTTTGATGTGATGGCTTACGGTGGGCTGGCTCAGGTGCAGTTGTTTCGCGGCTTCAGAAAGATTTAATTTTTCAGCCGCGCGTAAAAACGTCTCGATTTTTTGGATGTCAACCATCTTGATTTCCAATCTCTACCATTTTTATCTACCACCAGTATACGTCATTTGACCTGTCCGCTTCAAGCTGCGCCCTCGGCCTGCTCTATGTCCCTGAACATCT
>JAFGKO010000188.1 GCA_016928525.1 Anaerolineales bacterium | reverse complement strand
TCGTAATCCACGCCCGCGTAGACGATCACGCCGTTGTCGATGTGCGGCTCATATTCCTCGCGCTCCTCGATGGTGCACTCGTACTCATCCAGGTCATCGTAATTGGCAAAACGCTGGACTTCCTGCGCGACCAGGTTGCCGTACGGCATCGGGTGGCGGATGGCGGCGACTTTGTACCCCATCTCGCGCAGGATCAGGGATACACGCCTCGTAGTCTGACTTTTGCCTGACCCCGTCCGAACGGCGCAGACCGACACGACCGGCTTGCTCGACTTGACCTGCGTGTACTTCGTGCCCATCAGGCGGAAGTCTGCGCCCAGTGCGTTGACCAGGCTGGACTTGTGCATCACGTATTCGTGCGGCACGTCCGAGTAGGCGAAGACGACCTGTTCCACGCCATGTTCCTTGATCAGTGCAGGTAACTCATCTTCTGCGCGGATGGGGATTCCCTTCGGGTAAAGGGGGCCAGCCAGTTCGGGCGGATAGAGGCGCCCTTCAATGTCCGGGATCTGGGTAGCAGTAAAAGCCACAATTTCGTAGTCCTTGTTCTCGCGGAAAAAGGTGTTGAAGTTGTGGAAGTCGCGCCCGGCGGCGCCCATGATGAGAGTTTTGATAGGCATGGTTCTCCTATTTGACAAGTCACGCTGAGGACAGTGTCCGGTGCGACCCGGTGGTGGGATTTGAGCCGCACCGTTTTTACCCAGGTGACGTGTTAACTTTGTAATGTCATTGCGAGGCCGTTCGCCCCGCGAGGGCGAAGGCCCGAGACGGGGAGCGAAGCGACGTGGCAATCTCATGTGAACAGTGACTTCGAGCTTGCCGCACCTTGCTCCATACTTCACAAGACTCGCAACGATAAGAAATAAATCAGGCTAAACGCTTTTACGCATTTAGCCTGTCAGCTTACATTACTTCCGGCGCCTGGATGACCAGCAAACGTAAGGCATTTTCCAGCACCTGCCGGGCCGCCGCCACAAGACGCAGACGGGCAGCCTGAATCTCTGCGCTTTCGGCCTGGATGACTGGCACGCTGTGATAAAAGGAATGGAATACATTTGCCAGGTCATAGGCGTAGTTGGCTACCACCAGTGGGCGATATTCTTGCGCTGCCTGTTCGACTGTGTCCGGAAAACGCGAGATCAGGTCGATCAGTTCTACCTCATGGGATGTCAGTTCATACTCGAACGGGACTTCTTCGCTGGGCATCCCACCCGCTTTGCGCAGGATGCTGTTGGCGCGCACATACGCATTTTGGATGTATGGCGCAGTGCGGCCATCGAAACTCAACGCGTCATTGACGTCGAACACAATGTCCTTGTTATTGTCCACTGAAAGTATGCTGTAGGCTAGCGCCCCCAGCCCGATCTGCCGGGCGATCTGGATGCGCATCGTATTGGACATTTCAGGCGTACGCTCGGTCATGGCAGCCAGCGCACGCCGCTCGGCTTCATCGGCCACTTCCTTGAACAGCACTACCCGTCCACGCCGGGCTGACATAGCGCCCTCGGGCAACGTGATATAACCGTAAGACAGGTGATAACACTTGGCTGCCTGTGGGAAGCCCCACAGTTCTAAAATCTTGAAAGCCTGCTGGAAGTGCAGGCTTTGCCGGAAGTCCACCACGTAGATCGAACGCTCCACATGATACTGCTCGAACTTGACCTTGGCCAGCGCCAGGTCTTTGGTCAGGTATAGAGAAGTTCCGTCACTGCGCAAGATGACTGCGGTGCGGTATTTCTCTTTGGTCAAGCCCAGCTTCTCGTCGATCTTGACAATCACCGGCCCGCCCTGTGGACGTTCGTCCTCGGCAATACCTCTTTGGAGCAGCTCATCTACAATGGCTTTAGATGGTTCATCTACATCGCTCTCGTAGAACCATACGTCGATCTTCACATCCAACATATTCAGGATGTCGCGCAGCTCTTCCATGCTCCATTCGCGTGTCTCCAGCCACAAGGCGCGGATAGCAGGGTCGCCTGCATCCCATTTGCGGTACATCTCGCGTCGTTCGGCGTCGTACGCTTCGCGCTGTGCCTTCTCCTCGGCGCTCTCGTTTTCTTTAGGTTCCAGCAGGTTGGTAGCTTCGCTATAAATTTTCAGCAGCCACTGTCCGCGTTCATGTACATTTCGCGGTTCCTGGCCCTTGTAAAATTTGTTATAAGCCCATAACACCGTAATAACGCCCAGGCCGATGTCGCCGGGGTACGACGCGCGGATGGTCTCAAAGCCATTGAATTCCAGGATGCGCGCCAGCGACTCGCCCAGGAGCGTCGTGCGAGCATGCCCGATATGGAACGAATGGTGCGTGTTGGGCTGGGCGTATTCGACCATTACCCGTTCGGATTTTTTCACACCTTGACCGAAGTCCACGCCTTGTTGCAGGATCGTATTGACGACTCGAGTTGCATACTCTTCGGTCGAAAAATACAGATTAAGGTATCCCTTGACCGCTTCGATGTGGCTGATGCCCTCCACGCTTCCGATCTGGACCCTGGCCTGCTCGGCGATCTCCTGCGCTCTCTGCGGGACGGGTTTCCCGATCCCTTTTCCGGCACGGGCTTCATCCGCTGCCGTCTGAAAGAATGACGTTGAAATGCCCCATTCCCCGTTGAAGGGGATAGGTTGCCACTTGAGTTCTGCCAGCAGAATATCGCTCCGTCTACAAAACTCTTTGATCTTGGTTTCAATGCTTTTTTGTTGGTCTTCAAACATGGGTTATCTGTTATGTGCCTGTTGGAATGTTGGAGCGGGGGGATTATATCATGTTGACAAGCGTGAAAAAGCGGGAGGCCGTTCCTGGCGCTCCCGCTAACAAGATCGTAGATCGAATTGCTTATTCAGATTTTTTGCTTGACTTCTTTGCAGCGGCCTTTTTCTTGGGTGTTTCTTCTGCTTCAACCGCACCTTTTTCCTCAGCCGGTTTTTCACCCTTTGCAGATTTCAACTCTACGTTGAGGGATACAAGGCGCTTCATCAGACGGCCTTTGCGACGTGCTGCATTATTTTTATGGATAACACCTTTTTCGGCGGCCTTATCAAGGGCGCTGATAGCGCGTAAAACACTGGTCCGCGCTTCTTCCGAGTTGTCAGCATCCATCGCGGAGCGCGCATCACGCACAGCGATGCGAGCTGAACCACGATAGACGCGATTGCGTAAACGGCGCTTTTCATTCTGCTTGTTGCGTTTGATCTGAGACTTGATGTTTGCCAAGGTCTTTCTCCTAAATTCTTTCTAATACCAACGTGGCTCGAACTAACCACGAAGCGGTATTTTACATGAGGGGCGGGGTTTTGTCCAGCCCAAATTAAGGCGTGGCGGTAGCAGATGGTGCTGCGGCGGTGCTCGTCGGTGGGAAGGTCGCCGTTGCAGTCACCAGGTTTGCCGGGATGGTCAATTGTTGTCCAACGAAGATGGCATTCGGGTCATCGAGCTCATTCTCTGTGATGATGTCGTCCACCGTGCTGTTGAACAGGGCCGCGATGCCAGCTAGCGTATCACCGGCCTGGACAGAATAGGTTAATTTTGTACCGCGTTGCAAATCTGCCGGGATGGGCGTAGAAGTTGGGAGTGGCATACCAGGGTATGGCAGTAGGATTTCCTGCCCAGGATAGATGATTTGGGTGGTGGGGTCGATACCTGTTCCAGCTTCCTCGTTGTATGGATTTAGTAAGAGGATAAGGGCCACGCCATCATCCCCAAGGTTTTGATTCTCAACAATGGTTGCCAGGAAATCGCCTTCTTGTACAGTGTAAGTATAGGGTGCGCTGCGCGTGGGGGTCGGTGTCTCCGTAAACGTTGCTGTGACGGTGGGAGTGTCCGTTGGCGTAGAAGTGAGCGTTGGCGTATAGGTCAAAGTTGGGGTAGGGGTTTCGGTAGCAAACAAGGTGTTGAGCGGCTTGCTCGGCCCGGTCAACCAGACGATCAGCAGAATGATGCCGATCAGGACCAGCAGAACAGCTCCGCCCCAAACGATGAAAACCTGGTTTTGTTGCCGTCGTTTTCGATATTTATCAATCACGCTGCTTGTCGATTTTTTGTTGTCCATGCTTCTGTCCTTGTTTCTGCAAAAGGTGCGTTTAGTGGATCAAATCCCACCCGACGCTTGCAAGCACATTCTACCTGATGTTTCAAGATTCTGGTAATGTTTAGGACTTCGCGTAATCGATAAAGTTCAACTTGGCTTCAAATGTGCACAGAGGAAGTCGCCGGTATAAGATCCTTTCGCTACACACAGTTCTTCCGGCGTGCCTTCGGCTACCACCTCGCCGCCCCGGTCACCGCCCTCCGGACCCAGGTCGATGACCCAGTCGGCTGTTTTGATAATGTCGATGTTGTGCTCGATGATTAGCACCGAGTTGCCTGCGTCCACCAGCCGCTGCAGCACCTCGATCAGCTTGTGGACGTCCGCAGCATGGAGCCCGACCGAGGGTTCGTCGAGCACGTACAGGGTCCGGCCGGTGGCGCGCTTCGAAAGTTCCTTGGCCAGTTTGACGCGCTGGGCTTCACCGCCGCTCAAGGTGGGGGCGGGCTGTCCGATCCGGATGTATCCCAGCCCTACCTCATCCAGCAATTGCAATTTGCTCATCATCTTCGGGAAGGCCGAGAATTCTTTCAGGGCCTGCTCGACAGTCATATCCAGCACATCGGCGATGCTGTGCCCCTTGAATTTTACCTGCAGTGTTTCCCGATTGAAGCGGCTGCCGTGGCACACGTCGCAGGGCACGTACACATCCGGCAGGAACTGCATCTCGATACGCAACTGTCCCTGTCCCTGGCAGGCCTCGCAGCGCCCGCCGTGCACGTTGAACGAGAAGCGCCCCGGCCTGTAGCCGCGTACTTTGCTCTCGGGCAGTTCAGCGAACAGTTTGCGCATCTCATCGAACAGGCTGGTATAGGTACCGGGGTTGGAACGCGGCGTGCGCCCGATGGGCGACTGGTCGATGTTGATGATCTTGTCGAGTTGCTCCACGCCCTCGATACGCTTGTGCTCGCCGGGCAGAGTATGCGCGCCCATCAGTTTGGCTGCCAGTGCGTTGTAGAGCACGTCGCTCATCAGTGTGGACTTGCCGCTGCCTGAAACGCCTGTGATGCAGACCAGTTTTCCCAACGGGATTTTGACGTCCATACCCTTCAGATTGTTCGCTTTAGCGCCGACGATGATCAGCGTTTTGCCGTTCCCTGTGCGCCTCTTCTTCGGAACCGGAACCTGCTTCCGCCCCGAAATGTACGCGCCGGTGAGCGAGTCGGGACACTTGAGAATCTGCTCGAGGGTACCCTGGCAGACGATCTCGCCGCCGTGTTCCCCGGCGCGTGGACCCAGGTCCAGCACCCAATCGGCGGTGCGGATGGTTTCCTCGTCATGCTCTACGACTAATACAGTGTTCCCAAGGTCGCGTAAGCCAAGCAGCGTGTTGAGCAGGCGCGTGTTATCGCGCGGATGCAGGCCGATCGAAGGCTCATCCAGCACGTAGAGCACGCCAACCAGTCGCGAGCCGACCTGTGTGGCCAGACGGATACGTTGCGCCTCTCCGCCGGAAAGTGAACCTGCCGAACGGTTGAGGGTCAGGTAATCTAGGCCCACGTTGACCAGGAAGTTCAACCGCTCGTAGATTTCCTTGATAACGCGCTCGGCAATCGCTTTCTGGCGCGCATTGAGGGGTGAGTTCTTTCCCGAAAGTTTCTTGATCCATTTCAAGGTAGTCAGAATCGGCCAGCCAGTCACTGTGATGATGTTGACATCGTCGATGGTCACAGCCAACGCACCCGGGTTGAGACGCGCGCCGCCGCAAGTCGGGCAGGGACGGTCGGACATGAACTCGCTGATCTTGCTGCGGATGTATTCCGAATTGGTCTCGCGGTAACGGCGTTCCAGGTTGCCGATCACGCCCTCGAAAGCGCGCTTGAACTTGAACTCGTTGCCACTGGCGTTCCTGTAGCGCATTTCGATCTCTTTGCCGTTCGTGCCGTATAGGACGATGTCAAGCTGCTGCTTGGTCAGCTCGTTGACCGGTTTATCAAGATCAATCTTGTAGAAGCGTGCTGCTCCTTCGAGTGACTGCCAGTAATAGCCGCCTTCTTCTTTCGGGCCGCTCCACTCCATGCTGGCGATCGCTCCCTCGTTCAGGGATCGTTCCGGGTCTGGAATGATGCGGTCAGGGTCGATTTCCAGTTTGTTGCCCAGGCCCTGACAGTCCGGGCAGGCGCCGTGCGGTGTGTTGAAGGAGAAGGTGCGCGGTTCGATCTCCGGGATGGTGCTGCCATGTTCGGAACAGGCCAGGTGCTCGGAGAAGTGGACGTCTTCACCGCTGTCCACGTTGTTGATAGAGACGTAGCCCTCGCCAAATTTCAAGGCTGTTTCGACCGAGTCGGTCAGGCGCGTTCTTGCTGCCTGTTGTTCGTCTTCGTTTTCTTCACGCTTGATCACCAGGCGATCTACTACAGCTTCGATGGTGTGCTGTTTGTAACGATCCAGGCTGATCTCGTCGTCCAGGCTGTGGACTTCCCCGTCGACCCGCGCGCGCACGAACCCAGCTTTGCGGATTTCCTCGAAGACGGCTTGGTAGGTGCCCTTACGTCCACGAACCAGCGGCGAAAGGATCAGAATGCGGCTGCCTTCGGGTAGTTTTTCGATGGCGTCCACGATCTCCTGCGCGGATTGCTTGGTCACTTCTCGTCCGCAGACCGGACAGTGCGGAATGCCCGCCCGTGCAAACAGCAGACGCAGGTAATCGTAGATTTCGGTCACAGTGCCAACAGTAGAACGCGGGTTGTGACTGGTGGATTTCTGGTCAATAGAAACGGCAGGAGACAGGCCTTCGATGTAATCCACATCCGGCTTGTCCATCTGGCCGATGAACTGGCGCGCGTAGGCCGAAAGCGATTCGACATAGCGCCGCTGTCCCTCGGCAAAGATGGTGTCGAATGCCAGGGATGACTTGCCCGAACCGGACAGGCCGGTGATGACTACCAGCTTGTCGCGCGGGATCTCGACAGTAATGTTCTTCAGGTTATGGACGCGTGCGCCGACCACGCGAATGACATTGGATGACATGGGATTCCTTATAATAATTTTGGGACAATCGAATTATAGCACATATGTTTCATTAAAGCGATTTTGAACGCGCAAACAATAATTATACCATTTGGGCTTTTTCCCAAAATCTGTATAATCGGGCTCATGCCTTTTGCCATTCGTACAAAGCGAACACTGGATTCAATATTGTTAATGCTTTTACCAGTTCTGGTTATTGGTTGGGCGCTATTTGCATTAATCCGCTCAGCCAATCTTGCTCCCTTGCAAGACACAGTGCCTCCGCGCCCACCAATTGTCATGCGCACAGAGTGGGGCGCGCGTTCGCTTAACCTTGAAGCGTCCGAAGAGTTTGGTCTCTTTGATCCACAAACCAACCCCGAAGGCGTATTGTATTATCCGTCTGATTTGTATAGTGTATTGAACACTATCGTTGTCCATCATTCGGCCTTTCCTCACGCCGGTCCGGCCGAGATCCAGGGCTTGCACATGGAGAGACGTGGCTTTGCCGATGTGGCTTACCATTTCCTGATCGATACCGAGGGAATCATTTATGAAGGCCGGGAACTTAACATCCGCGGCGCGCACGTGCAGGGATTCAATACCGGTTCGGTCGGTATCGTGTTGTTGGGCAATTTCAACGACGAGCAGCCCGGCGAGGCCCAACTCATCAGCTTGCGCAGCCTGGTAGATTACCTGCGTTATACCTATGAGATCAGATATTTGGCTGGGCACAAAGATTATCCCGATCAAAGCCCGGACGGCACGGAATGTCCCGGTGATAATCTGTATCCGTTATTGCCCGATATCGCGCGGTCGCTGGGGATGAAATATGGTATCGAAGGCTATGTTGGGCCCGATGAACCAGATCATTGAAATCTCATATTAAATATCCTACGTGTTATACTCGCTGCAACTTCTCAAATCCGGCGGGGTTAAAGTTATCAAGTCCTCGCCGGTAAGGTTTTTTAGTGCCGGAACTCGAATATAACGAAGCAGATGTGTTAGCGCGCGCCTCGCAGGGTGACCAGGGCGCTTTTGGCGAACTCTACGAGCGCTACATTGACCGCATCTTCAACTATGTGTACTACCGGACGGGGAACACGCATGACGCGGAAGACATCACCGCCCGCGTCTTTCAGCGGGCGATGAACCACATTCACAATTACACAGACCGCGGCGTCCCATTCTCTGCCTGGTTGTATCGCATTGCGCACAATCTGGTTGCCAACTGGCATCGTGACCGTAGCCGCAGACAGGAAATCCCCATCAGTGACCTGCCTGTACTGCCCGCCAAAGGCGACCATCCGGAAACCAAGCTTGTCCATACCGAAGAGCAGGATGCGCTTCTGAGACTCATCCGCAAACTGCCACCGGAACGACAGCATTTGTTGATCCTGAAATTTGTCGAGAACCTCTCCAACGCTGAAATCGGGCAGATCATGGGGCGCAGTGAAGGGGCTATCAAGAGCCTCTATCATCGCACACTTCTGGCGCTACGCGACCAGATAGGCGATCAAACTCAGTTCTGAAAGGAACATGTTCCATGCTTCGTATCTTAACCGATGGCGCTGCCGACCTGCCTTCTGGGTGGGATAGAGAGTACGATATTGATGTAATTCCAATCAATATTCATTTTGGGGAAAAAACATATCTGCAGTTCATAGACTTGGATTTCGAAGGCTTCTATATGCTAGTAGGGGAAACAAAAGATTTTCCAAAAACCTCCCAGCCTTCCCCACACCAGTTTGTTGAATACTACAAAAAGATTGCCCAGCCAGGCGATACTATTCTTTCGGTGCACGTTACCAGCAAGCTCTCGGGTACCTACGCTTCGGCGGTGGCGGCTGCGAAAGAAGTCGAAGACATGTTCAAGGTGGTTACTGTCGATTCGGCGGGTGGTTCGATGGGCCTGGGATTTATGTGCCGCGCTGCCCGTCAAATGGAACGCGCAGGCAAGAGCGTGGAGGAGATCGTCCAGTACATTGAATTGGTACGTGATTCGGTGCAGATCATCCTGACCCTCGATACCTTGGATTACGCTCGTCGCTCTGGTCGTGTAGGCACACTTTCGGCGGCCCTGGCTTCCGTGTTGAATGTCAAGCCGATTGCCGTTCTCAAAGATGGCGTGGTCAACATGGTGGATAAAGTGCGAACCCGCAAGGCTTCTTTAGAACGCGTTCTTCAAATGGGCGAGGCAGCATATGGCGATCAACCTGTGTACGTGGCCGTTGTGCACGCGCGCGATGCAGAGTCTGGCCAATCTTTGCTCGCTGAAGCTAAAAAACGGTTCAACGTAAAAGATTCAGCCATAACCGACCTGTCCATTTCTCTCGCCATCAACTTTGGCCCTGGTACGGTCGGACTGGTGTTATATCCTGCTGAATAAGCGAGGAAGTATGAGCAAACAACAAAACAATCCCTCCCTCGAAAACTTGGAATCCCTGGAAGCGCATCTGGCCGGGACCCTGCGACCTGTTGCGCCGCCTAAGGACTTTGCCCAGCGCCTGCGGGACCGAATCCGCTTTCCTGAACGCGGGGTGTTCGTCAACCGCTTGCGTGACTGGAACCGCCTGTTCCTGGTCTTTGGCGGTGTCATGTCGGGTATGTTGGTTGTCATCACCATTGCCCGGGCCTTGTATTACCTGGTCGGACGCAGGAATATGGCGTAATTAGCGTTAATAGATTTAGACCCTAGAGGTTTTTGCGGTGCATCCCCAAAAGGGGGCCGAAACCTTTAGGGTCTATTTTGTTTCTGGCAATAGCCCATCACATAGTTTGCGGGCTTCTGCCAGTAAGTCCACATTGACGGGGAGCTTAAACTCCTCGGTAACGCGCAAGGTCAAATAAGCGGCAGCCTGCTTGAGGTCTGGGGAGAGATGCGGCTCTTCTGCCAGCATTTGCAATAAATCGTAGGCGCTCGGCGTACGGACGGCTTGTCCGCAGCGGGCGTAGTATTCACGGATGGCGATGCCTGCCGCGCGGCGGGCGCAGACGCGTGCCTGGCCCTCGTTGCCACGTCCACGAGCAGCCTCGGCGCGCTCGAATTCGGCTTGTAGTTGCGCTTTCCAATCTTCCATCTTTGAGATTATACTTGCCGCATGGACAAATGGGAAAAACTCAAAGGGAAAGCGATCACTGCCTGTGGCGGCATCTTGAAGGACCCATCGCGTTACCCGTCAAGAGAGTATAAAGGTGTGCAGATATACTTTTGTAACCAGGAGTGCCTGCGCGAGTTCGAGAAAGACCCGGAGCGCTTCATGTCGGGCCAGGTGAGGCACCCGATAGGATGCGAAAATTATGTGGTTGAGTCCGGCTCGAAATAACGGGGGCAAGCCCAGGCCCGTTGCGAAGCGCGGTATATGCACGATGAAAGCTTAACAGTTCGGACGGCAGTTCATTCAACTGCCGTCCGCTTGTTTCAATCCACAAAACGATACTTGAGCAAAGTCCAGACTGCTTCGAAAGCGTCCTTGAGTTTGATCTTTTTCCCTTGCGAGTAATCACGCGGGTTGAAGGAAATCGGCACTTCGAAGATGCGATATTTGCGTTTGAGCACTTTGGCTGTGAATTCCGGTTCGAAGTCGAAGCGTTTGGCATGCAGGGGCATGCCCTCGATCACTTCACGGCGAAACACTTTGTAGCCGGTTTCCATATCGCTTAGAATGGTGTTGTAGAGGATGTTGGTCATGAAAGTGAGTAAGTGGTTGGCCACCATGTGCCAGAACATGACCACGCGACGCGGTCCTCCCAGAAAGCGCGAGCCATAAACTACATCAGCAATACCTTCTTCGAGCGGCTTGAGCAGGGTGGGATAATCACGCGGATCGTATTCGAGATCAGCATCCTGGATGAGCATAATATCACCCAGCGCGGTGTCAATTCCGGTTCGAACCGCTGCGCCTTTACCCTGATTTTTCTCATGTAGCACAACGCGAATATTATCCTTGTTGTCCATTTCTTTCAGCAGATCGCGAGTACCGTCTTTCGATCCATCGTCAACCAGGACAATTTCCCAGGCGAGTTTGGTACCTTGAACGCGCTTAACGATTTCTCGAATGCTTTCAACTTCATTGTAAATTGGGATTATTACGGATAGTTTCATAAGGTGGGATTATAAACGAAAAATAACTTGGTAGTATTTCATTCTTGTAGCCATGCTATAATCAAAGTACCATCTAGTATTGCTGATGGGAGGCATTATGACCAATCCTTTGCAAAAAGCTGCTCCTTCTTCGACCGGTGGCCTGGGCTTCATGCCACCACAAATTACCAGTCTGGATGATACCGGCCTGAATCCGCTCTGGTTACAAGACCTGGTATTGAAGGTTTTATATTTTCGCGGATATTTGAGCGGGTTTAAAATTGCGGAAGAAGTTACACTCCCTTTCGCAGGTGTGACCGATCAAATCCTGGTGGCGTTGAAGACGGAAAAACTGATCGAAGTCAAATCTTCTCAAGGGGGAGGATTAGGAGAAGGTACATACACGTATGGCATCACAGGGGCGGGTATCCAGCGTGCACGTGAGGCCTTGGAGCGTAGCCAGTATGCTGGGCCGGCTCCGGTTCCATTTGAAGTGTACAACGAAGCCATTCGCCGCCAGAAGAGCGGACGGCTGACCGTAACTGCGCGCACTATGCGCCAGATCCTTTCGCAAATGGTGCTCTCAGAATCGACTTTTCAACGGTTGGGACCGGCGCTGAACTCTGGCACATCTATCTTCATGTATGGCCCGCCTGGGAACGGCAAGACCAGTGTCGCCCGCGCGTTTGGCAACCTGGTTCTCAGTCAGAATATGTACATCCCGTATGCTTTATATTTGGATGGACAGGTGATCAAACTCTATGATGCGGTCAGCCACAAACTGGCTTCGGAAAGCGTCCCTGAAGCGCCGGGTACAACCACTGGCCGTCTGCGTACGAATACGCGTCGCGACCCGCGTTGGGTGAGGGTGCGCCGCCCATTTATTGTGACCGGTGGCGAGTTGACCCTCGAAGGTCTTGATCTGGTCTATGATGATACGCACAAGTTCTACGAAGCGCCCTTCCAGGTGAAAGCCAATGGCGGCATCCTGCTGATCGATGACTTTGGCAGGCAGCAAGTAAGACCAAGGGACTTGCTCAACCGCTGGATTGTCCCGCTTGAAAACCGTGTGGACTACCTGACACTTCATAATGGCCGCAAGGTGGAAGTTCCTTTCGATGTTCTGATTGTGTTTTCCACCAATCTTCCGCCCAAAGACCTAGTTGACGAAGCTTTCCTGCGACGCCTGCGCCATAAGATAGAAATTGGCGATCCGACCTACGAGGATTACCGCGAGATATTCAAGCGTGTGGCGAATGCCAAAAAAGTCGAATATAGCGACCAGGGCTTGGCCTACCTATTACAAGAATGGTATATCAAACGCAACCGCAAGCTGCGTGCTTCGCACCCGCGTGACCTGTGTGATCAAATCTTGGATATTTCCAGCTATCTCTCTGTGCCACCTGTAATGAATCGCGATATGATCGACCGCGCTGCCCTGGCTTACTTTGTGGATATCTAATGCGCGATTGGCCGCGTCCTTTGATTTTGGCTCATCGTGGCGCTTCGGCGCATGCGCCTGAAAATACCCTGGCGGCTTTCGAGCTTGCCCTCAAGCAAGGTGCGCATGGCATCGAGTTGGATGCCAAACTCAGCGCCGATGGGGAGGTGGTCGTCATCCACGATGCGAGCGTGGAGCGTACCACCAGTGGTCAGGGCCGGGTTGCACAGTTAGACTTAACTGCTCTGCGCAAATTGGACGCAGGCAGTTTTTTCTCGGATCAATTTCGGGGTGAGAAGATTCCTACGCTGATAGAAGTGTTCGAGACGATTGGAAAGCACACAATTATTAATGTGGAACTGACCAACTATGATACCCCGCGCGATGGTTTAGCGGACAGAGTTTGTGAATTGGTGCGGCGTTTCGAGTTGCAGGGGAGTGTACTCTTTTCGTCTTTTCTCCCCTCGAACCTTAAACGGACCCGTAGCCTGCTCCCGGATACCCCACGCGGACTCCTGGCCCTTGGCGGTTGGATAGGGTGGTGGGCGCGCTCGTTCGATTTCAACTTTGGCGATTATCAGGCGCTGCATCCCAGTTTGCGCGATGTGACTCATCAACAAGTGGCGCGTGTGCACCGCCTGAAACGCCGCATCCATGTATGGACGGTAAACGGTGCGGAAGATATGCGTCGCCTCGTTGGCTGGGGTGTGGATGGTATTATCACGGACGATCCAAAACTTGCAACGGACATAGCAGCTGAAAGAACATGATCCCGTACGAATGGCTTGAACAGGCTGACAGCCGCATCTCCCCCTATATCCAACGCACGCCGCTCACTTTCGATGCGGCGCGCAATATCTATATCAAATGGGAGAACCGCCAGGTGACCGGCTCGTTCAAGGCGCGCGGGGCGTTCAACAAGGTACTTCTGCTCGAAGATTGGGAGCGTGAAGTTGGCCTTGTGGCTGCTTCAGCCGGCAATCATGGGCAGGGCGTCGCGTTGGCTGGGCAGAAGGTTGGCGCCAGGGTGGAAGTATTTGTTTCAGAGCATGCTGTCCCTGCTAAAATAGATGCCATGCGTTCGCTTGGAGCAGTGATTCATACGGTGTCGGGAGGTTACCCGGAAGCCGAAGCGGCCGGTAAAGCCTATGCCGAAGGACAGGGGAAAACCTGGGTTTCTCCCTACAATGATGGACAGGTCATCGCCGGGCAGGGGACCCTCGGACTTGAGTTGTTGCAGGCCCTCACTCCCGGCCCCTCCCCCAAGGGGGGAGGGGAGAATCCCCCTCTCCCGAAGGGAGAGGGGCTAGGGGTGAGGGTTTGGCTCGTGCCAGTGAGCGGGGGCGGTCTATTGGCAGGGATCGGTTCATCTCTACAGGAGCAGGCACATCGTCCGCGCTTGATCGGGGTTCAGGCAGCGGTTGCTCCGTTCATGTACGGTCTATTCTATAAAGATACACAGGACGGCCTCCCGGATCTTCCCAGTCTCGCTGATGGATTGACAGGTGAAGTAGAGCATGCTTCCGTCACCATCCCGATGGTCAAGCAAATGGTGGATGAAATTGTGCTGGTCAATGAAGATGAGATTGCTCGCGCCATCGCCTTTGCATGGTCTGTATATGGAGAGAGGTTGGAAGGGGCCGGGGCAGTTAGTTTAGCGGCAATCTTATCCAATAAAGTGGAGGAACGCCCGGCGTTGGTGGTTGTTTCAGGTGGAAATGTACAGCCCGAAGTCCATGCTGAGATCATTCGGCGTTTTGCTGGAGAAACATGGAACTAAAGCGGACGCTTACTTTGCTTCTCCTGGTCATGCTGTTGGCGACGATTGTGCCTGCTCCACTGGCCCATGCTCAAACAGAAACGCCGCCAGCAGAAGTGGCACGCTTGTTGGAAACACTAACTCCGGAAGAGCGGGTGGGACAATTGTTTCTGATTACTTTTACCGGTACTGATACGAGTGTGGAGTCGCAAATCTACGACCTGGTTGCAAACTATCATGTTGGGGGCATCGTTTTACAATCTGGAAATGACAATTTTACTGCTGCCCCGAACACGGTAGAAGATGCATATCAGTTGATTGCCGCGTTACAGAATATTGAGTGGGATAGTACAACCTCATCATTGCCTGATCCCAATACGGGAGCGCCCTCGCAACGAGCATATGTGCCGTTATTGGTTGGTATCGAACAGGAAGGTGACGGATATCCATATGACCAAATTCTGAACGGTTTGACACCTATACCAAATGCCATGTCACTGGGCGCTACCTGGAAGCCTGAGTTGGCACAGCAGATCAGTGAAATCCAGGGTAGGGAATTGGCCGCTTTGGGCTTCAACTTATACCTGGGTCCATCTTTGGATGTGTTGGATACACCCAACCTGGCTGCCCGCAGTGACATTGGCACGCGCTCTTTTGGTGGTGATCCGTACTGGGCAGGCGAAATGGGAAGAGCCTTTATCAGTGGCTTGCATACTGGCAGTGATGGGCGTATGCTGGTGATTGCCAAGCATTTCCCGGGCTTGGGTAGTTCAGGCAGGCCTACGGACAGGGAAGTGCCTACTGTGCGTAAGTCTCTGGAGCAGTTGAAGCAAATCGAGTTAGCGCCTTTTTTTGTTGTAACTGGGAAGGCTCCCGATACGCTATCGACTGCGGATGGGTTACTGGTTTCACACATCCGTTTCCAGGGCTTTCAGGGGAACATCCGTGCGACCACGCGCCCGATCAGTTTTGACCAAACAGCTTTGAGGGAAATGTTGGCATTGCCAGAATTGTCCGCTTGGCGCAACGATGGTGGTTTGATCGTCAGTGATGATTTGGGTAGTCGGGCAGTCCGTGTCTTATATACGCCTTCAGGCGAAAGTCTGTCGGCGCCTTTAGTGGCGCGCGACGCCTTTTTAGCTGGGAATGACGTACTTTATTTGGGAAATATTGTATCTGGCGATGCGACAGATACATATTCAACCACAATAAGTGTTTTGAATTTCTTTGCTCAACGCTATCGTGAAGATCAGGCCTTTGCCCAGTTGGTCGATGAAGCCGTGTTGCGGGTTCTCATTCGTAAGCATCAATTATTTGGGCGTTTTCAGATTTCCGATGTGCTTGTACCGGATAGTGCGCGTGGAGGGATAGGTCAATCGCAGCAGCTCGTCTTCGAAGTGGCGCGTCGTTCGGCCACTCTTATCAGTCCAGATGCGCAAGCTCTTGCATCGGTATTTCCATCGCCTCCTGCTTTGCGGGATCGGCTGGTTTTCATTACAGATACCGTTCAGTACGCGCAATGCAGCGATTGTCAGGCGCGCTTCTCATTATCTTTTACCGCCCTGCAGGATGCGGTGGTACGTCTCTATGGGCCGACTGCAGGCGGTCAGGTTTCGGAAGCACGCTTGAATTCCTACACTTTCGATGATCTGTCAGCTTTGCTCAATGGGGTGGAATTGGAGAATATGGTCTTAGAAATCAATCGGGCTAATTGGATCGTGCTTGCCCTGGCGGATACCAGCCGCGGACAACCAGAACTGATCAGTCGCTTTCTCTCCGAACGTCAGGATTTGCTGTTAGAGAAACGGATCGTCTTGTTTTCGTTTACTGCACCGTATTATTTCGACGCCACCGATATCTCGAAGTTGACCGCTTATTATGGCCTGTACAGCAAGCAGCCTGCCTTTATCGATGTGGCTGCGCGCCTGCTCTACCAGGAATTGCCCCCGATGGGCTTCTCACCGGTTTCGATCCCCGGCACAGGGTACGACCTGATCGATATCACCCGTCCGAGCCCGGATCAGATTATCACGCTCTCGCTGGACGTCCCACCAACTGCTACCGCTCCGACCAGCGAGCCCACTCCCTTCTCTCTTTTTGCTACCCAAACTCCCGTCCAGACTGTCGCCCCCGAGCCGACCTCCATCCCTTCGCTGCGCATTGGGGATACGATCTATGTACGTACGGGTGCGATCCTGGATCACAATCAGAATATTGTCCCAGATGGGACCGTAGTGCGTTTTACGATGTTGTTAAGCGGTGAAGGAGGTGGGATTATTCAGCAAGTAGATCAGGTCACTACACGCGGTGTGGCGCGGGCATCTTTTGCACTGGAAAAAACCGGGCTTGTCCAGATACGCGCTTCGAGCGAACCGGCAGTGCTCTCGAATGCAATCCAGATCGATGTCAGTTCCAACCAGGTGGCTGTGATCACTGTGTTACCGCCTGTGCCCTCTGAAACTATCGAACCGACCCCGATACCGCCCACAGTGGTGGATGAAGGTGAATTTGTCACTATGGAGGGCTACCCGCGTTTGAGTGGATGGATGTTTGCGATTATGTTTGTCGGGCTCAGCGCTTTGTTGACCTATTGGGCGGGCAGCCAGTTGCAATCCCGGCTTTGGGGCTGGCGTTGGGGAATTTGTGTCTTGCTGGGCGGCCTGCTGGGTTACAACTATGCAACGCTTGGCCTGCCAGGTAGCTCGCAAATTGTCCTGGCAAACGGCATCTTGGGTGTATTGTTGATTTCAGGCGTGGGGGAATTGATCGGGCTGGGCTTCGCCTGGCTTTGGTCCCGACAGGCTTAGCGAACCAGGGTTGTGATCAAACTGAGCAGGAATAAACCCGCAGCGATCAACAACAGAACGTTATCGGGCGGAGAGGTGATTACATTCCAGATCGAGGGATTTTGCTGTGGCCTCGCTACTGCGACAGGAGTGGTCGGCGGCTCGTGATAACCGAGCAGAGTCTGGCGCAAAGTTTCGACCGAGTCAGGGCGCTGGTCCGGGTGCAGGGACATGGCCCACAGAACGGCGCGTTCGGTGCGATTGCTGACGGCCGGATTGATCTGTCGAAGCGGGAGCAGGCTTTCGGGTTGTAAGAAGCGCTTGCGTGCATCCGCCGGGGCTTCATTGGTCAGCAGGTGGTAGAACGTTGCTCCGAAAGCATAAATGTCTGCGCGTAAGTCTGTATGTAAGCCGTCAGCGCCATATTGTTCCAGTGGGGTGTACAAAGCTGTTCCCTGCCCATGGATTACGGTAATCGTGACTTCTTCCGGCGCCATGATCTTGACCAGCCCGAAATCGACCAGTTTGAGCAGACCATTGGGAGTCAGCTTTAAGTTGCTGGGCTTGATATCGCGATGTACGATAGGTGATTCCTGGTTGTGCAAGAAGGATAACGCGTCGGCCAGTTGGTTGGCCCAATTCAGTACATCTTTTTCCGCGAGAAATTTTTTATGTCGGCGGGCATCCAGCATCATTGTGCGCAGGTCTTTTCCGGGTACATAATCCATCACCAGGTAATCGCGCTGCCCGCTGGAGAAGAAATCCGACACTTTGGGTAGGTTGGGATGGTCCAGGCGCGCAAGCACAGTGGCCTCGCGGAAGAATTGATCACGGGCCTGTAGCAGGACTTTTTCTGGGAGGTTGCGGTCGTAGAGAACTTCTTTGAGCGCACAAAGACGGCCAGATAAACGCAAATCTTCGGCCAGGTAGATGGAACCCATACCGCCCTGGCCGATCCGTTCGCGGACCTGGTAGCGACCACGCAAGACCTCTCCGTTCTTGAGAGGGAAAGACATATTCGTTTTGGTGTAGAAAGCAGGCTGTGCAGGGAGATTCTCGGCGTTGATTCTGCACAGAAATTCGCTTTTCTTCTATATTATAATAGTTTTCCACCATTTATTCATTGAGGTTTTATGGAAATTTCACTGGAAGAATATCCCATGTTGGTCGCGCAGGAAGGGCCGCTCAGTGACCAACGCTGGCCGCTGGCGCGGACGGTTGTGCTGGGTCGCGATTCGACCTGTGATATTGTCATCCCCGATCGGCAGGTCTCCCGCTATCATGCGCGCATCACGCCGACGCAGGAAGGCATGATCCTGGAAGACCTGGGCAGCAAGAACGGCACGCATTGCAATGGTACGCCGTTGACATCTCCCCTGGTGCTTCAGGACGGGGATATGGTGCAGATCGCGCTGGCCCAGCAGTTCCAGTTCCTGACTTCGGATGCGACCATGCCGCTGACCGAAGGCGCAGGCCGCTCTGGCCGTTTGATGATGGATGTACGCTCGCGGCGGGTGTGGATCAACCAGCAGCAGCTCGTCCCACCGCTTTCTGCGCAGCAATTCAAACTATTGTGGTTGCTGTATGAGAATCAGAGCCAGGTCATCAGCCGCGCCGACTTGATTTCGGTGGTGTGGGGTGAGGATCAATCGGCGGGGGTCTCTGACCAGGCGCTGGATGCACTCATCCGCCGCTTGCGGGATCGGTTAGCCTCGCTCGATCCGGCACACCAGTACATCGATACGGTGCGCGGGCATGGGGTGCGGTTGGACAATCCGACAGCGTAATGTAGACCCTAAAGGTCTTGGTGACCTTTAGGGTCTTTGAGACCTTATGTCTGAAAACAAACTTCCATTAGACCAGATATTACAGGGGGATTGCATTAGAACCTTGACTTCTCTGCCTGAAAAATCAATTGACCTGGTCTTTGCCGATCCCCCTTACAATTTACAACTTTCACAGGAATTGTGGCGGCCAAACCTGACCAAAGTGGATGCCGTAGACGATGCCTGGGATCAATTTTCTAGTTTCGAGGAGTATGACGAGTTTACGCACGCTTGGCTGACCGCCTGCAGGCGTGTGCTCAAAGATACCGGTACAATCTGGGTGATTGGCTCGTATCACAATATTTATCGCGTGGGGGCTATTTTACAGGATTTGAATTTTTGGATTCTCAACGATGTGGTCTGGGTTAAGACCAATCCCATGCCCAATTTTCGCGGGGTGCGCTTTACCAATGCGCACGAAACCTTACTCTGGGCGCAAAAGGAAAAGGGCGCACGCTATACCTTTAATTATCAAGATATGAAGTCTCTTAATGAAGATTTACAGATGCGTAGCGATTGGGTACTTCCACTTTGTACTGGGGAAGAGCGCATCAAACTCGATGGGCGAAAGGCACATTCCACCCAAAAACCCGAAGCTCTGCTGTACCGGGTCATTTTGAGCAGTTCCAATCCAGGTGACGTAATACTCGATCCATTCTTTGGTACAGGCACGACTGGCGCAGTCGCTAAAAGGTTGCATCGTCATTGGATAGGCATCGAACGGGACGAAGAATATGTCCGCGTGGCGCAGGAGCGGATTAACGAGATTCAGACTCCGGCTGAGGATGAAGCATTGTACGCCTCATCGTCCGGACGGAAGACTCGCCGCGTTCCCTTTGGCCGTTTGCTGGAAGTGGGCTTGATCCAGCCAGGCCAACCTTTGTATCTGGGCGAATCAGGCTATATAGAATCCGTTGTTCGTTCGGATGCCTCAATACAATGTGGTGAATTGGTTGGCTCCATTCATCATGTTGCCAAGAAGTTATTGGATGCGCCTGCCAATGGCTGGGAGAAATGGCATTATCTTGACGAAGATGGATGTAAGCAGCCTATAGATCGGTTGCGGAAGAAATATCTGGAAATGGAAAACGGCGAAGTCTTAGAATAAAACTAACCGCTACCTTTTGGTAACGGTCAGTTGGTTTTATCCCATTTTCTTCTTCATCGAAAACTTCAAAGCTGCTTTGTAGACACTCTCCAGCTTTTCTGCAATTTCCTTGGCCTGTTTGCCTCCTTGGCCGTTCTGCCCTTGCGCGTTGAGTTGCGCCATCAGGCCGCTTAGCGTGTTCATAAAATCATCGTTGACCAGTTCTTCATTCTCAGTGAGCAACTTCTCTACGGCCGCCGGGTCAGGCGCTTCGAGCAATTGTTCGATGAAGGCCACTTCTGGTGGTGGGGCGCTGGCCTCCTGTAATACCTCCACCATTTTTTGCAGCTTGCCCATGCGGGCATAATTGTTCTTTTCGGAAGCCTGGCGCAGCATCTGGCTGACGAGATCCACTGTCTCTTGCGTGAACCCTTCCAGGTTTTCACGCGTGGCCTTGGCTACATCTTCCTGCGCGAGTATTTTATCGACCATAGCCTGAGATTGCTTGAAGCGTTCTTCCAACTGACGGTCCACTTCATTGACATATTCCAGCAGGTTCTCGCGCAGATCTTCCAGTTTTTTCTTCTCATCGCCTTTAGCAGCATCGATTTTGTCGGTCAGGTTTTGGAAGAAGGTGTAGTCCATGCCGCCGCGCGCCAGGCTGACGTAAGCGCGGATACGCGCTTCGTTGGGCGCTGCGATGACCAGCTCGAGCAGTTTTTCTCGCGTCAGACTTTGACCCGCCTCTCGCAGGGCCTTTGAGGCTGCATCCAGTTCCCCATAGGATTCCTTCAGCCCGCGGCCAAACTCTGTCTCTTCGAGCAATTGATTCTGGATTTCGAGCATCTGTTTGGCAACCGGCTCTTGTCCGCTGGCCATGGCGCTTTGCGCCAGGCGGCTGAACAGCGCAAAGAATTGCTCATCTAACAGCGCGATATTCTGCTTGATGATCTCGGAACGAGCCTCTGTTCCGGAGGCCTGGATCAGGCGTTCGACCAGTGTGACCCGTTCCTGTTGTTCCTTGATCATTTCAGGTGTAATGCCGTCTTTGCCCAGAATGGTTTCGATCATGGATTCAAACGTAAGGTTGGCCTGCGCTTTGAACAGGTAAGCTTTACGCTTTTCGGGGGGCAGGCGGTCTGTGACTTGCTTGATGAGTGGGCCGATGGTCTTTTCCTGTTGATCCAGGGGCATGCCCAGTTCAGGGGGAAAGAATGTGAGCAGTAACTCTTTTTCATTGTCGTGATAAACAACAGGAGTAGCCAGACGGCCTTGATAGCCGCAAAATGGGCAACGTACCATATTGGAGACGCCACCCAACAGACGCTGCTTGGCGCCCGGGTCGGCGGTTACATCGAAAAGCTGCTCGACATTGGCTTGGATTGGCTGTCGGCATTGGGGGCAAGAGATTTGAGTTTGAGGCATGAGAGAGTCCAATATTGAAATTATTTACGCACGAAGCAC
Source organism: Anaerolineales bacterium (assembly GCA_016928525.1). The sequence goes on along the minus strand of JAFGKO010000188.1, from coordinate 46,615 downwards.
AATTGTACCACCCGCTGGTTCGTTGCCTAGCGCGGCAAGGAGAAACAAATTCGGGCGCCCGAATCAGGTTTAGAGCGCTGTGAAATCTGCGCTACTGCCGCTCCGTTCTGCCTGGGGTGGGGAAGAGCAGGTACATGCGAACTTGTCGAGGTATCTACCCAGATACGCCCGCCGTGAGCTTCGACAATGGCGCGGGCCAGATACAGTCCCAAACCAGCGCCTTTGGTGTTTTTGACGGCCTTCGTCGAGCGGTAGAAACGGTCGAAGATGTGCGGCAGATCGTTGGCTTCGATGCCGGGACCCTGATCGCTGACACAGACGATCACCTGTTCGGGGCGCACCCGCCCGCTAATGCGGATTTCGCCTTCGGGAGCATACTTGATGGCGTTGGATATTAGATTGGAAAGTACCTGCTCGATACGATTTTCATCCGCCAGCAGCACGGGGAAATCCTGCGGAAAATCGACCACGAACTTGTGCTTTTTAGACTGGATACGGAAGCGCTCGGCCAGTCGCTCGGCCATGGCAGGTAGAGATACATCAGCCCGACTAAGACTGAGACCACCGGCTTGCAAGCGGGAGGCATCTAGCAGGTCATCAATCATTCTGGACAAGCGGTCTGCTTCCTCTTCGATGACAGCCAGGCTATCGTTGATAGTTGCCCGGTCCCACTTAGCGTCGTCGCGGCGCAGGGTGGAGGCATAGCCCTTGATGAGCGCTACAGGCGTGCGCAGTTCATGACTGACGATGGAGATGAAAGTGGATTTGATCTCCTCAGCGGTGCGGAAGTGGGTGATGTCGCGTACGCTTACGACAATGTTACTCAATTTGCCTTCGGACGAGAGCAGGGGGGCATAGGTCGCGCCAACGGGTAACGGCGACGATTCAGGCCGTTCCAGGTCGCCTTCTACATATAAAGTAGCATTGGGTGTGAGTGGCCAACCGCCGCGCTCGGCTTCCTCGAGGGTGGTGCCCTGCGGGTCGCGCGCCCAGTGTATGATCTGGCTGTGGTCCTTGTCGCAAATCTCATCCTGCGATAAGCCATAGAGTTTCTGAAATGCCAGGTTACAACGTTCGATAGTGTGGTCGGCATTGAGAATGAGGATACCATCTGCAGCAGAGTCTAGCAGGGCGTCCAGGCGTTGCTTTTCGTAAGTGACCTGTCCATAGAGTTGGGCATTGTATACGGCGATAGCGGCCTGGTCTGCAAAGGATTGCAACAAACGCCGGTCGTTCGAGGAGAACAGGTCGGGATAGTTGCGAAAGATGAAGATGACGCCGATCAATTGTCCGTGCGCAGAGAGGGGCAAGCCCACGCCGTTGAGCAATCCCTGGCTGGCTGTATAGGTTAATTCCTTCAACATGCGGTTGAGTTCCGGTACGTCCAGTTCGCGGACTTTTTCTTCGGCCAGCAGAGGGGTGAGATAACTCAAAAAAGCGGGAGCAATTCCATGGGCGGTCGCGACGCGCCAGCCATCCTGCTCTTTGAGCGCGATCAGCCCGGCCTGTCCCGCCAGCATTTCGATGGAGATGCGCAAAATGCGCGCCAGCAGCTTCTCCAGGTCGAGTTCCTGGGTGAGGGCACGTGAGATTTCGAGTAAGTAATCCCGTTGACGGACGCGGAAATCAGGGAGCATGGAGTGATTTTATCATTGGTATGTTTGCAAAATGTAAGAAATTCCATTGCTTACTGAGTGTTGAAAAAACTATGTCTCAATTTCCATCCAAAATAGCCGTAAAAATGGGTGATTCTTTAGACAATCATTTTTCAAAGATCAGTAGGTTTATTCTCCCATTCTTTTTGCTGGTTATATCGCTAAAAATTGTGGCTCTACCGTTTTTGGCTTTCGGCCCTCAATCCCGTTATAAACGGGAGACCCAAAAATGTTTTTTCTTTATGAGCACGGGAATATCGACCCTCATTGCAAGGAATAGTCTGAGTAACAAATTCGTACACTCCCCGTCATGTTAATGAGATCGAGCACCCTTAACACTTCCCACGGGCAAAATAACCTTGCCGGACCCCCGCGCCTCGGGCTCACCGGGTTGGAATGCTTTTATTGAGCAACGCCCGGTTTGTGAAAGCCCCGATAATTTCGGACTTGTTTTGTTGACAAAATATACCGCTTACACTAGAATCCTTACAAAATTGAAAGGTTTTTCTAAGGTTTGTTGTTGAATGAGGGCAGGGACAGGCAATTTCCGTGATTTATTTTAACTCGCAATATGATTATTGGTTCTGTTCCGATTTGTAAAAGGATATGGTATTCAATGAAAAAACAAAAATTACTTCGTTTCTTGCACGTCAGCCGAATAGTGGTGCTTCTCATTGTATTTTTGTTTTCCACTTTTGCCATGCTGCAAAGTGCATCAGCTGCCGTTCCAGCGGGCTATTCGGAATATTTTATTCCGGGTGGCACAGACCAATTATTCCAAATCTTGCAAGACATTGATAATGATCCCAATCTTGGAACTGCGCTGGGAGGAGGCGGCACCTGCACTGTCGCGGAATGCAACAGAATGCATAACGTTTCAACAGTTTCAATTGCATCGGATGGTGTGACGGTCTACTACGATCATTGGGAAAATGGCTATGGCACGGGCAGCACGGGGAGTGATGAAACCTATGTAGCCAATAAGGGTGATGTACTTACATTCGAATCAGGCAATATCATAGTACCGCGTAATGCGGCCGACACTTGCACAAGTACGAATCCTAATGGTACGACAAATGTTTGTTACGATGGCCGTGACCGCTTATATGTTGCTGGTGGCGCGGTTTCTGTGGCGCAAGCCTTTTGGCCGGAAGTTACCCAAACCGTATTCGCAAATGCATGGGAGGTCTACCCTGTAAAACCATACCAGGTCAATTACACCATTCCAGTCGGTGAAAATCTTTCCGGCGCACCCTTGAACTACATAGACTTCACCCAGGTATTTGTCATTGTTCAGGCTACCCAGGATAATACAAATGTGCAAATTGATGATCCTGGTATGGCAGGAGTGGATGTTAATGTAAACCTGGATCGTGGTGAAGTAACCCAATTATTCCACATCGACGCGGGAACGACCGTTCTTGCAACAGCTCCTGTGCAGACGCAATTTATCGTAGGACGACCGAATGCTGGCATATCTTCAGACAGCCGCAGTTATACAGCCGTGCCAAGCGGGTTGTGGTCTTCCTCGTATTATGGACCAGTACCCAGTTTTGGCGGCGGCAGTAACACCGATGTTTTTATCTACAATCCAACGGCTGCTCCTCTTACGATCAATTATGAAGATAATGTAGGAAGCGGGTCTTTCGATATTCCGGCGAATTCAACACTTAGTTATTTGGATCTTACGGGTCGTTTTGTACCCACAAATTCCGCTGTATATCTGGAGTCTGCCAATGGTACGAGTTTTTGGGCGATTGGTTCCGCGAATACTGAAAACGAAGACTATAACTATGGTTTTACGTTTATCCCTCCGGATCAACTGACACAGGAATATTTCATAAGCTGGGCGCCTGGAACCACCAATCTCTCTGCTAATGGTTCACCGGTATTTGTGACGCCAATCGAGGACAATACAACGATCTATGTGGATTACAGTCCTACCGATGGTGTTGTTGATGCCACCTATACTTTGAACAGGATCCAGATGCAGAGAATTTTTGATCCTGATAACGATAATACCGGTATCCATATTTGGGCGACGGGACCAATTGCTGTTGTGTGGGGCGAGGATGCAAATGCGGCGGCACCTGGAAATCCGTATATCGACGCAGGTTACACCATTTTGCCCTTGAATGTCGAATGGATCGACGCTGTCATAACGTTGGATAAAACGGCCGATCCAGAGATCATCCCTACTGGCGCGGGACAGGTATCTGTTTTTACGTTGGTCATCAACAGTGATGCCTTTGGTATCGCTGATGTTACAGTGCAGGATGTTCTTCCAGCCAACTGGGCATATGTCCCTGGGAGCACAACCATTACCCTCCCAGGTGGAGGCACAATTACTGGCGCAACTGCTGACCCGGATATCAGTGGACAGAATTTGACCTGGGATAACTTCCCCATAGATCCACTGGATATGAATCCTAATCAGACTTTGATTATTGTCTTCAGTGGCATTACTACAGGAACGCCCCCGGAGCGGTATAGTATCAATGAGGCTATCGTCACCGGGTCGAGGGGTACCGAAACATTCACAAGTTCGGATACAGCCACTGTCGAAGTGTCTGACTTAGGAATTGAAAAAATTTCGAGTGCGGGCGGAGAAACTGCTCCAGGCGAATCGATCACTTATACGATCAATGTCACGAATATCGGCGTACCCGCGCAAAACAATATTGTTGTGAATGATCCACTTCCTGCAGGTACAACCTATGTCGCCAATAGTACAGTGGTGACGAGTGGTGGGATAACGAAGGATAATATTCCTGGAGGAGCAGTTGCTGATCTGTTAGATGGCATCCCGGCGAACTTAGTGCTTGCTGGCGATGATTTCGATTTGCCCACCGGCGGTACAATGACGATTACCTTCCAGGTCATTGTCAACTCCCCTGTACCTGTTGGCCAAACTGATGTCGTCAATACGGTTGCTGTATCAAGCGACGAGCAACCCGATCCCATTGAAGATAGTGTTGTTGACATTCTTCCGGCTATCGTTCCTCCTGGCGATCCCGGTGACCCTGGTGATCCTGGTGATCCCGGCGGTGGCGGTGGACGTGGTGGTGGCGGCGCCGCTGCGCCTGGTCTCGCTGGGCTGATCCCCGTCACCGGCTTTGCGCCGGGTCGGATCACCGATTTGAGCGATCTGCCGGTTACCAAATACAACACCAGCAATGATGTGACCCTGGAGATCCCAGCGCTCAAGCTTCAAGTGCCGGTTGTGGGGATTCCGAAACGGAACAATAGCTGGGATGTCAACTGGTTATTGAACCAGGCTGGTTGGCTGGAAGGCAGCGCTTTCCCGGGATTTTCGGGCAACAGTGTGCTGACCAGTCACGTCACGCTGCAATATGGGCAGGCGGGACCATTTGCCAACCTGCATAAGTTGAAGGCCGGCGATAAGGTTTTTGTGCATGCCTTTGGGAATCTGCATATCTACGAGGTCAAGTCGGCCAAGAAGTTGGATGCGACGGATGCCTCCATCCTGCAACATGAAGAAAAATCCTGGCTGACGCTGGTAACCTGTGCCGACTACGACGAGCAGGCGGAAACCTATTTGAAACGTTTCGTAGTGAAAGCTGTTCTGGTCCAGACCCGGCCTGAGCGCTGGTGGACCAACTGGCCTTAGTATCAATTACGAAGTCACAAACTTGAGAGGGGAGACTTGAAACAAGCGGTTATGAAATAAGGCGCAAAAAAAACAGACCCCTGATGTATGCTGGGTAGTGAAAACCAGCGGCGTCAGGGATTTTTTGGATTAAGAATCACCTGATTGGTGGTGAAATAGCGGGGGAGAGGTTCAAAAAGCAAAATCTTTGTTTTCCCAACTTTTACCAACTCATTCATCCATAATGCAAATTATTAGCTGCGGGTTCTATGGAATAATTCTTATAGTACTTTTGGACTATGAGCGGATGGTTGCCCCAATGTTTGATGGGTCACTTTACAGATCCATCAGACAAATGTGTAGACATGTACCCTTTCACAACTGTAAGCCTGACAACCATCCTGCAACTTTGTGATGAGTCCAATCATAGGAAAATGGTACTTAAGAGTGATACGCGGATGCGATGACTCTGGACCCAATATTTGGTCGCTTTCCTTGGTTTATTTTTATTTATAAGGAAGAGTCCGAGCGAGCAAATAGCGAAACCGCCGTCGGTTTTGCCTTTTTTATACCAAGGTTATGCTTGCTCATTTTTTGAGTGTTGGTGGAGGAACCATGTATTCTTATTCATCGAAATCATCAGGTCATTTTATAATTTCTGCTTGGTGGCGGCTCATCAGTATTTCTATCCTGTTTTTTGTGTTGGGTTTGTTTGTGCCAGTGCGCATAGTTGGCGCAGATGCGAATACAGATGCGAGCCCGCTCGCGCCCCGTTTTGTGCCCTTGCCGAATGTCACCGTGAGCACCGGATCAGTAATGTTGGGAGAGGATTTCACGATCAGTGCAACCTTCATGAACAATGGGAATGAAACCGGATATGGCCCTTTCATCGACCTGTATATTCCTCACGTCGGCTCGGATGGTGTATATCCTGATGAACTGACCTACGATGGCATCAGCCCGGCCTCGGGCGCGAATTACACTGCCACACTGGGCACAGAAACACTGACCGTCGTGACGCAAACTTTCCCGGATGATGGAACTGGTACCGGTTGTGTGAAACATCCCTGGGCGTTGGATGATGTCGGTTTCTTTCTGGATGTGTGCGGTGTCGCAGGCGACCAGTTGGTATCCTTTCAATTGCCCTATGGGTCCTACACGCCTGGGCAGCCATCCCTGACTGTTTCGATCCCGGCACGCTTGAGTGAAAATGCCAACCTGGGGGATACTTTATCCATCCGCGCGCGTGCGGGCTTCATCTATGGGCGTACACCGATGGTGGATTGGTGTTGTACGACTCCAACCGATACCACGATTGTTTCAGATGCGGGCACGCCAGATACCTGGGTGCCTTTTTCGGATGTCATTCCAACGGTAGTTGACTTTTCGAAGTCCACCAATGCAGGGGAACTGGCGACTGGCCCCAATAACCCGGCGACTTATGCGCTGACAGTCAACGTTGCGGAAGGGCAGTCTTTTTCCAATATCGATATTACTGACAACTTACCCAACAGTGTTGTTTATCTAGGCAACTTGACTGTTAATCCGGCCGCAACGACGGTGAGCGAACCATCTGTTGGTGGTCCATATAATGGGGCGCAGATCCAGCTGCACTGGGATGGACCAGTTGTCACCGATATTACTGTTTCTTTTGATTACTATGTTCCTGAGCTTGACGCCGACGGCCAGCCGATCGCGCCGGGTTCGACTACCAATGCAGCCACTTTGGATGCCATCACCTGGATCCCATCTGACGGCTCGCCACCGTTGGATGTCAGTGGCGGAGTTGGGCCTGGCGTGGCCAGCCACAGCGACAGGCCCATTACGCTGGGGAAAGGCAGTTCGCTTGTCGTTGACCCGGCTTCGAATGGCGTTACACCTGGGGATATTGTTCGTTACACATTATCCTTTGACATCTCTGATTATTTTGGATACGCAAATCTGAGTCTGGAAGATATTTTATCCGATGGGCAACATTATTTTCAGAATGCGACCTACTATCCTGAATTGAGCATCACACGCGATGGCGGTACCCAGACCTATGCCTTTGCGCCTGGTAACATCAATGTGGCCTGTAATTATACGGACACGGGTTTTGGCGGGGAATGTGATAGCCATGATTACACAAATTCGTCCTTGCCGAATAACAATGGCGAAACAATTGTCACATTTGATATCGCCCAGGAATTAATAGCACGGGTCGGCAGCGATGTCGTATTGGGCGATCTGGTAGACGATGGCGGCAGTTCCGCAAATGCTACCACGACCGGTACGGTCACATTCTATGCCATGATCCAGGATACCTATACCGATACCTATCCCGGCGATAGCGTCAAAATGGGAGATTCCCTGAACGATGCGGCCACAATATCCGGTAACCAGGTGGATTCGGGTTCTTGTAACCCCGGGCCATGCACGATTACGGCAACAGTTTCTGGCGAGAGTGCCAGCACAGGTATCAGTGTCGGGCGCGGTACACTGGAGAAAACCATCGTGGCACGCAACGGTGCAGTTTGCAACCCGGCTACTTTCGATCCCTGTACAACGGTACAGGTAGCTGCCGGGGATGCTATCACCTATCGCATTACTTACCAATTACTGACCGGTGATTTCGCCAACCTGAGCCTGACCGACTTCCTGCCTCTGCCTATTTTCCATGCGGACGACCCCAATGTGGATGGATCATCTCTGGGGACCTGGCCCAAGTACGTGGGCGCGGCGGTCATCCCGGACCCCGGAAGCTGGATGCTGGGCCCGGACGATACCCGCGGGATCGACCCGAACCCCGTTACCATCTCAAATCATCTAAATGACAACTCGGTCAAATTCGAGTTCGGCTCGTATGATGACCCGGCCAATTTGCCAAAAACAATCGACCTGCTGTTCACTGTGCGGGTCACCAATGAGAAATTTGGTGATGGCTTAAAAATGCGCAACAGTGTCTTGCAGCAGGATGCCAACAGCCCGGGTTCGGTCTCGACCACCAATAATTTCATCGATCTGACTCTGACTGAGCCAATCCTGGTGGGTGAGAAGACAGTCGTTTCGACCGATCATACTGGCCTGGAACCGAATCCCCCCGTGGCACCGCCTGTGATATTTGAAATTCCCGGTGGCTCGAGCATTCCCTGGAATTCGGGCACGACGCCGATCAACTCGGACTACCTGGATGCTAACCCGTTGGGCAGCGGTATCGGCGGTATTGACGGCGGTGACATGGTCAAGTTCGCCATCGTGATCGAGAACACCGGCAGCGGTATCAACGGCGCGTTTGACATCACCTTAAAAGATATTTTGCCTGACGGTTACATTTTCCCTGGCATTGGACTGGGCGGATTTAACTTACAAGCCCACCGCGGTGATGGCAAGGCGTTGGATGACGGCACAGGTTCAGGGTTCGAATTTTTGGGGCCAAATGGCGACGCAACCGACTTCTTCGGGAATGGTATCCGCTTGAGAGACCCGGCAGACAATCCGGCTTTCGCTCCCCCCGAATATGGACAGGGCCTGTGTCAGTTGCATGAGGCGACCAGCGGCAAGAACGTCATCATCGTGACCTATGACCTGATGGTCGATCCGGATATTGCTCCCGGCACTATGCTGCAAAATGAAGGCCAGGTGACCAGCTACTCCGGCAGCGAGGGCGGCGACCCCTATATCCCGGAACCGATCACGGATACCGCCGACAGCGAAATCGGCAGCCCGGCGCTGCTCAAGGAACTGGTGGGCACGGAAATCGATAATTCAGGCACCACGAACACCAACAATCGCACGCAAGTGGTGATCGGTGAATTGGTAACCTATCGCCTTACCGTCACTGTGCCGGAAGGCCTCAGTCCCAACACACAGATTGTGGATACGCTCGACGCTGAACTGGCCTTTGTGAGTCAAGATTCGTTCACGAATTCAAACCCGACTGAGGTGACCATCAGCGGCAGCACCACACCGACCATAACGGACAGTGGGAGAACGATTACCTGGGATTTGGGAACTGTCGAAAACAACAACGACGATAATAGCGTCCCTGAAACCCTGACCTTCGAATACACGGCAGTAGTGCTCAATGTCAGCGCCAACCAAAGCGGGAGTGCGCGTAATAACTCTGTCAGCATGACCTGGGACACGAAAGACGCGGATGGTAACACGGTTATCGGTTCACAGGGACCAGTTTCAGCTGAGAATGTGACCGTCATCGAGCCTGTCCTCAATATTGCTAAAGTAGCAAATCCGACAACAGGTGACGCGGGCAACCCGGTTGAGTTTACACTGACGATTGCGCATGACGCTTCCAGCCAGACGGATGCCTACGATGTGACCTTGAATGATCCGTTGCCGTTGTGCGTGGCTGGCGGCGCTTCGGCGATCGATAACCCGGTCATCTCTTCGGTGACAGATTCTGCCGGTCTGGTGACCGCAGCCGATTTCGAGTTGAGCGGGGATAACGCCACAGGCTGGATTTTGCGGACCCCAGCTGGGAACAGTTTCGATGTCCCGTATGATGCGGCGCGCAGCGTCGAGCTCAAAGTCAGCGGAACAGTCGCCTATTGCGTCCGTCCGACTCAGGCGTTCACCAATACCGCCTACCTGTATTGGACGAGCCTGGATGGAAATGTAGTTGACCGCTCGTCTTACAATGTGGATTCCGATGAACGCACCGGTGCGGATGGGGTGGGGGCTGGGTTGAACAATTATGCCGACAACGCGGTTGCTACGTTTACAGTGACCAGTACAACCCCGGTGAAATATATGCGCGTGACTTCTGAGCCGCATACTTCCGAGCCGGTTACCCCCTTCCAACCAGGTGCAGGCTCACCTATTTCGGTTGCGATCGGGGAAATCATCCGTTACCGGCTGGTAGTGACCTTGCCTGAGGGTACCAGCCCCAACTTCCGCTTAATGGATTACGTTCCGAATGGCATCACTTTTCTGGACGATGGCACGGCCAGGGCTGCATTTGTTTCTAATAGCGGTATTTCACCCGACAACTATTCTTTCCCAGCCCCATCTACTTTTGTAGTGCCTGCGGTAGGAGATCCAAATTGCCAGTTAACAGGTTCGGTTGCGGCAGGTGATACGCCGGTCATTCCAGTCGCTTGCCCAGCCCTGGCGGATTTAAATGTGAGTACCTCCGGCACATCCGATGGAGATACTTACAACTCTAGCACTGATGTCAACTTTTTGCTTGGCACCTTGCAAAACTTGGATAATGACGCAGATAGCGAATACGTGATTGTCGAATTCAATGCTCTTGTGGACAACAACGGCGTTCCAGCCACCAGCAACGATGCAGGCGAGACCCATGGCAACCGCTACCGGGTCTATATCAACGGCTCTTTGATCACCGGGTACTCCAACTATGTGTACAGCCGGGTCGCCGAGCCTTCGATCACGGATCTTGTCAAAATGGCTAGTCCTACCGGCGGCGACGCAGGTGATACCATCATCTATACGTTGACCTTCTCGAATACGGGCGGCGCCTTCCCCACCACGGCTTTCGATGTAGTCGTGGTTGATACCGTCCACCCGGATATGACCGCGGACCTGGGTTTGAACGGCTCGAATATCGTCGTGACCAGTGCCTGCGCCACTGGCGCAGATGTCTCCAATTCGACTGGCAACAACCTGGATGTCCGGTTTGATTCTGTTCCGGCTGGCTGTGCGGTCTCGATTGAATACACCGCGACCATTAACGGTACAGTTACAGCTGACCAATTGCTGGACAATACCGCCGACCTGACTTATACCAGTCTGCCCGGTGATCACGGGACTTCATCCAACCCCACCGGTTCCAGCGTGACTGACGCTCCAGGCGGAACGAAAGGCGAGCGTGATGGCCTGGGTGTCAGTCCGCCCAACGACTACAGCGACATAGCCAGCGCCCAGGTGACTGCCAATGCGCTTGACCTGGTCAAATCGCTGGTGGATAGTTCCAACGGCGATACCCTTGACAACGAGCTGACCATCGGTGAGATCGTCAGGTATCGCCTGGCAACCGTTATTCCTGAAGGCACCTCGCTGGCCTTTACTGTTACTGATACGCTTCCGGTTGGGTTCACCTATGCCGGTGACCCCCGCATATCGTTCATCGCCACCGATCCCATGACTGTGGATGCTGATCTGGTAGGCGCGGACAATGATGCCCTTCCACCGACATTCACAATTCCTGTTATGCGTGTATCTGAAGTAGGACAAGACCTTACATTCTCTTTGGGTGATCTCATCAACAATGACCGCGATAATACCGACGCGGAATATGTGGTCATCGAATTCGATGCGCTGGTCAACGACAGTGCTGATAACAACAACACTGACCTGGACAACAACCAATACACTGTCTCGATTGGCGGCAGCACTAAAGGTCCGTCCAACCAGGTAGAAACCCGCATCGTGGAGCCCTTCCTGGGCATTACTAAATTGGCGGATGACGATACCTGGATTTACGGCCAAACGCTCGAATATACGCTTGACATTTCTCACATCAATGGCAGCGCCAATCCGGCGGACGACAGCAATGCGGTCGCTTATGACATTGTGGTGACGGACACCATCCCAACTGGATTGACCTTCGATAGCGTGACCTCGCTCCCGGCGGGATGGACACAGAACTACAGCGCACCAGTTCTGACCTTTAGCTGCCTCTCTTCGAACGGCTGTTCCTTTGCCCTATCTGATGCGGCTCCCAGCATTATCTTCACCGTTACCGTGGATGGTCCCCCAGCTGCGACCACCCTGGCCGGCACAGATATCGCTACGAACAATGTCGTCATGACCTGGACTTCCCTCGATGGCGCGGTAACAGGAGAACGTACCGGTGGCGGCGGTGTGGATGATTACAGTGATACGGCCTCGCATACCGGCAGTTTGGATTATTATGCGCTTGGCAACCGCGTCTGGTTCGACACGAATAACAACAGCCAGATCGATACTGGCGAAGTCGGCGTGGAAGGCGTGACTGTCGATCTGTACAAAGACGATGGTACCGGCAATTACGTGGATACTGGCCTGACCGATGTTACTTCTGGCGGTGGCTATTACCTGTTCGATTACCTGGAAGCGGGCGACTATATCGTTGTACTCCTGGCCTCCAACTTCACTGGAGCAGGCGTGCTGGTTGATTATTACTCTTCCGGCACAACCATGGATGCGAATACCGGCGCGCCAACCGAAATCCCTGCGCCCTCTCCTGAAACTGATGCAGATGACTCAGATGATAACGGTACTCTACAAACTGGCGTGACTTTTACCGGCGCGGTAATTTCGCAGCCCGTCACACTTGGCCCAACAGGTGCTACTGAACCGACCGATGACGATGACTTCCGCAACGGAACCAGCGAGGACAGTGAACAACCGGATGCGCGTTCGAATCTCTCTGTGGACTTTGGCTTTTACCGCGCCTCCATCGGGGACCAGGTCTATTACGACAATAACTTCAATGGGACCTATGACGCTGACGCAGATCAGCCGCTTGGTGGTGTCACCCTTCGTTTGTACGTGACTGACGGTACCACCACTACTGAAATTGCCAACACCACCAGCGCGGCGGTCAGTGGGCAGTATCTGTTCTCCAATCTGCCGCAAGGGGATTACATTGTCACGGTCGAGGGCCCGGCGAACTCCGCCAGCACGGTGGATATATCCAACATCACCGACACAACCACCCCAGGTGCCAATCAGGATGACAATGATAACGGCGTTGGCACAGGCGGCGGCGCTGCGCCTTATGTAGCCTCTTCCAATACCATGCCGCTGCGACCTGGCTGGATGGGTACCAGCAATACGGTTACATATGCAACTGGCGAGACCTATAACCCGACCCTCGACTTTGGCTTTGTCCACCTGTACAACCTCGGCAACCGCGTCTGGTTTGATACTGACAACGGTTCTGACATCGATGTCAGCGAAGTCGGCGCAGTTGGCGTGGTCCTTGACCTGCACAAGTTCAATATGGCCACAAATGCCTATGATTATGTTTCATCGGATACGACTGGTGCGGGTGGTTACTACCTGTTCGAAAACCTGTATCCTGGCAATTACGTGGTCTCCGTTGCGGCCTCGAATTTTGGGGCCGGCGCAGTGCTGGAAGGTTACTGGTCTACAGATACGTACATGAACGCGGACGGGACCACCGGCGAAACCGCCGCGCCCTCGCCGGAAAACAACCAGGATTCGGACGACAACGGCACCTTCCAGTCCGGCTCGGTCGTATCCTTACCTGTCACTCTTGGCCCCGTGGGAGCAACAGAACCGACCGATGATGATGATCTGGAAGCCGGTGTGAATCACGGTTCCCAGCCGGATGGTCGTTCCAACCTGACCGTGGACTTCGGCTTCTACAAGACCGAGATCGGCAACCTGGTTTTCGGCGATGTGAACAAGAACGGCGCTTATGATAGCGGGACTGATACCTTGTTAGATGCCACCACAGTGTACTTATATGCTGAGAATAACACAACCGTCTTAGCATCGACTACCACAACTGGCGGCGAGTACCTGTTCTCTGGCCTGCCTGCGGGCAGCTACATTGTCAAAGTGGATGCGCCTGCTGGCACGGTCAGCACCCGCGATGATGCCGACCTGAACGATAACACCACCACCGGCCCGGACGTCAACACCGACGATAACGATAATGGCCAGGGCACCAACGGCGGTCTCGTTACAGCTGGCGTATTGAACATGACTCCGGGCTATGATGCTACAAAGCCCAACAATATCGTGGATGACGGTACTGGCTCGCAAGTCGAATATGGTGTGACCCGTAATCCCACTATCGACTTTGGGTTCACCACCGTATACGCGCTCGGCAACCGCGTCTGGTTCGATGCAAACAACAGCCGCGTGATTGACAATGGCGAAGGTGTAAATTTGTCGGGCGACAAAGTGGGCGTTGATGGCGTCCTGCTCCAGTTATACGTGGATGATGGATCCGGCACGTTTGTCGATACCGGCAGGACTGCAACTACAGCCAATGGCGGCTATTATCTCTTCGATAACCTGGAATCGGGTAGTTACCGGGTCATCATCCCGGCCTCCAGCTTTGCCAGCAGTGGACCGTTGTACGGTTACTGGTCATCACAGACCACGCGCCAAAGCGACGGCTCCCTGGACGAAACCCTGGCTGATTCGCCCGAAACGAACCAGGATTCGGATGACAATGGCACCCGCCAGGTTAGCGGCGCAGTCGCATCACAGACCGTCGTCCTCGGCCCCGGAAGCGTCGAGCCAACTGGAGAATCGGCAGTGGACGTGGACGTCCTGGCCCCCGGTGCGCTCCACCAGGGCAACCAGCCCGATGCCCAGGCCAATATGACTGTGGATTTTGGCTTCTACACCATCACCCTCGGCAACCAGGTCTGGAACGATGCGGGAGCGGGAGCCAACAAAAATAATGGTTTCCTGGACGCTGACGAATCTGGCATTGATAACGTTACCGTCGAACTCTACGCCGCGAACGGGACCCGGATCATGCTGGTCGGGCCAGATGGTATTCCCGGCACTGCCGACGACGTGGCAGCCGAAACGACCACCGGCGGCGGCGGATTCTATGCCTTTACAGGCCTGCCCGCAGGTGATTACATCCTGCGCATCCCGGCTTACGAATTTGAAGGCGCTGAAACCCTGCGAGATTATGAATCCAGTACCGGGCTGTTGCCAGCCAGCTACTATGAACCAGCTCCCAGTGCCGACCTAGATACCACAGATTCCGATGATAATGGTTCAACCGCCGCCGGCGCGCTCGGGCTGGGTGGGTATGTCCAGACTGAAGTTTTCAGCCTTACACCTGTTGGTGAGTTGAGTTACGATAACAATACTGGTACCACCACCGAGCCACGCGTGGACTTTGGCGTCTACCTCTTCCGCCAGGCTGATACTTCCATTACCAAGAATGATGGACAGGACTTCTATCTCCAGGGCGGTGTTCTGACCTACACGGTCGTGGTCCGCAACGCCGGTCCTTCGGACGTGACCGGCGCTCAGGTCAACGATCTGCGCCCTACGCAGATTGCTACCTGGACTTGGGCCTGCACTGATGCAACGGGCGGCGCTTCAGGTTGTGATGGGATCGTCGATGCCGTCTCGGACTTTGCCGACACGGTAGATTTGCCTATCAATTCCTCCATTACTTACACGGTGACAGCTAATGTCGATGTGGCCGCAACCGGTGACCTGGTCAATACAGCTACTGTCACGGTTCCGGCCGACTACACAGAAATCGATACGACGAACACTTCCAGCGCCGATACAGATGCATTCGCTGTGCTCACCGTCACCAAGGATGATAGTATAGAGATCGCTGCACCCGGCTATGTGCTCACCTACAATATTTTAATCGAGAATACCGGTAACGTGGACCTGGCCAATATCACCGTAACCGACACGTTGCCGGATGATGTCACCTACCAGTCTGCTTCGCTTCCGCCCGACTCGGTTTCAGTTGGTGTGCTTGTCTGGAACGGGATCAGTATTACTGCGGGTAACAGCTACTCCATTGATGTGCAAGTGCGCGTGAACGACACGCCTGTCAACCCGACCATTACGAACCTGGTGGAAGCCACGGACATTGATACCGGTGCGGCTTCATCCGACACGGACATCGATACGATCGCGGTTTTGAATGAAAAGACCATTGTCACGACCAATATCAACAACGATACCAACCCGCAGGTACTGATTGGGGAGGTCGTAACCTACCAGATCAGCCTGACCATCCCGAACGGGACGCTGATTGACTTGCAGGCGCTAGATATCCTGGATGAAGGTCTGGCCTTTGATGAATGCCTGGGTGTCTCGGTATCGGATCCGATGGTTGTTACCACCACCCTGGCGGGCGGCTTTGCTGACGCCTGCCCCACAGACGCGGGTGACCCGAACGTGACCAACTCTGGTCATAACGTGGTCTTTGACTTCGGTGATGTGACCAACGCCAGCGCAGTCGACCAGATCATCATCGTCCAATATACGGTGGACATACTCGACATCGCTGCCAATGTGGATGGCGTGACTGGTATCAACAACAACGTCACCTGGACTTGGAATGGTGGTACTCGTGAAGCCTCTGCGCCCCCAGTTGAGATCGTTGAGCCAGATCTCTCCATTAACAAGGATGCCTCGCCGAGCGTGGCTTTGCTGGGCAGCACCATAACCTTTACGATTGATATCGAGCATACAGACATCAGCACTGCGGATGCATATGATGTGGTCGTGACCGATCAACTGCCCTCCGGCCTGGAGTACGTTGGCAATGTAACAGTAACAGGTTTGGCATACGACCGCTTCAACTACGATGCCGGAACTTCTACGGTTACATTCGAGTGGGATGTCTTCCCCTTGCTGGCAACCTCCAGCATCACCTTTGAAGCCACCTTTGTCGGGCCTCCACCGGTTGTCAACGAGGCCAGCGTGGCCTGGACCAGCATCCCACTCGATCCGGGTGTGCAATCGAATTACAATGCCAATTCTACCGAACGCTTCTACGACCCGCTTAATCCTGCCGGCGTGAATAGCTATGGCACCTCGTCCAGTGTCACGATTAACAAACCGCCCTTGCCTAAGACCGGCTTTGCTCCTGGAAGGAGAACAGCTTTACCAGCGCAGCCGAAAGAAAATGAATACCGACAACTGGACACATTGACTTTGGAGATCCCACGCCTGGGCGTGAACCTGCCCATCTTGGGTATTCCGGCCACAAATCAGGGCTGGGACTTAACCTGGCTCTCGAACCAGGCCGGATGGTTGGAAGGAACCGCGTACCCCACTTTAGCGGGCAATACCGGTATCACCGCCCATACTTACTTAGCGGATGGTTCGCCCGGTCCCTTCGTCAACCTGGGCTCGCTCTACTGGGGTGATAAGATCTATATCCACGCCAACGGGAACAAGTATACCTACGAAGTGCGCGAAGTGCGCCTGCTCTGGCCGGAGGATGTCAGCGTGTTACGCCATGAAGAATATGACTGGATCACACTCATTACCTGTCGTGAGTATAACGAGGAGAAGGATGACTATACCTACCGTGTGGCAGTGCGAGCCGTGCTCGTAAACGTGGAAGCTGAGTAACACCCAGCTTAAAACGGAAAGGTGACAGCCACTACATGCGACTGTCACCTTTTTTGTTCCCAATATCCAGGCAGGCGACCGGCGGCACCCGGATACGCTTCCTTACCGTTGCTACCTCTCGGTCCTGGCGGGGTTCGAAAGGTTCCGCCGCGCCGGGCCTGCCCGGACAGGCGCAAGCATACTCGAAGAGGGGGAGGCTGTCAATTCACTTGCTTACAGCATCCCGGTTTCTTTTTCCGCCAGTGTGATGGCTTCATCGAAAATCTTCAATCCTTCATCGATCTCTGCTTTAGAGATGCTCAAAGGCGGCGCCACGCGGATGACAGATTTTGCGCAACTGAGCATCAGCAGGCCGCGCTCGAAGGCTAGTTCCACTACACGGTCGGTTAATTCCTTGGCAGGTTCTTTCGTCTGTTGATCTTTTACGAACTCTACCCCGATCATGAGGCCTTTGCCGCGCACGTCCCCGATACTGGGATGGCGGTGCATGATTTCTTCCAGGGCGTCCAGCGCATAGCAACCCGTGTCAGCGGCGTTTTCCATAAATTCGTTTTCGATCATATCGATGGTTGCCAGGGCGGCCGCGCAGGCAATGGGGTTGCCGCCATAAGTGTTGCCGTGCGTGCCCTTGCCCCAATCCATCACAGACCTGCGCGCTACACAGGCCCCCAATGGCATGCCTGAAGCAATTCCTTTTGCGCTGGTGAACATGTCCGGTTCCACGCCATAATGCTCGATAGCCCACCATTTGCCGGTGCGTCCCATGCCGCATTGTACTTCATCCATGATCATCAGGATGCCGTATTTATCGCACAGCTTGCGTAGCGCTGGATAGAATCCCTCCGGTGGGATGATGTAGCCGCCCTCGCCCTGGATGGTCTCTACCAACACCCCGGCCACCTCATCGGGCGGCAGGATGTGGTCGAGGATTTGCTCCTCGATGTAACGTACAACAGTCTCGCCATAGTCTTCGCCGGGCTTGCGCTCCAGCACCGGACGGTAGGGATCGGGGAAAGGCGCATGGACGACGCCGTTCATTAGGGGGTAGAAGCCGCCATGGTAAGCAGGTTTGCTGGCGGTAAAGGTCACCGCACCCATCGTACGCCCGTGGAAAGCGCCCGTGAAGCCGATGAAATTCATGCGTTCGGTGTGGTAGCGCGCCAGCTTGATAGCCGTTTCCACGGCTTCTGTGCCGGAATTGGTCATGAACGATATGGCTTGTTCTTCGAAGGGCGCGATTTCATCCAGCTTTTCCCCCAGTTCGATCCATTTCTCGTGATAGAAGTCGGATGAAATGTGGATGAACTTTTCAGCCTGTTCCTGGATGGCCTTGACGATCTTTGGATTGGAATGACCGGTCGAAACCACCGCGATACCGCCCATAAAATCCAGGAACCGGTTGCCATCCACATCCCACACTTCGGTGCCTTTTCCGTGACCCATTACAAATGGATATCCGCGTGGATAGGATGGCGAGATTACGGTACGGTCACGCTCGATCAGCGCTTGGGCTTTTGGCCCGGGTAACTTCATTGGTTGCATAAAACAGAAACTCCTTGTAATTGGAGAGCGGACTCTTGTGCTGAGTTCATCGAAGCATCAGTCCGCTCTCCTAACTTATTCAGATGCCATTTGTGCCAGGGCCAACGCGCCGAGTAGACCGGCGTCATCGCCCAGGGCGGCAGTCGTGATGACCAGGTTTTCGAGATAATGAGGATTAAAGACATGAGTACGCAGGCTGGTTTCGAATGGCTCGAAAAGCAACGGGCCGCTCTGCGAAACACCACCGCCGAATATAACGATGGATGGGTCGAAGGTATGCAGAAAACTGGCTACACCAATACCCAGATATTTCCCGGCGCGCGCGAAGGCAGACCTGGCCAACGCATCGCCGCGTCCGGCTGCCTCGGCGACGGTCCGCGCGTTCAGTTCTTCAACGCTGCTTAACTCGGACTTTTGGCCGGCTTCCAGTTGTTCACGGACGTAGCGCACGATGGCAGGACCGGAGGCCAGCGCCTCCAGGTGTCCCTCGTACCCACAGGAGCAGACGGGACCATCTGCCAGCACGGTCACATGCCCGAGTTCAGCAGCCAGGCCGTGATACCCATGCAGGAGACGATCTCGAACGATCACGCCGCCGCCGATGCCGGTGCTGATGGTCAGGTACAGCAAGTCATGGTGCCCGCGTCCGGCGCCGAATTTCCATTCCCCCAGCGCGGCCAGGTTAGCGTCGTTATCCAGGTGGGCGGGCACGCCGAAGTGTTGGCTGAGTTTTTCAGTCAGGGGAAAATCATGCCATTCAGGGATGTTTGGAGTAGCAAACACCACACCGCTCTTCGGGTCGAGCGGACCAGGGGAGGCCATGCCGATGGCTTTTACCTTGTGGTCTGTGGGCCAGACTGATTCTATAACTTTGACCAGCCGGTCAAAGGTACCAGGCTCTTTCGCGTGGCTGCGGGTCCGTTTGTGGGTCAGGGGGGAAATGTTATCTGGTTCGTAAGCAGCTGCGCGAATATGCGTGCCGCCAATATCCACCGCAACGAAGGTACTCATGCAGACTATTATACTGGGGGGGTGCAAAGGCGGCAATGGCTTATGCGAGAAAACAGAGTTTGAAAAAATGAATGATTTTTCGTTTACTGCTAAAAATGATAACAGCAATGGGTTTATGGTAACATTTTCATGCGAAAGGCAATAGAGTGACCTTAATACACGTAGAGTTCCACTGCCACACAATTTATTCGAAAGACTCGCTTACTTCGCCTGAGCAGCTGGTGAAAGCCTGCCGCCGCAAAGGCATCGATCGTGTCGTCGTGACCGATCACAATACGATTGCGGGAGCGCGGGCGGCGCAAGCTTTGGCCCCAGAACTGGTGATCGTGGGCGAGGAGATCATGACGACCCGTGGTGAGATCCTGGCGGCTTTTGTGAGCGAGGAGGTTCCTGCCGGCTTATCTCCGCAAGAGACTATTCGTCGTTTGAAGGAGCAGGGGGCTTTCATCAGCGTTTCGCATCCATTTGATATCTATCGGGGCGGCCATTGGGGCGAGCAGGATTTGCTGGAGATTTTGCCGGACGTGGATGCAATCGAAGTTTTTAACTCGCGTTGTTGGTCGCCCGAATTCAATCGTCAGGCGCAGAGGTTTGCGGAAGAACACAATATCCCCGGCACGGTTGGCTCGGATGCGCATGCCCCGCTCGAGTTAGGACGCGCTGTCCTTTTGTTGGAGCAGTTTCAGGGTCCGGATGAGTTGCGGGCGGTCATCCGCCGGGGAATCCCAAAGGTGCGCTGGTCTTCGCCGTGGGTCCACTTGCTTTCGCGTTATGCGGTCATCCGAAAGGGGGGTAAGGTTGGTCTTGACATGAAAAATCAGCCGTGATACCCTTGCTTCCATCGTGCCCGGCTCGCCTGATGAGAAAGCGATACCAGGTGAACGGGCGAATTTTTCATCTCAGCAGGAGAAAGAAAGTATGTCCGAAGATCGTTTCACTGGAACCGTCAAATGGTTCAATGCCACCAAAGGCTACGGCTTTATCGGCCGTGAAGATGGCGAAGATGTATTCGTGCACTTCAGTGCTCTCCAGATGGAAGGCTACAAGAAGCTCGAAGCCGAGCAGAAAGTAGAATTTTCCGTCGAGGATGGGCCGAAAGGCTTGCAGGCCGCCAACGTGGTATTGCTGTCGTAAGACTCGAGCCTTTTGGCGAAAGGTTTTGCGAACGAGCAGGGTTGTCGTGAGATAACCTTGTTTTTTTTCTTTGTTGACTAGATCATCAAAAATCCCCGCAGTTTCGCGGGGATTTTTGATGACTGTTATTGCCGTATCCAGTGGCGCTATTTGTTGCCTCCACCATCATGCCCACCGTCGTTTCCACCATTATTTCCATCGTTGCAGCCAGACCCAGAGCAGCCTCCACCACCATCGGTTCCGCCACCGCAGTTGGATCCAGAGCAACCTCCATTATACGAGTTTTGGCCGCCTTGCATTTCATTGCCTGAGCCGTTGCCGTTTTGGGAATTGTCGGGATTTTGGCCACCAGAAGCACCGTTGCCTGCACCAATTCCACTGGGATCAACTGGCTGTTGCCCACCCTGATCGTTCTGATGGAAGCCGGGTTCACCTTGCTGGTTGGGTTCAGGGGTAGCTTCCTCATTCTGACCGTATTGCATCTGATTTGTCATCGCATAACGGAAGCCTTGTGGATCAGCCAGACCTTCATCCACCAGTTGCAGGCAGGTTTGCAACATCAGACGAGTTTGCGTGAGCAAAGGTTCTGTATCTGTGGTTACATGTGTCTGCAATTGCTCCATGACGCGATCTTGCGTTCGTAGTTGGTCGCGAAGTTGCAGAAGCGTTTGGGTGAGGGTTGCATCGTCCATATTGGCAGCAAGCATCAGGGTCTGCTGGAGCTGATCTTGCAAACGTTCTTGTACCTGATCGGGCACGGGAATACCATTATCAACAAGACCAGCCATCTCTTCCACGCGTGTCTGTGACATCTGCATCAACAGATTGGCTTGCAGTTGCGGGTCGCCCGTCAGTGCCAACGTGGCATTCTCTGTCCACATTTTGACCGGGTAGAGCGGTTGGTTGGGGAGGTCGTCCTGTGCAGCGACCGCAGTGGCTCCACCTCCCAGGATCAAGGCAGTAGCCAGAATGAGTGATACCAGTGCGTTCATAGCGAATTTCTCCTTTCGGTTTGTGAGGAATATCCACCCACTTTGACGCACTTTTGTGTCAGGAGATACGGCCTGTCGATAATTTGCCCCTTCGCTCAGGAAGTTTGCCCGTCCGCGGGCTGCCTGCCTCGGGTTACGCGGTGGGACTGCTTTTAGTTCTTCCAGCCTGTCTTCTATGTTCATGTCAGGATTTTGCTTGGTCATGGTCATTTCTCTCTAGGTATTTTTTCAATTGAGCCAGGGCGCGGTGTTGCAGTGACTTCACTGCCCCAACAGGTTTTTTAATCGCTTGAGCAATTTCTTCGTTCTTCCAGCCTTCGAGGTACTTGAGCGCGATCACTTGTTGTTGGTCTGGTGTTAGCTTTTTTATTGCCTTGCGTACCTGTGCTTGACGTATTCGCAGGCTGGCTTCTTGTTCGGGCGCATTGTTGTCCAAAGCCGGATGAGTTTCTTTCAACTCAACTACATCAGGCGCGCGCCGGTAATAATCTGCAATCCAGTTGTGGGCGATACGATATAGATATGCTTTCAGATAATCCTTTGGCCCGCGCTTTGCACGAATGGCTTTTAGCAGGCGGCTGAACGTCTCTGCGACACAATCTTCGGCCACGGAAGGGTCGCCGAGAAAGCGGGCAGCGTAGCGGTAAAGTTCTGGACTGTACAAATCGTAGATCTGCGCCAGGGCTTTTGAGTCGAATCGCTGCGCGGCACTGAGCAGTCCTTTCTCTGCGGAGGTATTGTCTGTCATCATTTGAGACGCATCTTGGGCAAAAGAGATACTGGTCATATCATTTTAGCTGAAAAATTTAAAGGATATTTGTGTGTTTTGTAAAGATTTGTCAAATATGATGGTTTTTACATCTCCCTGCAAAACAGGCAAAATGCCTTTCTAATTACGACGCCGATTCATTCAACTGGATACGGCTATCAATTTTTTTGAGGGAATCAAAAAGACCGGGAATCGACCCGGTCTATAGCTGGTGAAATTCTTGCCCTAATCTGCTGCGACGGCTAGCGAACGAACTTCATCGGACTTAGCTTCCCCGTTGCGATTATTTTCCACATTCATGATCGCCGGGATAAAGAAGGCCCCGAATCCCATCATGAGACAGAGCAGGCCGCCGAACCAGAACCAGGTGCGGATGCCGATCGCATCGGACACCGGGCCTGCTACCATTAAGCTGAGCGGTGACATGGCTGAGGCCGCGCTGATGACCAGCGACATCACGCGTCCTTGCATTTCCGGTTTGACGGTGGATTGGATCAGCGCGAACAGGGGTCCATTCGCGATCGGGTTCATGATCCCGGCAAAAGCCATGCCGGCTACGGCCATGCCATACAGGTTGGCTGGCGTTAATCCGACGATGGCCACGCCCAAACCGATCCCGATGATGCCCATCATCGAGGTGGCAACTTTGCGTTTGAAGCCGCCCCACGCGCTCAGGATCAGCCCGCCGATAATCACGCCAAAGCCCCAGGCTGAGTCCATCAGGCCAAATTCCAGCGCGCCCAAGCCAAAGTGTTTCGTGATCAGCAGGGGCATCAGCGCGCCGGTAGGCGTGAGTAAGAAGTTGATTACGGTTGCCATGATCAGGATAGCCAGCAACCCCGGCCAGGAAGCCACATAGCGCAATCCTTCGCGCACATCTTGCATGAAACCGCCTTGAGCCTGTTCCTGCCCGATTTCACCCGTCCGGATGGGTTGTGGAATTTGAATAAATGCCAATGGGAGAATAGCTAGCAATGCAGTAGCGATGTCGATTGCCAGGACGCCCTGCATCGGGAAGACTTCAAGTAGCAACGCGCCGGTCGGCGGCGCGACGATATTGATTGCGCCGTTCAAGGTCTGGTTGGCGCCGGAGACGCGGGTGAGATGCTTCTCGGGCACCATCAGGCTGGTGGAGGCCTGCATGGCAGGGAAGTGGAAGGCATGTCCCAGGGAACGGATCATCATGATAACGTAGATGTGCCATATCTGTACTTGCCCGCTCACAAACAGATAAATCAAGCCAATCGTTGCCAGCGCGATACCTCCGTCTGCGACCATCATGATGACGCGTCGGTTCCAGCGGTCGACCAGCGCGCCTGCAAAGGGGCCCAGCAGGATCTGCGGCAGCATGGCGACCAATGTGGCGGTGGCTAAGATGGTGGCTGAGCCAGTCTGTTTGGTCAAGTACCAGACCAGCGCGAACTGTACCAGCGCGCTGCCAAATAGGGAGAAAGCCTGTCCGCCCCAGACGGTAAAGAAGCGGGCGGCCCAGTTGTGTGGGATAGGTTGGGATGCATTTTTCATTTTTTAGTGCCTCTTGGCTGATGTGAATATCACCAGTTCGTCATCTTCGAAGTCGACCTGCCACTCAGGTTGTAACCGGATGGCTTGCACCAGCTCATTATCGAGCTGCGAATCCAGGATGACAAGCTGAACGTTCTCTTCCTCGAATAGTTGCAGCCATTCGGAGGGCGGGCTGATCGCCAACTCGGCTTGCAGGGATTGTTGGAGGGGTGTTCGTTCCATTTTCTCTTCCTGGTTTGAATAACATCTAAAGCCTGAGCGTTAAGATTGTTGAAAAGATGTTTTGAAATATTGAACATATTATACAGAGATATTAAATTTTGTCAATAATACTTCAAGATTATTTATCTATTGCAGACCGATTCTTAAGTATTATTGATAGGACTTGCGAAATTTGCCAGCAGCCACCTATTATTTTCGGGCTTCCTCAACTCAACAACATTACTCCTAGGAAAATTTAAACAGAAAATGAGAGTAAACTTGCCCAAAATTAAGCAAAAAAATTGGAGGCACTATGAAATTGCTCAAACGATTAATATACGGATTTCTGCTCCTGCTCGTTGCACTGGTCATCTTCCTGGGCGGATCCGTCCTCGTGGATTTTGCGCTGGGTGGTGACCGCCTGGAATCCCTGGCCGACTCCATCATTCCTGGCGCGAACGGTCAGCCGGATGTTCTGGCTTACGTTGCCAAGCCAGAGGAAGATGGGCCATTCCCGGCGGTCATCATGATCCACGAATTCTATGGGCTGAACGAGTCGATTATTGGTAAGGCCGAAGGATTAGCGCAGGAAGGATATTACGTGGTTGCTCCCGATACCTTCCGTGGCGCGACCACTACCTGGATCCCGCGCGCGATCTATCAGGTCATCAGCACCAAACAAGAAACCGTGAATGCAGATTTGGATTCGGTCTACGCCTGGCTCGAGTCCCAACCGGATGTGGATGCAAATCGTATTGCGATTGCCGGTTTTTGTTACGGTGGACGGGCTTCGCTGCTCTACAGCCTGCACAATAACAGGCTGGCTGCTACAGTTGTCTTTTATGGCTCCCCCGAAACCGATCCTCAAGTATTGAAAAATTTGCCTGGACCGGTGCTTGGAATTTTTGGCGGCGCGGACCAATCTATTTCCGTGGAAGATGTGAATGCCTTCGAGGAAGGATTGCAGGCAGCAGACGTGCCTCATGAAATTACGATCTACGACGGGCAGCCGCATGCGTTTGTGACGGATATCGAATCCATCCGCGCGGGCGGTGCCCAGGGTGAAGCCTGGGCGCAGATGCTGGGGTTTTTGGATAAGAATCTGAAGAATGGCTCATCTGGTCCAAGTGAGGGAGGGATATCTTACAATGCCACATTCCCCTGGCGCTACTATGCAATGCTGGTCTATGAGCATGCCTTTGGGTCGGCTAATCATCATCATTAATTTCATTTGTCATTGCAGAGAATCGTTGGTCGAGTAGGGCGCAGCCCGTATCGAGACCAACAGGCATGAGATAACAAAGATTTGTGGTCTCGATACGCTCCTCAAAGAATATTCGGAGCTACTCGACCACCTGTAACTTCCTTACGGTATAATTCCCACATTCGTTGCATCCATTCTCAGAGGGCCACCACTTGACCACACCGGGTAAAGGACGCATCTTCATCAGCTACCGCCGCGCGGACAGCGCCGGTTACGCCGGGCGTATCTATGACCGTCTCACAGCGCATTTTGGGGAAGATACAGTCTTTATGGATGTGGATACCATCGAGGCGGGACTTGACTTTGTGGAAGTGCTGCAAAATGCAGTACAGTGCTGTGACGTGCTGGTGGCCTTGATAGGGCGGAGTTGGCTCAATATCAAAGATGAAACCGGCAAGCGCCGCTTGGACAACCCCGAAGATTTTGTAAGAATTGAAATTGCAGCAGCGTTAAGCCGCAATATTCGCGTAATCCCGGTGCTGGTGGATGGGGCTACGATGCCGCGCTCGACCGAATTGCCGGATAACCTGAAGCCTTTAGTGCGGCGCAATGCCTTGCAGGTCAATCATCAATCCTTCAATGCGGATGCCCATCGTTTGATCGCGCAACTGGAACTGGCACTGAAAGCGGCTGAAGACTCTAAAATTTTGAAAGCGCAGGCTTTGAAGGAAGAACGGGCACGCGCCCAGCGCCAGGCTGAGATCAAAAGATTGTTGGAAGCTGCCGACTTGGCGATTAGCCTGAAAGATTGGGAATTGGCACTTGAGAAGCTAAATGGTGTTCTCAATTTGGATGTCAACCATGTGGATGCACAGGCGAAATTCGATATTGTGCAGCTAAAAATATCCGAAATTGAAGCAGAACATAGTGAGAAGACTCGAAAAGAAAAAGAAGCCGCGGACAAGGCTGTGAAGGAAAAAGCTGAGCGTGAAGCTGCCGTGAAAGCTGCGCGTGAAGAAGCAGCTGAAAAAGCGCGCAGGGATAGAATTCTGTGGGGAAAAAAGGAAGCAGAAGAGAAGGCGCGCAAGGTCGCGCTGAGAAAGGATCGCCTGCAAGAAACTGCGGAACGCATAAAAAATGTGTTCAGTGGTGGGAGAAAGCTCCCTCTCTTTATCGGCGGTGGGATTGTCATTCTTTTTCTTCTTGGTTATCTCATCAAAAGTGCTTTTACTCCATCTCCGCCTGCCCCTCCAACTGAAACTCCTTTATTGACGTTTGCTATTTCGACAGAATCACCAACAAAATTTCCGCTTACCCCAACCTTTACGCCTGAATCAGAACCAACGGCAACAAAAACTCCTGGAGAACACGATGTTGGAAGTACGATGATCTCAGAAAAAGACGGCATGACGATGGTATACGTGCCTGCCGGAGAATTCCAGATGGGCAGTGAAAATGGCGATAGTAGTGAAAAACCCCTTCACGCTGTTGATCTAGATTCCTTTTGGATGGATCGGACAGAGGTTACTCATGCCATGTATGCTAGGTGTGTAAATGATAGTGGTTGTTATGAACCATCGAATGAAAAGTATTATGATTATGACTATGCTGATCACCCAATGGTAAATGTTAGTTGGTACGATGCCGTTAACTATTGCAAATGGGCGGAACGTCGCTTGCCGAGCGAAGAAGAATGGGAAAAGGCTGCGCAAGGCGGTTTGAAAGTTCAGGTGTATCCATGGGGCTATCAAGAGCCTGTTTGTGAGCAAGGAGTATATAATGGGGCGCAGCATAGTAATTGTGGGGAACGCACGGTTTCTGTTGGAAGTTTTGGCGAAAACGGATATGGCCTATATGATATGGCTGGCAATGTCTGGGAATGGGTGAATGACTGGTATGATGCCTACCCTGGAGGAGATGAAAGCGCATCAAGTGATTTTGGACGAACTTATCGAGTTTTGCGTGGCGGTTCGTGGAAGGACAATGAGAGTTTCCTTCGCACTGCTAGCCGTGGCAGATACAATCCAACGTCTGTCTTTAATAACATCGGTTTTCGTTGCGCCCTCTCACCTTAATCCTGGTATTCTGGTTTCTGAATAAAAGACTTCCGAAGTCCCAAAGACTTCGGAAGTCCGCTTTCATGCGAAAACCTTGCGAAGGTTCGCAATCTTCGCAAGGTTGACTTTTTACTTCCCCAACTTCTTCTTGAACGCCTCGGTCAACGCCGGGACGATTTTGTGCATGTCACCCACCACGCCGTAGCGCGCGACCTTGAAGATGGGCGCATCGGGGTCCTTGTTGATCGCCACGATGACCTTGCTGGTGCGCATCCCGGCCAGGTGCTGGATCGCGCCGGAGATGCCGTTGGCGATGTACAGGTCAGGCGAAACAACCTTACCGGTCTGGCCGACCTGGTGGTTGTAGGGGATATAGCCCGCGTCCACCGCCGCGCGCGAAGCGCCCATCGCGCCGCCCAGTGCCTTGGCCAGCTCGCCGACCAGCTTGAAGCCTTCCTGCGCTTTCCAGATCTCGGCCTGTTTTTCATCCAGGTCAGCGGGCGGGGTCAGGGCCGGGTTGTTGGATGTGCCGCGCCCGCCGGAGACGATCACGCCCGCGTCGGTCAGGCTGACGCCGCCTTCACCTGTGCTGTAACCTTCGATTTTGGACCTGGCTTCGGCGACTACGTCCACTTTGGTAATTGTCCCGGATGCGCCCGCATTTTGTGCGGGCTTGGGGAAGGCGCGCCCGCGCAGGGTGACGATCTGCGGCCTGGCGTTGCAGACCGTCTTTTCGAGCAGCTTGCCCGCATAGATGGGTCGTGTAGCCACAACTTTGTCGCCTTCAACCGCCAGTGCAATCACATCCACCAGCACGCCGCTGTTCAGGTCGATGGCGGCCATGCCGGCCAGCTCGCGGCCACGCGTGGTGGTCGGGAACAGGATCAGGTCCGGGCTTTGGTCTGAAGCGACTTTGGACAGGGTGGAAGTGTAGGCCTCAGCGCGGAAGTCCGCTAAAGCGGCGTCGTCCGCCAGCAACACTTCATCCGCGCCGTACTCGAACGCAGACTTGGCAACGGCGTCCAGGCCTGATCCGAAGACCAGGGCCGAGACGTCTCCCAGCGTCTTGCCGACGCCGATGGCTTCCCAGGAGGCGGGCAGGGGCTCGCCTTTGAAGTGGTCGATGTATACCCAGGTTTTCATAGCACTTTCTCCCCGAGGATTTTGTCAGCCAGTTTGTCGGCGATCTCTTCCGGAGTGCCCCCTTCGATGATCTCGCAGGTGACTTCGCGGCTGGGCGGGTTCATCAGCTCGGGCCATTCCACAACAGCCTTGGGCGCTTCGATGCCGAGATCGGCCAGCGTCCAGGCCGGGATTTCGGCGCGCGAGGCCTTGCGGATGCCCATGAACGAGGGGTAGCGCGGCTCGGCAAAATCTTTGGCGATGCTGAAGACGACCGGCAGCTCGGCGTTGACAACTTGACGTCCCTCCTCGATGGCATGTTCGACCTTGACGGCCTGGCCAGCCAGTTCGAGTTTGACGGTCAGGCCGAAGAAAGGCCAGCCAAGCACGCGCGCGGTCTGGGCGGGCGTGATGCCGGCATCGCCGTCGATGGCCTGGCGGCCGAAGAAGGTCATGTCTACGCCGCCGATCTTTTGGACGGCGGCAGCCAGCACGCGCGCGGTGCCGCCCGTGTCGATCCCTGCCAGGGCCGCGTCGGAGACCAGGATGGCCGAGTCACAGCCCATGGCCAGGGCGTGCTTGAGCGCTTCCTTGGCGTTTTCCCCGCCCATGCTGACCGCGATCACCTCCCCACCGTGTGCTTCCTTTTGTTGGAGCGCCGCTTCCACGGCGAACTCGTCCCAGGGATTGATGACCAGCGGCGCATCA
Organism: Anaerolineales bacterium; assembly: GCA_016928525.1. The sequence continues at coordinate 17,032 of JAFGKO010000188.1, read as the reverse complement.
CCCCAGGAGACCTGCCCGTTCTCGACGACCACTTTGGCCGCCGAGTCAGGCACTTGTTTGATACAGGCTACGATTTTCAAGTCTTCCTCCTTGTTAATTATTTTCTGTCTTAATTTGACAATGTCACATATGCCACATTATTCGAGAGAAGTCCGAAAATTGGGGTGTTGGGCGCGCGTACGCGCGCCCAACACCCCAATTTTCGGTTATTTTTTTGCATATGACATATTCTCACGAGTTCGCAAATTGCACATCTGGTTATTTGATCTTAACCTGACTGATCAATTTACCGCTGATCAGCTCGATCTCGCAGGCCTGCCCCGTGACCGCGTACGCCGCGAGGTTGTCGCCATTCAACATGACACGGTTATACAGGCCTCCCGGTTCCGGCTTTTCCGCCTGCCAGACGATCTTGCCATCATACCCTACGCAGTACAGGTTCGATTCGTCCTGGGGAAAATCCCTGGGTTCTTCCAATATGACCGACCCTACCATCGTTTGGATGTTTTTTTGAATTTGTGTGTGTCGAGCTTCGATCTCAGGCATAGGATTGTCCTGTCTTACTTTTGCCACTCTTCCTCATCATAGGCAGGCATCTCGCAGCGCAGCGGCCTGTCCTCACGTTCGCCCAGCGCGTAGCCGGCCTGGATGAGGGTCTGGATTTCGCTGGAGCCTTCATAAATGATGGCGCCGCGGCTGTTCCTTAAATAGCGCTCCACATCGTACTCGTCGCTGAATCCGTACGCGCCGTGGATCTGGATGGCTTCATTCGCAGCATCGAACGAGGCCTCGGTGGCGAACTTCTTGCAATACGAAGTCTGCAGGGTGCTGCGCTGGCCCACGTTCTTCATCCAGCCCACCTGCAAATACAGCAGGCGCGCCATCTCGTAATCCTGCGCCATTTTGGCGATCTTCTGCTGGATCAACTGGAATTCGGAGATCGGTTGGCCGAAGGCGCTGCGTTCCCTGGCGTATCTCACGCTGGCTTCCAGCGAGGCGCGCACCAGCCCGGTCGCGCCAGCACCGACGGTGTAACGTCCGCTGTCGAAAGCCGTCATAGTGATCTTGAAGCCTTCGCCCTCCTCGCCAATGCGGTTTGCCGCCGGGACTTCCACATCCTGGAAGTTGATCCAGCCGGTCGAGCCAGCCCGTACACCAAGTTTGCCGTGCAGGTCATCGCGTGTGACGCCCTTCGAGTGCAGGTCGACGATAAAGGACGACAACCGCTGAGATGGTTTCTTCGCATCCGGATTCGTGACAGCAGTGACCAGTGCATAGTCCGCTTTGGAGGCCAGCGAGATCCACATTTTCTCGCCATTCAGGATATACGCATCACCCTGACGTTTGGCTTGCGTGCGCATGACAGCCACGTCCGAGCCCATGCCGGGTTCCGTGAACGCGCCGCAGCCGATCTTTTCGCCCTTTGCCAGCGGGACGAGGAACTTCTGCTTCTGCTCCTGCGTGCCCCATTGGAAGATTGTCATGCCGCACAGCCCCACGTGGACCGACATGACCACGCGCAGGGTGCTATCTACCGCTTCGAGTTCCTCACAGGCCAGGCCCAGGGAGATATAGTCCATGCCCTGCCCGCCGTACTTGACAGGAAAACAAATCCCCAGGATGCCGAGTTCGCCCATGCGCTTCAGCACCCAGGGGATGGGCTCACCTTTACGGTCGAATTCTTTGATAACGGGGGCAACTTCCTTTTGAGCAAAGTCGCGTACCATTTTTTGCACCATCAAATGTTCGTTGGAAAGGGAAAAGTCCACGTAAGACTCCAGTGAAGGGGGATTTATCTCATTATAACTTAAAAACGAAAAAACAACCGAACGGTCGGTAGGTAGATTCTTAATAAAAAAATGCCCGGTCGGATTGTGCGGTATCCACCGGGCTTATGGGGAATGGGTATCGATATCGGTCATCGTTTCTCGACACCCATGTTGCTCAGTTCATCTGCGTTGAACTGGGACAGGAACAAGTCCGCGCCAGCCAGGACGATGAGCAAAATTACAACTGCGGCTGCAATAATGTACATGGTTGCCTCCTTTCTTTTTAGAACTTTCACAGTTCGCAAAAAGTTGCTGAGGGTAAAGGGAGCGGCGTAGCCCGTTCTACGTATCGTCGGGCGTCTCCCTGTCAACTGTGAAATTCTTCTACTATCAGTATAACGATTTTCGAACCAAAACGTTCCACTTCCTTACATATCCGAAAGTACTATTCTTTACACTTTTGAAAAGTGAGCGGGTTATTTCGAATTTTATGCTCAAGTCTCTTTTCGTTGTTGAGTATGTTGTGAATTAACTTTGTCGATTCTGTGCATGTTCCGGGTTGTTCTCAGCGCTTCGTATCATGTATGTGTCATGTATGGTTGACAAAACGGTCTTTTGGGATAAAATACACTCCGCTGGCGAAGTGCTTGCACAGAGCCGCTGGGCTGAGTTTATCGCCCGCCCTGGTGATCGGGCCAGGGAAGCCTTGCCGAAGTGGCGGAATTGGCAGACGCGCTACGTTCAGGGCGTAGTGGGGGTTCCCCCGTGAGGGTTCAAATCCCTCCTTCGGCACACGCAAAGACCCGCTGAAAGGCGGGTTTTTTTGTTTCTGGTCTGCGGCCCTCCCCATAAGGAAAAACGGATGCTTGGGGTGAGCCAGGTGGTATAATTTATAGGGTACTGCGTGAATATCTGAACCAAACCCTCGTTAATTTTGAGCCATACGGAACAAGTGAGTTCGGAAATTTATATAAGAAGCAGTAGCTATTCGAAAGCAGGCCTTTCATATTAAAAAAGAAGGCGCGAAGTCATTGTGAGACAGTCTTCGTGTCTTTTTATGCTCTTTGACTAAATTGGCGATGTTGCATTCGGACTTCTCTCGAATCATGAGGCGTATGTAGCTTCGCCAAATTATTAATACTTATAAGCAGGAAACCTATGGAAATCGGCACCATTCAACAAGTTGATATTGATACTCAGATGCGCGAGGCTTATCTCGATTACGCCATGAGCGTGATTGTAGCGCGCGCCTTGCCCGATGCCCGCGACGGTCTCAAACCGGTCCATCGCAGGATTTTATATGCGATGTCAGAGTTGGGTCTGCGCTCGAACTCTTCCCACAAGAAATCAGCTCGTATTGTCGGTGAAGTGCTGGGTAAATATCACCCGCATGGTGATTCGGCAGTCTACGAGTCAATGGCGCGTATGGCGCAGGATTTTTCGATGCGCTATACACTTGTAGATGGTCAGGGCAACTTCGGCTCGATTGATGGCGATGCACCTGCAGCCATGCGTTACACCGAAGCACGCATGCATCGGATGGCCGAAGAGATGCTGGCCGATATCGACAAGGACACGGTCGACTTTGCGCCCAACTTCGACGACTCGCTCGAAGAGCCGACCGTCCTGCCTGCCCGCCTCCCGAATCTGCTGTTGAACGGCGCTTCGGGTATTGCCGTTGGCATGGCGACCAATATCCCATCACATAACTTGCGTGAATTGGTAGCCGCGCTCAATTACCTGATCGATAATAATGACAAGATCGATGACATTCCTCTCGAAGAGCTGATGAACCGCATCCCTGGCCCAGACTTTCCTACTGGCGGCATTATTATTGGCCGCGAGGGCATTGAATCCGCCTATGCGACCGGTAAGGGCCGTATTGTTGTACGCGGACTGGCCCACATTGAGGAAATGAAGAGCAATCGCTACCAGATCGTGATCACCGAAATTCCGTATCAGGTCAATAAGACCAGCCTGATCGAACGCATCGCCGAACTCGTCCGGGAAGATAAGATCGACATGATCTCAGACCTGCGCGATGAATCCGATCAACGTGGGATGAGCATCGTCATCGAGCTCAAACGCGGTGCACAGCCCAAGAAGGTACTGAACCAGCTCTATAAGTTCACGATGCTGCAATCTACTTTTGGGGTGCAGATGCTGGCGTTGATCGATGGGGAGCCGCGCTTGTTGCCGCTCAAACGGGCTTTGCAGATTTTCATCGAGCACCGGCAAACAGTCATCGTACGGCGTTCGACCTTTGAGTTGGCAAAAGCGCGCGCGCGTATTCACATTTTGGATGGCTTGTTGATTGCGTTGGAAAATATTGATGCGGTTGTTCAGACGATCAAAGAATCTCCGGATGTCGATCAAGCCAAAGAACGGCTGATGGAGCGCTTTAAGTTGTCCGAAATTCAAGCACAGGCCATCCTCGATATGCAATTGCGTCGCCTCGCGGCTCTTGAGCGTTGGAAAATCGAAGAAGAACACAAGCAAGTCAAAGAACAGATCGACTACCTCGAAGACCTGTTGGTCCATCCAAAGAAAATCCTGGCGCTGATTCAAACCGACCTGACGGAACTTGCCGAAAAATATGGAGATGACCGCCGGACGCACATTGCCGTTGATGCTACTGAAGAGTTGCGCATCGAGGATATGGTGCAGGATGAAGCCGTGCTTATCAGCCTGACCGAACGTGGTTATATCAAGCGCGTGGCATCCAAGACATTCAAGTCACAATCCATTGGCGGACGTGGTGTAAAAGGGCATGCCACCAAGGAAGAAGATGAGATGCTGGCGTTGATCCCGGCGCGCAGTTTGGATACCATGCTGTTTTTCTCAGACCGCGGAAAGGTGTACTCCGAGAGGGTCTACCAGATCCCGGATGCAGATCGAACCGGCAAGGGCATCCCGTTGGTCAATGTGCTCTCGTTGGGCGCAGGTGAGCGCATTACTGCCGCTATCCCTGTGCCGGATTTTAGTTCTAGCGGTTACTGCATTATGATGACCGCCAAAGGCAAGATCAAGCGCGTGAACCTGGAAGAATTCGCCTCGGTGCGGCCCTCGGGCTTGATTGCTATGTCCCTGGCGGATGACGACGAATTAGGCTGGGCCCGCCTGACGTCTGGCAAGGACGAGATCATCATCGTCACAGAAATGGGGCAAGCCTTACGCTTTAGCGAAAAACTGGTCCGTTCGATGGGGCGTGCCGCGGCTGGCGTGCAGGGTATCCGCCTGGCAAAAGGCGATCAGGTGACCTCCATGACTAAAGTCCAGCCGGGTGGCTCGCTGTTGATCGTCACTACCGGTGGATATGGCAAACAGACTCCGCTAGATGAATATTCGGCCAAAGGCCGCGCGACAGGCGGCATTGCAACGATTGACAAGAAAGCCATTTCAATCGTTGGCAAGATTACAGCGGCGCGTGTGGTTCAACAGGCCGATCACCTGACCTTGATATCGGCCAATGGTGTGGCCATCCGCTTGAAAGTCAAGGATGTGAAGGTATCTGGGCGTCCTACGCGCGGCGTGCGCCTGATGCGCTTGCATGATGGCGATTATGTAGCCTCCGTTGCGCGTATTGCCGCCGAAGATTTGAAGAAGGCCGGAGCCAAGGTCAATGGGAATGGGGATGAAGAAAAGGACGGAGGGCAACAACAGTTACTTTAAGACAAAACTGGGACTTAGCAAGTCCCAATCTTGATCATGGACTGGGCGGCCACACGGTCGCCCATATTCGTTATTACAGCCCGATTTTTCCCGTCAACAGCAAACACATAGAACCCAAGGTGCACACGGCGACCAATAGCATGGCAACAATGATGAAACGTTGCATGGAGGTCATCCCCAGAAATTTGCCGTTCGTTTTTCGCTTGGGAGCTTTGGAAACGGGTTTCTTCTCGTACTCTTCCGGGAGAATCGTGTCGTCTTCTTCGTAGAAGGAAGGCACCGCATCATCACGCAGGTTATCAAACATAGGCAGAGTATATCATGCCAAAGGGCGCAGGTGAACTTCCCCAAAACGTACTGTTACGGTTTTGCCATGTTCATTTTGCAGACGTAAACTGCCATCTGCTTCCAGCCCGAGCAATTCGCCAATGATTGGATCCCCGCTTCTTCCCTCGACTTGGACCTGCTGGCCGTGAAAGGCAAGCTGCTCCTCCCAGGCTTTGAGAAAAGCATCCGTTCCCAATTTAGGACGCCAATCCACAACTCTGACCAAGATTTCTCGAAGCAAACCGCTCCGCTCGATGGGGCGCCCCAATTCATCTTCGACGCTGGTGGCAGGGAAGAGCAATTGGTCAGCAGGCGGGACGGCGGCGTTGAACACATTCACGCCCATGCCAAGGATCAAAGCATCCAAGTTTTCCCCCATCCAGCTTGATTCGACCAGGATGCCGGCTACTTTTCGCCCACCCAGTAATACATCGTTGGGCCACTTGATCTGCGGGGCAAGTCCCAATTGCAGCAGGGACTCGGCCAGGGCAAGCGCAAGCAGGCCTGTTGTCCGGGCAGGATGCGCGCGCTCTGTATTTGTAGGGCGCAGTATCAGGCTCATCGCCAACGCAGAGTGTGGAGGCGTGAACCATTTGCGATCCATGCGTCCGCGACCGCTGGTTTGTTCGTCTGCGATGACCAGCGAAAAATCAGGCGCACCCTGCGAAGCCCAGGCAAGCGCCTCATCGTTTGTGGAGCCAATGGTGTCGAAATAACGAAAGACGCCGAGGGGCAGGGATGAAAGTTCGTCCTCGAATTCTGTTCTATTCATGCGTATCAAAAAAACTGGCAGGTCATGAACCTGCCAGTTTTTTGTTCAGGGAAGTACGAACCAGGGATTGATGAACCCACCACCCTGGCGGACCTCGAAGTGCAGGTGCGCGCCCTGGGAATTGCCGGTGTTGCCGGCCCCACCAATCCATTGACCGGCATATACGCTTTGGCAAACGCCGACACCGATCACACTCAGGTGGGCATACAGCGTTGCGTAGCCATTGCCGTGGTCAATCTGGATGACATTGCCGTAGCCGTAGTTATCGCCGCCTTGCGCCATGGTGACCACGCCCGAATCGGCCGCATAGACTGGCGCGCCTTCACCGGCTGCAATATCAATGGCCAGATGGCCGGACCAGTAGTCGTTACCCGATAGAAAGTGATTGTCGGCGGGCCACACAAAGGCGCCGCTGCCGACTGCGCCGCCAGGGCAGGAACTGCCGCTGGCACCAGATGTGCCGGAGCTACCCGAAGCGATTGTTGGGATGAGCCATTGCACAAACTCACGCTCGCCGTCTGGCACCATGACCCATGACCCGGGGTCAACCGTTGGATTAGTCAGGTCAATATCGTTACCGGGCCAGCCCAGAATTTCTTCGACATCGGCTTTGAATTCGTTGGCAACGGATTCGAGCGTATCACCGTCTTTCCATTGATAATAAATGCCATCGGTAGGGGGAACGTTGAGAGTGATGCCGGGTTTTAGATTATGGGGATTATCTTGTAATGAGTCATAATTGGCCCACAGTAAAGTTTCCGGTGTTACATTATATTTTTCTGCAATTGCAAAGACTGAATCGCCTCGTGCTACCGTGTATTTATCGACGATGTAGCGCGGACGCTCAGGCATATTGGTCTTGAGCTGAATGTTGCGGCTGATGGATTGGAAGCCGCTCTCGATTTCACCGCCGGACCCGGGTATCGGTGGCGCTACCAGAGGTTGCGCCTCATCTGGTTCCGCGGTAGGTACCGGAACGAGCGCTGCTACTGAGGTCGTCCCCTTGTACCATAAACCGCCACCTACTATTCCTGCAACGATAAGAATGGTCACGAACCAACTGATAATACTAAAAAGGTTGCGTTTCAAAAATTCTAAGATTTTCATGTGTCTTGTGTCAGATTCTCCAGGAATTCCTGATTATCCTTGGCTCTTTCGAGCCGGGTAATGATGGCCTCAGTGGCAACTGCAGAATCCATACCGGCACCTTGTGGTTGGGGTGAGATCATCTGTATGTACATGCGGCGCATTAACCACACACGTTGCAGCAGGTCAGGACCAAGCAAGAGGTCTTCTCGCCGAGTGGATGAGCGCTCGATGTCCACAGCTGGGAAGATGCGGCGTTCCTGCAAGCGGCGGCTGAGATGTAGTTCCATGTTGCCGGTGCCTTTGAACTCTTCGTAGACCACGTCATCAAGGCGGGAGCCGGTATCCACGAGGCAGGTAGCAATGATCGTCAACGATCCACCTTCTTCGATGTTACGTGCTGCGCCGAAGAAGCGTTTCGGCGGGTAGAGCGCTGAAGGATCCATGCCACCTGAGAGCGTGCGCCCGGAGGGATTGACAACCAGGTTGTAGGCTCGCGCCAAACGGGTGATGGAGTCCATTAAGATTACCACGTGGCGGCCAATTTCCACCAATCTCTTAGCTCTGTCTAATGCAATCTCCGCCGTGCGGACATGGGAAGTAACCGGCTCATCGAAAGTGGAGGCAATTACCTCAGCATCCACCGAGCGGTCCATGTCGGTCACTTCTTCAGGGCGTTCGCCGATCAGCGCCACCATCAAGTGTACATCAGGGTATTGTTTTGCAATTGAGTTTGCAATCTGCTTGAGGATTGTGGTCTTACCCGCCTTGGGGGGAGAAACAATCAAGCCGCGCTGACCGCGTCCTATGGGGGCAATCAGGTTGATGAGACGAGGGGCATAGGGTTCGCGCGAAGTTTCCAGGTCGAAGCGTTGTTCCGGAAAGATTGGGGTCAGGTTTTCGAAAACTGGACGGCGGGAAGCTTCTTCGGGATCTATGCCGTTGATCGAATCGACCTTTATCAAACCATAGTGCCGTTCCGATTCGCGTGGTGGTCGAACGTGCCCAACGACCAGGTCGCCTGAACGTAAATCATATTTTCTGAGTTGTGCTTGTGAAACGTAAACGTCCTGGTCGCTGATGCGGTAATTGGCTGGTCTGAGGAATCCAATCCCTTCACTCATGATTTCCAGGATGCCACCGCGTAGTTCAATGCCTTCTTTCTCGGCCTCCACCTGGCGGATTTGGATTGCCAGGGCCTCTTTCTTAAGGCGGTTAGCATTTTGAATGCCAAGGTCCTTGGCCATTGCGCGTAGCTTGACCAAAGGTTCGTTTTCAAGTTCAAGTATCTTCATGTCCTCATCTCAATATTGAAATAATCATGGGTAGAAAAGCAGAAACAAACCAGACCCCCATGTATGGGCTGGCGATTCACGTCATAAGTTTGGAGAAATTGGGTTTTTATTCAAATTTGTTTACGCATAACCCGGGTAGGCATAATGGCTAAACGCGGATCGGGCACTTAAAAGGATGTTTTAAGAAGCGGGGAAACTGTCAGCATTATAGCACGTTCGTTCGGGGCTTGCAAGCAAAATTTTGGGTTTCAAATTCTGTTTATAATCTTGTTGCGCACCGCCCTTGTTTATGCTACACTTCATATCAAGGGATTGTTGCCGTGAGCGCCATTGTAAATTATCTCAAGCAAAGTGACATATTCTACCAATTCACTCCCACGCAAATTGAAATGGTGTCCAATCTGTGTCGAGAGGTCGTATTCCAAGCTGGGGAGATTGTTTTTAAGGAGAATAGCGGCAGCCAGGAGCTATATATTATCACTCAGGGTGAAGTTGAAATTTTGATCAATCCTGCCTTGGTCGGTACGCCCGATAAGAATAAACAGGCAGGATCTGCTATTGCGACGTTGCGTCGAGGACAGTCTTTTGGCGAGGTCGCGCTTGTTGATGAAGGGCTCAGGTCTGCGTCTGCACGTGCTGCTCAGAAAGATACGCGCTTGTTGGTAATTCCCCGTGATAAATTGATCATGCTTTGTGAAACGTACCCTCAACTGGGCTATCGACTTATGTATAATCTTGCGGCTGACCTTGCCATGAAAATCCGCAACACTGACCTGCGTATTCGTGAACAGCTGCTATACAAAACTCAAGAGGATAAAAAATAGGTAAAAAATTGTCATATTTTGAACGAAGGAAGGCTAAGTTCCCTCCCGCATAGTCATTAGTTTGGTATACTTTTACGTTAATGTACCTGTATTTGTGTTTATGTGGATGGGCCGAGAGAAACTCAGTATATGTTTCTCCGGTTTTTATTAAAAAATAATGGAATTGCAAAAGGAGGTGATGCTGACATAGCAAGCCTTGTCTGCTGGTAACGTTCGGCCCGTACGACGGGTAATCTAGTTTCTTATCTTTCGGAGGAGGAAGAAATGTCCAAACGTTTGTTTGCTTTGTTTGCAGCGCTCGTGATCGCCAGCATGGCGCTTGGCGCTTGCGGCCCTGCACCATATGAATGCACCGACCCAATAGGATGTGTAGATATTGCCCCGGGCGAACCCATTCACATTGCCTATGCTATGGTGATTTCGGGCCCTGATGAAACCCTGGGCATCGACTCGCGCACCGGCGTCGAAGTTGCCGTTGCCCTCAAGGGCCAGGTGCTCGGCCATGATATCTCCCTGACAGGCGAAGATGAAGCCTGCTCCGCTGAGGGCGGCCAGGCTGCCGGCACCAAGCTGGCTGCCGACCCGACCATTGTCGCAGTGATCGGCACCTCCTGCTCGAGCGCAGCCCGCGTTGCAGTTCCGCTGCTCTCGCAGGCTGGCTTCGTGATCATCTCGGCATCCAACACTGCCCCTGACTTGACTGAGGCAGGCAACCCCAATAACTTCCCTGGCTACCTGCGCACTGCCCACAGCGATTCTGTGCAAGGTGCGGCCGCGGCTCGTTTCGCTTATGAAGAGATGGGAGTAAGGAAAGCCGCCACCATCCACGATGGTTCCCTGTATGCTGAGAAACTGCAGGAGGTTTTTGCGGATACCTTCAAAGAGATGGGCGGTGAGATCACTTCACAGGAAGCTGTCGACCCGAATGCCACCGACTTCAAATCCGTGTTGACCAGCATCGCCACTGGCGGTCCTGAGTTCATCTATCTCCCGATCTTTGTCAAGGCAGGCAGCCTGATCCTAAACCAGGCCAAGCAAGTGCCCGGTCTGGAGGAAGTCAACCTGATGGGCGCGGATGGCATGTTTTCGCCCGATGTGCCTGAAGGTGCTGGCGATGCAGTTGAGGGCGCGTTCGTCTCCAGCCCCGACCTGTCAGCCTTCAGCGCAGATTACCAGACCGTGTTCCTACCGAAATACAAGGAACTGTCCGGTGTCGACTCGCCTGTGAGCATCTTCCATGCCCACGCCTATGACGCGGCAAATATAATCTTCGCCGCGATCGAGAAGGTAGCGGTACAGGATGATGACGGAACGCTGCACATCGGACGCCAGGCGTTACGCGACGCCATGTACGCGACGGCGAACTTCCCGGGTCTGACCGGTAATTTGACCTGCACGCCAACCGGCGACTGCGCCGATCCGAAGATCGCCGTGTACGAATACCACGCTGGCGAGTATCCGCCCGAGCGCATCTGGCCGTAAAAGTTTGAGTTTCAATAGTTGGTAAGAAAGGTGAGGGGCGAAGGCACATTCGCCCCTCACTCTAAAAGCCTACGGATAGGAGTACAAGATGCTGAGAACTTGGCGCCAGCGGATTACCGCCACTGATATAGTTGTTTGGGCAATCGGTTTAGCCATCGCGGTGATAGTGGTTTACGGTTCGGCCAAAACGTTAGCCTTGGGAAAGTACAATACAGCGACCTGGCTTGACTTGGCCATCACAGGTCTGGCACTGGGTGGAGTTTACGCACTCATTGCTTTGGGATATACCCTCGTCTATGGAATTTTGCGCATGATCAACTTTGCTCACAGTGAAGTTTTTATGAGCGGGCCATTCACAGCCACCTTCATGGCAGATGCATTGATCTCTTTGGGCTGGTGGAATAAGTACCCTGTACTCAGTTTGCTGTTGGTAACACTGGTTGCAGTAGTTGTATCTGCTTCAATCGCCATATTGCTTGAGCGGATTGCCTATCGCCCCTTGCGCAGCGCGCCCCGCCTGGTCCCGCTTATAACCGCCATCGGGGCGTCGTTTTTTTTGCAATATACCTTTCGCGGCCTGTACGGTTCTGGGTTGAAGGGTTACCCGGATATGGATATTCTCAAGGGATTCTGGATGCTTGGCAGCATCCGTATTTTTAAAACGCAAGCCATAGTCATCATCGGTGCGTTTGTTCTGATGCTGATCCTCTATGCAATTGTACAGAAGACGAAAATGGGGAAGGCCATGCGCTCTGTATCGGAAGACAAAGAGGTGGCGGCGCTGATGGGCATCGATGTGGATAAGACGATTGCAAATACCTTCGCTCTGGGAGGCACAGCGGCTGGCCTGGCAGGTATTCTTTACTTGCTCTTATTCCCACAAGCCCATTTCTATATGGGATTTATCCCCGGCCTGAAAGCGTTCACTGCAGCAGTCCTGGGCGGCATCGGTAACGTGCCCGGTGCGTTTGTAGGAGCCATGGTGCTTGGTCTGCTTGAATCAGTCGGTCCCAGCTTGTTCTTGGATGGCATGGGCATTCCGGCCGCTTATCAACTGAAGGACGCGATTGCCTTTACCATCCTGGTATTCATTCTGATCTTCCGCCCGAGCGGTATCCTGGGCGAACGATTGGCACAGGCAAAGGCTTAGGAGGCAGGATATGCAGACTCCGGCTTCTTCACCCTGGAAACAGGCAGTTCAATCAGGCTTGCTGGCAGGCGCCATCGCAGTCCTGCTCTCCCTGGTTGGCATGGTTGCAAGCTTCAGCGGGCGCTTCATCGTAAGCGGCGTCTTCAGCATGGGACAGGTCATCTTCCTGGCTCCGATGTTTATGATGGCCTACTCGCTGCTCCGCCGCATCTCTCCACAATCTGCCCAAAAGGCGATCCTGAACGGACTGCTGGTTGGTCTGGTGGGTGGAGTTCTTCTTGCTGCATTGGTGCTGATCGGCATAAGCATCGATCTACAGGCTATGTTTATCAACTCTTCACCCACACTTCATAGAATACTTACATTCAACATGGAGCTGATACCAGGGTTGCTGGTCCTTCTCGTGATCAGCATGGCAATGGGAGTATTGGCGAGCGGAATTTTCCTTCTTCCCCAACGCCTCTCTGCTGCAGTTAGTCAGGGCTTGATCTGGGTTCTCATGATCGGCCTGCTACGTGATCTTATCCTGACAGTAACTTCCCGTTGGGGCCCACTCGCAGGCCTGGTTAGAGCATTGTTTGCGACCAGTGGTCTCAAGCCAGTGGCGGCTGTGCTCCTGTTTGCCTTGATTGTTGGAATTTATTACTGGCGCGGCGGTAAACCGAAGAAAGATCTGGTAGATTTGACCCGTGTGCGACCCAAACAGCGCCCCCTCGTGCGCTGGTTGACTTGGGCTGGGATTGCCATTGTCTTGATATTGCTCCCACCGATCCTGGGTATATTCTTCAGCGATATCCTGGATACGGTATTTATGTACATATTGATGGGCATAGGCCTGAATATCGTGGTTGGCTTTGCCGGATTGCTTGATCTGGGTTATGTGGCCTTCTTCGCCATTGGCGCTTACACGATGGGAGTATTGACATCCCCGGAGTTGGGCGGGACGATGACCTACTGGCAGGCGTTGCCGTTTGCCATGATCGCCTGCGTGCTTTCCGGCTTGATCCTGGGCCTGCCGGTGTTGAAAATGCGCGGCGACTATTTGGCCATTGTGACCCTGGGCTTTGGCGAAATTGTCCGCCTGCTGGCGCTCTCCGATTGGTTGCGACCCTGGTTTGGCGGTTCCCAGGGAATTCAATTGATTGCCCAGCCGAGTATTGGCGGATTTGTCCTGAACACACAACAGGAACTGTATTATCTTTTCTTGATAGGGGTTGGCATTGTTGCCTTTATTGCCTGGCGGTTAAGGGATTCCCGTGTTGGGCGCACCTGGATGGCGATACGGGAAGACGAGGATGTGGCTGTCGCGATGGGTATCAACCATGTCGCTTATAAACTGATGGCTTTCGCGACCGGCGCGCTCTTCTCAGGAATCGCTGGGACGATCTTCGCAGCCAAGCTTCAATCGGTCTACCCGCACAGCATGAACTTCCTGGTCTCTATCAATGTGCTGTGCCTGATCATCATCGGCGGCATGGGGAGTATCCCCGGAGTCTTTGTTGGTTCCTTGGTGCTGATGGGCTCGCCGGAACTGCTGCGTGAATTTGCAGAGTATCGCTATCTCGTTTACGGCGCATTACTCGTGGTAATGATGCTGACCAGACCGGAAGGTTTGTGGCCGGATGCGCGGCGGAGACTGGAGTTGCACGAGGAAGAACTGGCGGCAGCGGCTAAGGCACAAGCAGACGCTGAGACCGCGGCGATGGAACCTGCAAAGTAGCAAGGAGAAGACAAGATGGCCGTTCTGGTTGCAAAAGGAGTTACAAAGCGTTTCGGCGGTCTCGAAGCGCTTAGCAATATTGATCTGGAAGTCAAGGAAAAGGCGATCCACAGTATTATCGGGCCCAACGGCGCCGGGAAGACCACGTTTTTCAACTGCGTCACTGGGTTTTATACTCCCGAGGAAGGCGTAATCTTGTTGAATGGTAAAAACATCACAGGGCTTTCTCCGGATCGAGTCACTCACCTGGGTGTATCACGCACCTACCAGAATATCCGCCTGTTCAAGAATATGACTTCGGTTGAAAACATTCTGGTCGGAATGCACCCTCATCTGAAATCTGGTCTGATTGGCGGGGTTTTGCGCGATCCGCGCACAATGCGAGAGGAAAGAACTTCGGTCGAAGAAGCAAAACGTTTGCTGCAATTTGTCGGCCTGCGTGGGAAGGGTGATATGATGGCGATGAACCTGTCGTATGGGGACCAACGACGACTCGAGATTGCCCGTGCCCTGGCGAGCAGGCCAAAGCTATTACTTCTGGATGAGCCCACCGCTGGCATGAATCCCAGTGAAACCCAGGAGATGGTGCACTTCATCCGCCAATTAAGGGATGAGCTCGCGATTACCATCTTGCTCATCGAACATCAAATGAGAGTGGTCATGAGCATTTCCGAGCAAATCACCGTCCTTGATTTTGGGGTGAAGATAGCAGAAGGTACAGCTATCCAGATCCAGAATAACCCGAAGGTAATCGAAGCTTATCTCGGGCGTGGTGCCGCCAGTGGCCTTGGCCAGCTGGATTCCCAGTCGACGGCAGCAGCCTGATCAGGAGCATTCACAATGGCAATGCTTGAAGTCGAGAATATTCATTCGTATTACGGTAACATCCATGCATTAAAAGGCGTTTCTCTGACCGTCGATAAAGGGGAGATTGTTACTCTGATCGGTGCAAATGGCGCGGGTAAATCCACTACCCTGCGTTCCATCACAGGCATCATGAAACCTCGCGAAGGGCATGTCCGTCTCGAGGGCGAAGACCTGGCTCGCTACAAGCCCCATGAAATCGTTTACAAGGGTGTGGCGATGGTTCCGGAAGGGCGGCGTATCTTTGCTAGCCTGACTGTGACCGAAAACCTGGATATGGGTGCGTACAGCCGTGACAACAAACGGGATATTGCTGACGATCTGGAACGCGTTTTTACCCTTTTTCCAAGGTTGAAAGAACGCCATAGCCAGGTCGCCGGTACACTTTCCGGCGGCGAACAGCAGATGTTGGCGACGGGGCGTGCGATGATGGCCAACCCTCGTATCCTGCTGATGGATGAACCCTCCATGGGCCTCGCCCCCGTATTGGTGGAGGCCATTTTTGATACGATCGAAAAGATCAACAAAGATGGAACCACTATCCTGTTGGTCGAACAAAATGCCCTTATGGCGCTCTCGATAGCTCACCGTGGTTATGTGTTGCAATCAGGCGAAATTGTACTCCAGGATGTGGCTGCTAATCTGAAGCAGAATGAGATGGTCCAAAGGGCCTACCTCGGTATGGAATAACACACCATCACTTTCCGTTTCGCGCAGAGGTACAATTTGACATTGTCTTCTGCGCTTTTGTTTATAATGGTTGAACTTGATGAAATATCCCACTTTTGGTGTTGTTTCGGTCATTCTCCTGAATTCCATTATGGCGGCCTGCCAGCCGGTGGCGCAGGTCCCACTTTCAACGGTGTCTCCCGCTCCGTCTGCTACGCCTGCTGACGGCTGGTTTGCTCTCTTGGGCCACGCTCCTGTTCCATGGACAACCTCTCTGCCTGCTCAGCAGGCAACGATTCTGGACAGTACCTACGTTAAAATCAACCCGCGCCTGGCTACGCCTTTCCCTTGCAAAAGATGTCCGGACTATGCGCTGGAAGGCGGCTTGTGGAAATTTCAATTGGACAAAGGCGTCTTTAGGATTTATTACACTGTGAATGGTTGGCGTAGTCTTGGATCATATACCGTATCAGGCGATGTGCTATACCTATTCAACGATCCTTACTGTAACTGGGATACTGGTTCGTATTCCTGGACCCTTGATGGAGGCGTTCTAACCCTGACTGAAATTGATGACCCCTGTTCCCAGGGGTTAAGGGCCGCAAACTTAACTGACCAACCCTGGCTATCTTGCCAGCCGCCAAATGTTGAAGCAATGGTCACTGATCACTGGCAGAAGCCACAAGGTTGTGAGCCATCCGAAAATTGAGAAAGGGGCCTAATTATGCGTATCCTGAGCGCTGAGGACGTGCGCAAAACTTTGCCAATGAAAGAGACCATCGAGGCGATGAAGCGTGCCTACGCTTCTCTCTCGGACGGGAAGGCTGAAGTGCCGCTCCGGACGCGACTCAGCGTCCCGCCGCAGGATGCCGTCAGCCTATTCATGCCAGCCTATGTCCAGGCGCAGGGAGGCGATGCGCTGGCTGTAAAAGTCGTTTCCCTGTTTCCCAATAATCCAGACCGCGGGTTGGCTTTCATCCAGGCGGCGGTGCTCGTGCTCGAAGCGGATACAGGCCGGGCGGTGGCATTGTTGGAAGGTAGCACATTGACTGCCATCCGTACGGGTGCAGGCAGCGGCGCGGCCATTGACTTGCTGGCTCGCCCCGACAGCAAGGTGGCGGCGGTGTTTGGCGCGGGGGCGCAGGGACGTACACAATTGGAAGCAGCTTGCAGCGTGAGAAAGATCGAGGTGGCCTGGGTGTATGACGAGGCCGTTGAACGGGCAGAGGCTTTCGCGCAGGAAATGGCCGGGAAGGATTCCATCCCCAAAGCGTTGCGTGTAGCGACCAGTCCTGGACATGCCCTTTCTGATGCGGACATCGTTTGCACGGCAACCACATCTACCGCGCCAGTGTTCGCCGACGCCGACCTGAAGCCAGGGGCGCATGTCAGCGCAATCGGC
>JAFGKO010000187.1 GCA_016928525.1 Anaerolineales bacterium | reverse complement strand
TCATCACGGGCGCCGACTATGTAGGCCACCACCCGCTCGCGGAACTCGTGAATGTCACCGGTGACGGGATAGTCGCAGACTTTGCGCCCGTGACGCAACACTATCATTCGGTCGCTCACCTGGTAAATGTCTTCCAAGCGGTGACTGATGATGATGATCGAACAGCCCTGCGCCTTGAGCTCCCGCACCAAATCGAGTACCTTGCCAATGGCCGCCACACTCAGAGCCGCTGTGGGCTCGTCCATGATAATGACCTGGGCGTTGAAAGCTGTCGCACGGGCAATAGCCACCGACTGGCGCTGGCCACCTGACAGCCTCTCCACACCCAGGCGCACGGAGGAGATGTCAATCTTGAGACGATCTAGCAGGCGTCGCGTCTCTTGCTCCATGTGACGCTGGTTCATTACACCAATCCGGCCTAGTTGTGCGGACATCACTTCACGTCCCAGGAAAACGTTGGCGGCCACGTCAAGGTGGTTGACAAGGGCCAAGTCCTGATACACCATCTCGATGCCCAGCTGGCGCGCATTCAAGGGATCGCTAATATGTGCCTTCTTACCTTCGATGAAGATCTCTCCTTCATCAGGGAGGTAGGCCCCGCTGAGAACCTTCATCAGGGTAGATTTGCCGGCGGCGTTGTCGCCCACCAACCCCAATACTTCATTGTGGTGCAATACCAGGTCTACCCCGCGCAGCGCTCGGACAGCAGCAAAACTCTTCTTGATGTTCCGCATTTCCACGATGGGTGTGGCTTCTGTCATAGGGTTCATCCTTTTCTGAGACTAATCGAGATAGAGAATAAGGCAATATGGTAACGTTACCACAATATGGTAAAAAATTTTGTTTCCTACTTCAACTACTGTTGTTCCGGTTTGGACCGGTGGATCCACGTTCGATGATTTGTGTGGGCAAAATGAGTTTTTGATATCCTCCAGTTAATTCACCTGAAATACGCTTCAGCAATAATTCAGTCGCCATTCGCCCCATCTCATAAGCTGGTTGTTCCGCAAAAGTCAAAAAAGGCGCCACAAGCATCGATTCAGGAAAATCATCAAATGCGACAACGGAGACATCACCAGGCACAGCAATCTGAAGATCACGCAAAGCTTTAATGATCCCAATCGCAATAAAGTTATTGGCACCAAATATAGCTGTAGGCTTTGGCGAGTGCATCATTGCTTGCTTGGTGAATTCATAACCACCATCTTGGTTAAACGTTCCATAATAAACCTGCTCATTGTCCCCTAGAGCAGATTCATTCAACGCGCGCTGATATCCAGCTACACGGTCGGCCGAAGTGGAAACATCTTTGGGACCAGTTATCATGGCAATCCGTTTGTGGCCTAATCCTATCAACAGCTTTACCAAAAGATAGGCGCCATTTTCTGAGTCGGACCGCACCGAGTCGATTTTTACGCCTGAAACGCGGCGATCAAGTGCCACAACAGTAATATCATTTGACAATAAGAACTTAATCGTTTTTACATTCCCACATGCAGGAACCAAAAGCACGCCATCTACCTGTCTCTGTGCTAAAAGGTTGACATATTTTTCTTCTTTCGCTTCAGATTCATCAGTATTGCAATAAACAACTGTATAATTAGAAGCGCCTGCTGCATCCTCAACCCCCCTAGCCATCAATGTAAAGTATGGATTTGTAATATCCGTGACAACCAATGCCAGTGTCTTCGTTTGCTTCGAGCGAAGGCCGCGAGCTAATGTATTTGGAACGTACCCCAGCTCTTTGACCGCTGCTTCGACGCGCTCTCTGGTAGCCTGGCTGATATAGCCTGAGTTATTAATCACCCGGGAAACCGTGATTGGGGCAACACCTGCTCGCTTTGCTACATCATGTACAGTTGGCATTTATTTGCTCATCAAACCAAGCACAAGCTAAAGAAATACGACAACGTTATCAGGGTATCGTTACCATATTTTTGCACTTTTTTTCACAATTGTCAAGAGGGAAACCCTTTAAATGATTTGATCGTTTGCCCCAACGCCAACTTCGGCCTGTATTCCTGAAAGACATCGAGACGACATGCAGTGCAACTACTTTTCGTTCAGTGGATGGAGAACACAAAGGAGTATGGCTGTGCATATCCTGGCAATATCAAGCGTTTCTACAAGATTGAGTCCCTGATACACAAACGAATTGATACCCTTACAAACTGACAACTGTCCCTAAAATAGAATTTCGTAATCCCCGGTATTGGTGATCAAAAACTACTTTTGCGGCCTTGGTCAAGTCCATTTCATCAGTATACTGAACCCTATGCGGATAAACCGGCACTTGAGCCCCAAAATTGACATAAACTGGCATATGCTCCAATGACATCTTAATTTTCTTTAGCCAGCGGTTGCCTTCCAACATCTCTCCTGTCCAAAAATCAACCCATTTACCTGCCGGGAGGTATACATCTCTAACACCCTCGTCATTCATAATTGGCGCAACTAAAAAATCATTCCCAAAGTAATATTGATCATCAATGTGCCAGCACATAGGATCATCTTCGTGATGGAAAATGAGTGCTTGCAGCATAGGCAAACCGGTCTTAATTACCTTCTGTCCCTGCTCTACTAGATAGGGAAGAAGTGCATAGCGCAAGTTCCACCATTGCCTGACAAGGTTAGCGATTACAGGATACTCATATGGTTCACGCGGAGAAGTGCCATGATATCGAATGTGAGACGAAAACACACCAAATTGGGTCCAACGCATATACAACTCATCAGAAGGCCAATTATTCATGAAATTGGGTACACCATGAAAGCCCGCAATATCATGCCCCCAAAATGCATAGCCCGATAGACCCAAATGCAAGCCACCGCGTAATGAACCTGCCATACCTTCCCAGGTACAAGCCGAATCCCCTCCCCAATGTACTGGATAACGTTGGTTACCCACCCAACCGGACCTAGCCCATATCAATCCTTCTCCTGTAATTTTTTCAGTTATTTCAAAGGCCGCCTTTTGATATAGCAATGAGTAAAGATTATGCAATAGTTTTGCATCCATCCCCTGATAATCCGCTTGAAGGTCAATGGTCTCGCCAAAATCAGTTTTGATTGCAGCCACCCCCATTCTTAATAATTTTTCCAACAACCCTTGGTACCATTCGATCGCACGCGGATTCGTGAAATCAATCGTTGCGGCAAGTCCTCTGTCGCCAAAATTTGAAAAGCTGCTCACTATATTGTTGTTACTGGCAATGAATTTATTCTCCAAGGCCGGTACGTATAACTCTGTCTGTGCGCTCACTGATGGAAGCTGCCACAGTGTGACGCGAAAACCATTTGAACGCATCTCCCTTAAGTAATCTTGAGGATTGGGGAATGTCCGTGGGCTGAATTCCCAGTCACAAATCCAGTCCTTATCGAACCACCCAGTATCGACATGGATTACATCACAGGGAAACGATTCCTTCCTCAAACGAGCAGCAACCTGGCGAGTTTCGGCAGCGGTGAAATAGGTCATTCGCCCCATCCAGATGCCATAGGACCACAGAGGCACATCATGCGGGAAGCCAGTCAACAAACGGTAGTTATACAGAATACGTTCAATATTCTTTCCACCAATCACAAATAAATCAACCAGACCATCTTCAATCATTGCCTGGTTTACTCGGGTGGAAATATCGGCTAAAGAAAGTCGCGTATGTGCAGAGGTCAGAATCAAGAGACCATATGGACGATTGGAAATATAAAAAGGTACATTCTTGTAGCAACGTCGATTATTGACTCCCAAAGCATCAGCGTTTTCCAAAACCAGCGTTCGTCCGGAAAGATTCATGGAAGCAAAACGTTCCCCTGTTCCTGCAATTTTTTCATTTGCAGAAGCATGGAAGGCAAACGTTGCCCGGTGTGGGCGTTGCATACGTTCGATATAAGCTAATGGAAAGGACTCGCGCTGCTCCGGTTTAAAAACATCATATGGTTCAAGAAGTACAGAGGTTGAGCCGTCCGGGTATATGGTTGCATTTAGGGTCTCTGGTGGGGCAGGAATCAGGTCGCTCCAATGCTTGATTGTTGGAGCTTGGGTTTTGATTTCCATTCGCGTCTTCCCCGTAGAATCAACAACTTTCCAGCCTTGAGAGTCTTTATTTACCGACAAAGGCAATCGTTCGACTTTGTCGTCGATATCCAGCATCACATTGTTGTCGACGACAGGAAATTCATTGCTGTTAAAATTTATCGTCAACCGGATAATTTCTTCGCCGTAGGCGCTGACCCACAAAGTGTGTCTTTTTTGGGGGATGCTTTTATCTGGCGTGATCCCCTCTTCGCATAAAGCCTGAGCAAAAAAATCCAATTCAATACCAACATGTCTATCCAGCACACTAACAGTATGGGGTGTGCCTACGGACCATAAAACATCTTGCGAGGCTTCGGGTGCATCAAGATCAAGTAGATCAGCCAATAGGTTATTCTGTGGTTTCATAGATATTATTACCTTTTCAAGTTATGATGATTTTGGGGATCTTGGCCTCAAATACTGCCAATCACTCGCCTGGTAGTTCACAAGGGTCGCTCAAAGCCTTACCTTATTGCTTTTTTCAAGATGGATGACATACCCTTCGAATTCCCCGGCAAATTGAACGCCAATTTTATTGCCAGCAATTTTCAAATCGATATTTGTGCCTGGTAAAGTATTAACTATCTGCCAATTTCCGGGAGGAAGGTCAACGATAATTTTGGCTGGCAACGGCTTTGCGAATGAATGGGCCACCAGTAAAGCCTGGCTATTATCTGTAGAAGTGCGCAAAACCGCCTGTGCGCCTTGGGGGTGTTGCCAAGATAATCCAATCTCCTGATAAAGCCTGCTCCTACCATTCTTGATGATTGGCGCGACCTGATCATAAAAGCGAATGATTTCTCGCACGAGTGTCCATTGGTTGTCATTAAGCTCGTCAACTTCACCGGAGAGGCACAACCTTCCCAGAAAGCCGGCAGCCAGGGAATATATCAAACGCTGAGATGAAGCACTGGCGTGTAAAACTGCCCAAACTTGGGATTGCCTTGGTAGGATGAGGCGGTGCAGATTGGCAGCAATAATCGGGATTTCGAGCGATTCGTGCGCATCTGAAAAAGAAGCCATACTGGCGAGCGCCATCATGGAAGGTTCCAGTCGATGTCCGCCCGAAGCGCAGACTTCGATTACTAAGTCGGGGAGTTCTTTTCGCATCTGGCGGAAAAAATCCTGCACACACAAAATATGCTGGCGTAACCCTTCACCCAGAGACTCGGCTCCGTCAACACCAATACCAATTGTTTCGTTGTAATCCACCTTAATGTAGCCAAATCCGTTGTTACGCAGAAAGAGGACCACTTTCTCAAATAAATAATCGCGGACCCAAGGGTCTCGAAAATCCCAAAACCGGCGCTGCCCTACCATAACAGGCATTCCATCCCGTTTGAGAAAATGATCGACCATCTGGTTGAATAGATTCGATCGGCTGCCAACCACTTCGAATTCGAACCAAAGCCCAGGGATCAATCCCTGCTCACGGATGAATTTTGCAGTGGCGGCGATCCCATCGGGGAATAGATCTGGGCTTGGCGTCCATTCTCCCTGGTTCAAACTCCAATCGCCGTTTTCGCCACGATACCAGCCAGCATCTATAACAAAATATCTTGCGTCGGAGCCTTTCAATCGCCGGGCAAGGGCGCAAACGCGTTCATGCGTTGGATTTCCCCAGGTCGTACAGAATTCGTTTATCAGGACCGGCAAAGCTTGTTCGCTGTCTGGTGCCTGTTCAACGGCCTTCGATTGCATCGCTGTCAGGCGCTGGCATAGATCATCGAAATCCCCTTTGACGGTAGTAACATAAGCCAGAGGGCTGGTGAAAGTTTCGCCTGGAGGTAGCTTTTTATACCAATGACCAAGCTCACGGTCAGCCAACCCACCCGAAAGACTTAACTGGTCATCGCGGCGATATAACTCCATTTGCCATGATCCCGCCCAAGCTAAAGTGGCACCCCAGAAAACACCTGCATCGCGGTCTTCGATGGCTGCAAATGGATGATAACCATGAACAGGCATCGAGCCGACCTGTCCAAATCGTTCGCCTCGAACACCATGCCCTGACCAGGATCGTTCCAGGTGAAGTTCCTCGATTGGCTGACTGGTGTGGCGCCCCTCCGCCGACCAAAAACTGCGAAACCGATGAAAATGGAGGCGATTGGGGGCATCATCCGCGGCAAAAGGAGTGATTCCCCCTAACGAAAAACTGGATAGCATTTCCAAGCTGAATTCTTCTGATCCATCATTTCGGATTGTTGAGAAGAAGGTGAGAGCATCATCCCCCTGGCAATAGCGTAGGTGATGTTCACACGTATAGCCCCGCTCAGAATTCAAGTAGGTTATTATCTCTGTCTCATCGCCCTGCTGGATTTTCTCCTGTCTGGAATATCGCAGGCTGGATAAAGTATCACTGTTGTGCATTGTGATGCCCTGACTGAAACCACTTAACGAATCCCCCACAAGCTTGAACTGAACAAGTGACTCAAGTTCCTGCGCCAATATATCGGGAAATTCCTGGGGTTTCCAGGGAAGGAACTCGCGATGTGTTACCAGCTTGTCCGCCATGCTGTCAGGATAAAGGAAAAGGCCAACGGTACGAAACCTCGACTCCGTTACATATTCAATCCACAAATCGCCAAAAAGATACCTGGATATAGGGACATAAAGATTCGCAGACAATTTCTTCTCTTCCTAACCGAGTAGTGGTCGTAATGAGATGTGCATTATTGGGCGGCGGCAGAAAATTTGGGGAGGAAATCAACAAGGTAACCACGCCAGAGGACCCAGGTATGATCTTCTCCGGGAGTAAGGATGAATTCGTGATCGATATCCTGTTCTGTAAGAAACTTGTCAATCGTAAAACTGCCGCCGATAAGTGAGTCCTGCTGGCCCACACCTACATGAACATAAAGAAATGAGCGCTTCAGATCATCTGGCGCAGCGGCAAGCCGTGCGAGGAGAATGTCTGGATCGCCGAAGAAGGCAGGACTCCATATACCGACCGTCGAAAAGGTCTCAGGGTGATTCATGCCAATAACGGACGCCTGAAAACCGCCCATAGATAAACCAGCCATGGCCCTGTGTTTGGCGTCCGGAGCCGCGTGGAATGTCTGTTCGACATCGGGAATGATCTCTGTGAGAAGCTGCTCTTCGTACTGTTGCTGGAAATCAGCATCGAGAGCCTTGTCTATTGTGACGCGGCTGTTGAGTTGCCCGTACGGCATGACAATGAGCATGGGCTTGATTTTGCCATCAGCCAACAGATTGTCGGCGATGAGATTAGCTTTCCCGACGGTGGTCCATGCAGAATCATTATCGAAATAACCATGCAACAGGTAAAGCACGGGCAGGTTATTGGTAGCTTCATCGTAGCCTGGAGGCGTATAAACAAAATAGCGGCGCTGAGAGTTGAAAACCTGGGAGAAGTAGAGAACCTGCGTAATGTGCCCATGGGGGACATTGCGCAGTTCCCACGGCATGGGCGGATTGCCTGGAACCGTAAAGAGAGATTCAGAGATACCTTTGTTATCTGGATTGTTTGGATCAGCCATTTGCACGCCGTCCACATTAAAGGCGTAGATGTAGATGGCAGGCACCAGAGGCTCGGTAGTTGCGGACCAGATATTTTGCGCATCTTTCGTCAAGATGAGATTGCCGAAGTCCCCTGATGCGGTTACGCTGGTTACATTGGCGGCACTCAGCCGTAAGGTAACTGTTCGATCAGCGTTGACCTCCGGAGAGAGTAGCAGGCCAGAATCGGTCGGTGAGGCTGGCATCGCAGAAACTGTGAGATCAACATTGACTGTTGGTAAGGGCCGCATGCCAGAAGTCGCCGATGGGGCTGGTTTCGTAGAGATGGGATTGGTTCGAGCGCAAGCTGGCAAAAGTGTTGTGAGGCATAACATTAAAGCACCATATAGAAGTTCTCTCATGAAAGACCCTTTGAATTTAGATTGAAACCTGGGCGGAATGCCACCGCCAGAACGCGGCTTCTCCTGGTTGGGTTATACATCATTGAAATACACATTTTCGATGAAAGCGAAATCGTGCATATTGAACGCTGAGTTCACAGTATGCCTTCTTCTTTCATGGAAAAAACTGGATAGCACATCCAAACTGAATTTGTCCGATCCTTCTTCAATCCGCATATCGTCAAAATGATATCGGGATATGGGGAAATAAAGATTCACAGACAACTCAAACCTTGTATTTTACCTCACCCTTTTACAGAACCAGTAAAGGCTCCCCCAATGACATAGCGTTGAGCGAACAGAAATACAATCGCCACAGGCACTACCATGATCAGCCCGAACAAGGCGGCTTCGGCTTGTTGATAGCCGACCATCACGCCGGGGCTGGGGTTGAATCCGGGACGGAGGGCGGAAGTCGCCGCGACAAATTGCTGAATCCCGACCGGCAGGTTGAAAAGCCTATCGTCATTCAACAAAACATAGGGGCCGAAGAAATTGTTCCAATTCGTGGTGAAATTGATAAATGCCAGCAAGCCCAGCACTGGGGTGGCGAGCGGCAAAGCAATATGCCAGAACAATTGCGCTTCAGAACAACCGTCTACCCGCGCCGCGTCAAGCAGTTCTGACGGCAGGCTGGAAGCGTAATAGATATAGGTCAGGTATGTGCCGAACGGAAAAAAGGCTGACGGCAAAATGACAGCCCATTGGGTGTTGATCAAACGGAACAGATTCAGCTCCATAAACATTGGCAGTACCAGAGCCGAGGGCGGCAGCAACATGGTAACCAATGTCAACCAAAGCAACAGGCGGCGGCCCGGAAACCGCGCAACAGCCAGAATGTAGCCCGCCGGAATGCTGGTAGCCAGGGACAAGGTTAGCGCCCATAACGCGTAGCGGATAGAATTGGACGCCCACAGCAATACTTCGCCATTCTGATACTCGATAATTCTCCGCCATGCTTCCTGAATACGCTCGAACGAGCCAAATGCCAGAGGTTTCAGCTCAAGAAGCTGCGGTGCACTTTTGGAAGTCGCCAACACGAGCCAGAGTATGGGAACAAAGAAATATGCAGCGAAGAGCAACAACACCCCCCAGCGCAAGCCAAAACCCAAAATTCCTGTATCGCCAACTGTTCTTATCCGAAAATGCTTCCATCTTTGCAGGAGAGTCGGGCGAGAATCTGGGCGCGGGGTACCAATTTTAGACATGCGTCACTCTCCTTAGTTCTCAATATTGAAAAAGCCGGTCCAACGAATGACCAGGTAGGCGGCCCCTAACCCAATTACCAACATAAACAGCGAAAGCGCAGAAGCAGCGCCAAAATTTCCCATTTCAAAGGCGAAGTTGTAGGCCAATTGGTTCGGCGACCAGACCGCTGGTACATTCCCGCCAACGCCGAGGTTGTTGCCGCCGCCCAAAATCTGTGGTTCCACGAATAATTGCACATTCCCGGCGAAGATCAGAATGAATTGATAAATGATATAAGGGCGAATGAGCGGAAATTTGATGAGCAGCGCTTTTTGCCATGCATTGGCGCCGTCAATGGTGGCTGCTTCTATGACTTCAGTGGGTATCGCTTCCAGCGCGCCATACTGGATTGCAATCCACATACCTGCCCCGGAAAAAAAACCAACGAGGGTGAAGAGCACAGGCAAGCTGCCCGGATAGATCACATCATTGAGCAACTCGAAGCCCATACCTTTAAGAAGAGCCTGAAAGGGACTGATACTGGGATCCAGCATGAAAATCATAACCAACACCAACACAGGCCCCGTCACTGCGCCAGATATGAAATAGAGCGTGCGTAAGGCTGTTGTCAACCGTCCAGGCCGCATTTGCAACAAGATTGCCAGTATGACGACCATGGCGATCCCAAGCGGCACCGAGATCACCAGGAACTTCGCGATATTGACAAAAGTAAAATTGAAGCGAAAATCATTGAAAACGGCCAGATAGTTACTAAATCCCGCTGCAAAATAGCGCGGCACACCGAGGCTGAAATCAGCGAAACTGATCAACAGGGCATACAGACCTGGACCAAGACCAAAAGCCAACATGACCAGGATATATGGCAGGACGAACAGATAGGCAATCAAGTGCCGCCGGCGGGAAGTACTTGTGGCGCGCGGCTTGTCCGCCAAAGGCAAAGAAGGGAGGGATGCCGTTTGATTAGTCAAGGAAAACTCCTTTGGACTGCATCATTCCAGAAAGAAGATGGAGGGCGGGGCGCATTTCTGAGAATCTACCTACCCGAGACGCACCCCGCCTTCACCTATACATGGGAGAGTCTGGAGACTATCTCACGTTTTGCTAATATACTACTACTTTGTTACTTCGACCTGGTACCCCTGCGCTTCCGCCAGCGGTGCCAGCTTGTCTGCCACATCAGGCAGAATCGATTCAACCGACCTGTCTTCCTGCAACCCCGTCCTGACAGCCTCGCTCAATGGGGCAATGAGGTCAAAGCGTGGCCACTTGTCCAATGGCCCAATATCGGTGGCAGCCTGCTGGTAGACCGGGAAGGGATCGTTGGCGAAGAGGGCGTTGGTCTTCATTGAATCCTGGAACAGATTCTGGATGGGTTTGTAGGCCGGGAAATTGGTGGTCCCTGCCCAGAAATCCGGGTCGGTGGTGACCCACTGGATAAAGTCCACAGCCAGTTTGGGATTCTTCGTATGGCTTGAGACAGTCCAAGCCGCACCACCCATAGCCGGAGTGATAGCCTTCTCATCATCTTTCCACTTCAGTGGATTGGCAACCCCGAGTTGCTTGTCAGACGTCTTATACCAGGAGCTGTTTTCGTTGCCGCCGAAGACGCCGAACATCCAGGCTGGTCCGGGCATCGCCAGCAGTTTGTTATCCGAGACGACTGCGGCAAATTCAGCGCTGAAATAATCGGTATTGAACATCGTACCATTGTCTAGCATGTGGTCGACCAACTTCGCGGCGCGTACGCAGCGCGGGTCTGTCATATCGATCTTGATCTCGGAGTCATTGACCAACTCATGTGAGGGGCAGCCGCTGGCATCAAAATAGCTGATGTATGTCCAGCCATCACCCCAGGTTCCCAAGTAATAGCCAGGGTGTTCCGCGGCCACCTTGTCACTGAATTCCTGATACTCCTCCCATGTGGTGGGCACGGTGTAACCGAACTCATCCATGAGCGGTTTGTTATAGTACAACACAAACATGGCCAGGTCATAGCGCAGG
>JAFGKO010000186.1 GCA_016928525.1 Anaerolineales bacterium | reverse complement strand
GAGAGCGCATAAGAGTTTGCCCGGCGTTTGAAAACCGCCACCAGCCAACCAATGAGGACGGTGACGAAAACGAGCAGTCCAAAACAGAGCAACCCCACCTGCACCGGGAAGGTCTCGATCCATGGCACGCGGATGAGTGCTGACCGTTGAACAAACAGGTAGTTGACGCGCCCATTTTCATCTTCGCCGAAAGCCACATAGCCGCCGCCATCGCTCCATTGGAACAAATCCCTGTCCATACGCAGGAGTTTGCCGCCGGCATAGCGCAGCCTGCCTCGCTCATCGAATGTGATCCGCTCCTGTCCCATAAGCATTTGCACTTTTTCAATACCCATGCTGGAATAATCGTTCATGCTGATGTAGTAACCGGCATAGCGTGCCATCTCCTGAGGGTCAGTAGCCTGGATTTCTGTCTCAACCTTTGGCATGCTGGCGGGGTAAAAGCGTTCCAGGAAAGCCTGTTCCAACATTCCGGCCAGGCGCACGGTTGAGTCGCGGTTGTAGACGAAGTAAAGGCCCACACCTTCATCCAACAACAGCAACATACGGTTCTGGAAACCAGGAGCGCCACCGCTCTTTGCCAGCATGCGCCGACTGCCCCAGAAAATTTCATCGAAGGCATAGGCGATCCCGGGTAGCTTGGGATGGTGGGTGAAGCGCGTTGTGTGAAATTCCTCGATCAAATCTTCGCTGAACACTTGCACGTCATCCACTTTCCCGCCATCGAGGTGCATGAGCATGTAGCGAGCCATATCGACTGTGTTTGTGTTGAACCCGACTCCAGCGGCGGCGTTAAGATTGTAGTAATTGAGCGGGTAGGGTCCGTTTGAGCCATAGCCAAAAGCCACGTGCCTGGCATCCCGTTCTGGCAGATAGATGGAAGTGCTTTCCATGCCAAGCGGCTTGAATACATGCTCTTGCACGTACTGATCGTAGGGCATCCCCGAGACTTCTTCCACCAGCAACCCCGCCAGGGCGATCTCGTGATCGTTATAAGCCCGGATCTCTCCCGGCGGGCGGGTGCGAGTTGGCAAACGCCGAGCCAGGTACTCGGCCAGAGGCAGAACTTCGTCTGCGTTTTTGGCGCGGATACCGATAAAGCGGCTATCCAAGCCAGCCGTGTAGTGTAGAAGTTGGCGGGCAGTGATTGGCTCGTTGAACGTATCCGGTATCTGGAAATGGGTTAGATACTGGTTGACATCCGCGTCCAGATCGATCTTGCCCTGCTCAGAGAGCTGTAGCAGGGCTAGAGCGGTGATGGTTTTAACGATCGAACCAGCGCGCACGATGGTTTGTTCTGGGTCAAAGGGTACCCGATTCTCTAAGTCCGCGTACCCGTAACCCTTGCTGAAAAAGACTGCTCCATCCTTAACCATCACAAAAGCCATCCCCGGAACTTCCAGGGTGGGCATGTATTCGGCAGCGAAGCCATCCATGAAGTCTTCGACCGCTTCTGGCGTCACTGTCGAAGCAGCCTGCTGCAGCGGTTGCAGAGTAAGCGCATCCACCGATCGGGCTTGAGCCAGGAGCAACCCAACCAACACCATACAACCGATAAACCACCTGATGTTTTTCATTTCAACCTCCAACAATAAGATTTGGACCGACACCATGAGTATGGCAGTTAGGATGTCAAAAGTCATCCGGAAAAACCAGGAAATGCAAGTACATAAAAACCTATCTTTTCCCAGAGGAAATCTACACAATTTTCTGTATTGAACGGGTCATATTCGTCCGATATAATGATTTACATGAAAGACCCCCGCTCCTCCACCTATACATTACCCTTCACCATTGTGAGTTTAACGATCTGAATCGCTGTTGCTCTGCGCTGGATTCTCGAGTTCATCGAGCAGGCACATCCGTATCTGTGGCTCCTGAGCGGGATTCTCGCTGCTTATGGGATTCTGCTCGGATTACAACACATCTTCACCAAAGGCTCCCAATTCAAAGCGCATCTCTACCTCGCCATTCAAACCGCGCTGGTGTTCTGGGCTATGCTGCTGTACTTCGAGCTGGATTTCTTCGCCTTGCTCTTAATCCCGCTGGGCGGACAGGCCTTGTTCCTATTTCCGCGCAAAGTCGCCCTGGTCTGGATCGCGATTGTCGCGATTGCGATTACGTTTGGACAAGCTGTCCAATTCGGATGGCCGGAGGCTTTGCCTTTCACGTTTCTCTATCTCGCCGCATTGTTCTTCGTGGTTTCTTTCTCGGCTCTCATGATACGCGCCAACGAAGCCAGGCTCCGGAGCGATCTGCTTTTAAACGAACTACAACAGGCGCATCGCCAGTTGCAAGAATATGCCGGGCAGGCTGAAGAGCTCGCCACCGCCAAGGAACGAAATCGTCTGGCCAGGGAACTGCACGACTCGGTCGCCCAAACGCTCTACGGCCTGACCCTGCAAGCTGAAGCCGCTTCCCGCAAACTGAGCGCGGGACAAGCCGGGGATGTGTCGGATTACCTGGGCGAAATTCGTGAGAGTGCGCAGCAGACTTTGCAGGAAACCCGCCTGCTAATCTTTGAGCTACGTCCTCCGATCCTGGAGAGTGAAGGGCTGGTTTCGGCGCTACGAGCAAGATTGGAGTCTGTAGAGAGCCGCAGCGGGCTCAAGACGCAGATCAACCTCCAAGAGATGGGCAGGCTTCCGAAAGAAATCGAGTCCGGCTTGTTTGGCGTTTCCAATGAAGCCTTGAACAATATTCTGAAGCACGCACACGCCAGCCAAATTAAAGTCTCATTGGGAAAGGGAGCTGGGAAAATTATTATGCAGATCAGCGACAACGGTGTTGGATTCGAACTCGATGCAGCAGATCAGTACGGTGGGTTAGGGTTGAAAGGGATGCATGAACGGGCAGAGCAAATCAACGGTGATTTGCGGATAAACAGCGGTGAAGGCGGCACGCAGGTAAGCGTGGAGGTACCTTATGAGTGAGGTAATTCGAGTTTACATAACGGACGATCATCCCGTTGTCCGGCGTGGCATCAAACAATTGCTGCAAACGGAAGAGGGTATCGATGTGGTCGGCGAGGCGACCAACGGACTAGAAGCTATCGCGGATATGGAGAAACTCAAGCCCGACATTGTGCTGATGGATTTGGTCATGCCCGTCATGGATGGAATTGAGGCTACCCTACAGATCAAAGCCAGGCATCCAGAAATTCAAATTTTGGTCTTGACCAGTTTTGCCACCGACGATAAAGTCTTTCCAGCAATCAAAGCCGGCGCGCTGGGATATCTGATCAAGGATACCGGTCCGGAAGAGTTGGTGCTAGCCATCCGACAGGTTCACCACGGGCAGTTGACCCTGCATCCCAGCATCGCTCAAAAATTGCTCAAGGAACTTATTCTCACATCCGAGCAGCCGCCCTCGCCTGACCCGCTCACGGAGCGCGAGATTGAGGTGGTGAAACTGATCGCGCGCGGCCTGAGCAACCAGGAAATTGCAGACACACTGGTGGTGAGCGTTACAACAGTCTACACACACATCTCCAGGATTTTGGATAAGCTGCACCTCGCAAGTAGAACGCAAGCCGCATTGTATGCACTGCGCGAAGGGCTTGCATCCTTATACGATGACATTGGATAAAACTCTAAGCTGATCCGATTTATCTGTCTGCCTGAAATTGGGAGCCGATTGTTCGTCAGATGTTCCATGTACAACGCGATCAGGTTGATCCGGAAGCCGAGCGCAAGGAAATCCGTGGTCAGCTGCGTTTGATGCGTGATAACTACGAGCGCGGGCTGTATGAAGGGGAGGAATACCAGTACTGGCAGAAAGTCAGCGCATTGAAAGAAAAACTGACTCTGTTGGAACGGATTCCTGAGGCTGCGATCAACCGGGCAGCACGTACCTTGCTTGACTTGCGCGAGACCTGGAAGAACTCAACCAAGGATGAGCGCAAGGATCTTGTTCACATCATGATCCAGGAAGTTGGCGTGGATGTAACAGTCAAATGCGTACTTTGGGTGAAAGCCCGTCCGGATTACGAACCAGTCTTCTAAATCCTGGAGGGGATGCGCCAGGATACAGGCAGGCGGTTTTGGATAGAACCGATGAATGGCCTAAGGGACGAGGATCGTAATGGAGGGCAGGCTGGCACCTTTATCGGTATCACGATGTCAATTTCTCAGAATGCCTGATAACGCGG
>JAFGKO010000185.1 GCA_016928525.1 Anaerolineales bacterium | reverse complement strand
TCTAATGCGAAAAGTTTCGCAGCCGTAACAAGTTTATTTCGGAAGGTCGAAGCCATGTCCGGTCGATTCGAATACGGAAAAAAAAGTGGCGTGTTTGTCACCTTGGCAAGCTCATTGGCCAACTGCATGAAGGCTTCAAACGGCCGGTGGCGTGGCTGAGACTGGTCACGATACGCGCCAGCACCGTAACAGTCATAGAGAATAGTGCGCGAGCCCGCGGGAAGTGCTGCCTGCAGGGTTTGCGCGGTTGTCGTCTTACCGCAGCCCCCGTCCCCGTAAAGACAGACTAGCGGATGTGCGACAACGGCCTCAGCAAGGTCCGTGGTTACAGCGCGTGGTATCACAGACCCGAGCGGCTCGAGTCTTGGCTCGCGAGGGAAGAGAGCCACTTCCTGGCCAAGTCCGAACCATCCTGTGACGGTAAATTTGTCAATTCGACTCGAACCTCCCGGCATCATCCGCAATCGGATCTTCATTATTAACCCATCGATCATGTCGGCCGGCGGTGCTTCGAGAAGTTGGAAGACGGTGAGTGTCGCCTCGGCTCTCAGCGTGTCGTAGCTCTTTTCTTTGCCTTCCAAGGTCAGACACTCGCAGAAAAGTTTGACCTTGTTTTCCCCGAGGCCCGTTGCCCTCTGAAGCCGATCGAGAGCTATACCAGTTAGATTGCCGCGCGTTGCCTTCTCGATCTCGTCCGACAGAGCTTTCGCGATCGGTTGGTTGGTGACAAAACGCACGCATACAGACTTGCGCACCTGCGCAAATGTCTTTCCCTTAGTGGCTCCTTTGAACGCATCGGCGAGGCGGCGTGCGACGGAGTTGTTTCCATTTGTCTTTGTTGATTTGCAAAAACGGGCTGGCGTCCAGGATCTGTTCGGAGAAGCCGTGGAATACTTCAGCTGAATTATATCGGTCTTCGAGGTGTCTGGCTCGTCCGCATTGTCATAGTAGAGCGCGCAATCGACCCCATCCCAGCTAGCCGCATCATCCGTCTCCGCATCATCTCGGACACCTTCAACATAAAGCGCGGTCAACCCGGATGCAGGATCAAGGAGCCGCAGCGCCTCGCGCAACGCCCAAGTCTCGTGAAAGGCATCTCCTGCGTTCGAGGCCGGAGCACCCAATATATTCTGTTTCTTGCTCACCGAGCTTCCTCCGCCGCGGCGCATTCGAGAATCACGGAGTGTGCCGTGTCAGTTAGTTCTGCGGATGTTGGCTTGGCTCTGTCAACACAGCTTGGGAAAAGTCAGACAGTACCAATCATTGATAGCGACCGCCCATCATCGCTTCGGTTTAGAAAACCGGTAAACTAGCGGCTGTATTGTGGGGGAAACGACCTGAGAGCGAACAAATTGCCGGCCACCGGAGAAGATATTTCCCTTTTCCGGCGGCGCAACACCAGATTTCTAAGACATCCCCGCGGAAAGCAACAAACAGATTTATTCCCGCCTAGCTGTCGCCGTTGCCATGCGGCGACATCAACGCGCCAAGTCATGAAAAGCACATGGCGCTGATCCGGGCGATTTATGATCGCGGCGAAAACCCAGTCATAGAATGGTTTGATTATTCGGTCAGCTTAGACATCGACGGGCAGGCACGCCCGAAGGAAAGAGATGGGGTGATTATCGAGCCCCCGGGCTATCCGGGAATCCGTTGGCTTCATTTGCCATGGTTAGCCTACCGAAAACGTTTCAACCTTCCGGCCATCGCGAAGGGCATCCAGATAGTCGGCGTACCACTGAAGCATACTGCGTCGGCCATTGAGATATTGAGCGGCATTGTAAGCTCCGCGGATCTTATTGGCTTCATCATGCGCCAACTGCCGCTCGATCCAATCGGGATGGAACCCGGTCTCATTCAACACGGTAGAGGCGACGCCCCTGAATCCGTGGACCGTGGCACGGGAGTGATAGCCCATTCGGTATAGCGCATAGAGCATGGTGTTTTCGCTCATACCGCCTCTTTTTTCCGCCGGACGGAAACAGGTAGGGGCTCCACCCGGTCAACGGATGCAATGCATCAAGGATCTCGACAGCCTGATCCGGTAGGGGAACCAGATGCTCGCGGGGCATCTTCATGCGTGAGGCGGGTATGCGCCACAGAGGGGCATCGCCGCCCAGGTCTTCAAACTCCCGCCACTCCGCGCCGCGCAGTTCTTTCGTCCGCACCATCGTTAAAATGATCAGCTTAAGAGCCAGACGGGTTGCGACCTCGCCGTCATAGGCTTCAAGCTGCCGGAGAAATGCGGGGAGTTCGTCGCGTGGCATGGCCTATTGATGCTGTACAGGAGGCGCTGCCTTCAGCGCACCGCGAAGGTCGGCGGAAGGATCACGCCGCGCCCGGCCGCTGGCAATCGCAAAGCGAAATATTTGCCCGCAATGCTCCCGCAGGCGTTTGGTGATGTCATGGGCGCCGCGTGCCTCGACCTTGCGAAGCACGTCCAGCAGTTCTGGCGGCTCAATTGCCGCGATGGGCTGCTTGCCGATATAAGGGAAAATATCACGCTCCAGCCGACGGATGATCCGCCCTGCATGTTCCGGTGACCATCGATGGAGTTGGGCTTTATGCCATTCCCGTGCCATTGCTTCGAACGAATTCTCGACCGACAGACGCAGTGCAGCCTTCTCCGCCTTACGCGCCGCTCCCGGATCAATGCCTTGAGCAAGCTGCTCCTTCGCCGCGTCACGGGCTTTCCGTGCGGCAGCAAGGCCGGTGGATGGATAGACGCCCATGGCTAGCGTTTTCTGCTTACCGGCGAAGCGATACGACAACCGCCACAGCTTTTTTCCATCCGGCTGTATCAGAACGAAAAGACCGCCGCCATCAGCCTTCTTGTACGGTTTAGCCGCGCCCTTCGCCTTGCGCAGGTAGGTGTCCGATAGTGGCATGTTGGTATCCCTTTCCCCTGTTGATGTGGGTACCAAAGGATCTACCAACAAATGCGATGGCTTCAATGAGAAACGATGAAACGAATTATGGGCAAATTACCCAGCTTTCTCTATGGTTTAAATGAGATTACGAGACTGGTTGAGATGCCGAGAAACAGGAAATGGTGCCGCAAGAGGGATTCGCCCCCCCGACCTACGCAATACGAACCGGGAGATCGCACATAAAGGTAGAAAACTCTTCATCAACCCGATCATCGCTTATGTAACAAATGCCGTACCTCCGATTCCCAAGGCAGTTGTTAGCCAACCCACTGCATCAAGAACTTGCTGAGCATACCTGTCGCACTGCGCAACCTCGCTTTCAGCCGATGGAATCTCCGATCCAGAAAGTGGACTACTCCGGGAAAAATGGGCCACAGATAGGCCACCAAATCTCAATATTAGAAATCGACAAAATTTGTCAATGTTTATTACTTGTTTTTCAGGAAGTTATGGTGGAGCCAGGCGGGATCGAACCGCCGACCTCGTGAATGCCATTCATACTATGAACATTTTTTACTGTATATATTTCAATGCTTTGGAAGTATAGAAATTAGTTATTACAATTGAATATCAAAACACTACTAGTTTAAATCTAATCACACCACTTCATCCCTATTCAGCACAAAGCAGTAGATCTTTTGCATAATTTTTGCATTTTTGATGCATCAATTATCTGCATACGGAGGGAGCTATGGTTGAAAGGGTTAGACTTGAGGGGCGCAAACCTAAAAGCAAGATGTACTTCACAGACCTTGCACTGCAAAAATTGCGACCGCCCAAGAAAGGACAAGTGCAAGTCTGGGATGATGACTCGGAGGCTCAGCGAGGCGTTGCGGGTCAGCGAGGGCTATCGCTCCTGATCTCAAAGGGAGGGGCTAAGACTTACAGATCAACCTATGTGCTGCATGGCAAAGCCATCTCTCGGAAGCTCGGTCGTATTGATGAACTCACCCTTGCTGAAGCAAGAGACATAGTCCGGCAGGATAGGAGGATGGCCAAGCAGGGCAAAGACCCAAAGGCCGCGGTCAGGAAGACTGATGATCCCAAGCTCTATAAGGAGGCTGTCACAGATTTCGTCGATCAGGTTTGCAAGATTGAGCAGAAGCAATGGAAGCAATCCCAGGACATCCTGCTTCGCTATTTTGATGATTGGTTCGAGCGCTCCATTGATACCATTACCGAGCAGGAGATCAGGGACCGGATCAACCATGTGAAGGTGAATAGCGGGCCTCGGGCCGCAAAGGTCGCTCACGTCAAACTGTGCAAATTATGGGACTGGTGCCTTGATGAAAAGATCGTCGAGGCTAATGTTGCTCGTGGTTTCAAGGTCAAACACAAATCCAAAAAGCGGGATAGGTACTATTCTGACTCTGAGGTCAAAGACATCTGGAATGCAGGCAATAACATTGATGCAATCAGAGGCTCTTACATAAAGTTACTCCTGCTGCTCGCTCCCCGTAAAAGTGAACTAGCACATGCCAGATGGAATGAGTTCAAGTTCGATTTTGCGATTAAGGACAGACGAAAGGGGACTGAATTTACATTGCCTGCACTTTGGGAAATCCCTCATAGCAGGACCAAGACCAAAGGTACTGCCGACGCGCGAACTTACCTCGTACCGTTACCTGCCCTTGCAAAAAGAATTCTCATTGGTTTGAAGCCCAAGGATGCCAGGCCAAATGATTTGGTGTTTCCCGGCCGCAAGGCTGGGCGTACGATTGATCCATCAGGACCACTGGTCAATAAATTGGTC
>JAFGKO010000184.1 GCA_016928525.1 Anaerolineales bacterium | reverse complement strand
GGTCCACCCCATATTGGCGCGCCAGGGCCTGGTTCAACTCCTCCTCCAGGGGCTTTAGACGCTGGCGCAGTGCCTGCTTGTCCTGGGGCGTCACCTCGCCGCCCAGCTCGGTTTGCTGCTGCTGCAAACGGTTGAACAGGCGGGCGATATCCTCAGCCCGCTCTTCGATGCGCTGCACGGCGCTTTTTTCTTCATCCATCATGAAGAGTTTGTTCATCTTTACGCCATCTTGCTCGCCGGTTTTAAAAGCCTTTTCCACTTCCTCCAGGCTGGCGAAACCCACCAGGGTGTTGCCAGCGCGGATGTTGAAGTCAATATCCGGCAGCGGCTCAATGCGGCTGGCTTCTTCCACCTGCGCCGCCAGCTTGAGGAACAGGCGAAGCTTGCAGATTTCAACCGCCTCTTCCATGATGTCCACCCCATATAAGTTATGAACGATAATGGATTTCAAAATGAAGTAGCGCTCATTCGGGTGCTGGGCAACGCGCTCCAGAATCTGGCGAAAGTCTTTCAGCTTATCGGAGCG
The DNA here is from genome assembly GCA_016928525.1 of Anaerolineales bacterium. The sequence continues at coordinate 7,709 of JAFGKO010000184.1, read as the reverse complement.
GTGTTTTTCTCCAGAGGTTTCCAGTTCATCTAAGAACCCCTGCATGCGCCCCAGGCCGGCCTGATAGAGCGGCTCCAGGATGTTGAGGGCGGCGAACAAGAAGGCCCCCGAACCCACGGTCGGATCCAGGATCTTGATGCTTCCCAGGGTCAGGAAGAATGCTCGCATTAAATCAGTTGTGGGGCAGGCTTCCAGCACATCCTGGGCGAACTGGCGGATATCCAGGTTGAACGTAATCAGGTCGTTGACTTCGTGAACTTCGCCTTGTTCGATCTTCTGGCGGATTTCGTCATAGCGCTGGCGGCGGGCGACCACCTCGCGCCAGATTTCGGTTGGCAGGGCGTACTCGGGGGGCGCGCTCTTGTTCCACCCACCTCGCTGGCTCACCGCCTCGATCCCTGCTGCGATTTCGGAGGGCAAATCCAATCCGCAGCCGTGGCGCACCGCCGGGTAGATGTAACGTTCAGGATCGCCAGATAGTAAATTCCAGGCGTAGGAGTCAAACTCTGGACAGGCTTTGCGCACACTCTCCAACAGGTAGAGCAGGATCGTATTCTTGGCGATGTATTCGGTGATATCTTCCTTGGTGTAATAGGCCCCCATCTGTTTCTGGTTGATGTACTTTTCAAAGATGTAGCCCAACACATCGGGGTTGATCTCGTTGTCGGCTCTTAAAGGTCTCTCATCGAGATGCCAGCGATAGTCGTCGAAGAAGTCAAACAAGCGCTCAAAGGCCGCGTCCGGGATGTGGATCGTTCTTCCAAACAACTCTTCCACCTGGTGGCGCTGGAAAATGCCGCCGTTCAGATAGGGCACCTCCCCTAACAGCTTCCTGGCCGCGGGAGAGCGATCTTTCCTGGCAAAGCCCTCGAAGAACAGGGGGCAGAGGAAGTCTCGATAATACCCCCCATGATTTTGGGTGAGGTGGTTGCGCAGATAATCTGGATCGTCATCCAGGAATCTCTTTTTCTGGATGAAATAGATAAACATCAGGCGGTTGAGCATTACCGAGGCATACCAGCGCTGCAGCTCCTCATCCGGGATGCCCTGCAAGAACTGTAAGAAGGCAGTGTGTTCACTCTTGAAGCGTTCGTAAAACCGCTTGGTGACCCGCTCCACGTCGAAGGTGTCTCTCACCTGGTTTCCCACTTCGAGGATGGTCAAGTCGTCCTCATCTTCGAAATGGAAGACCATCCCCTGGAGTCGCTGGAGAAAATCCTCGCCCGTCTGATCTCGATAAAAGGTGTATTCGCGGGCAGTGATGGGCTGGTTGGGCGCCCGGCGCACCCACTGCCAGACCTGGCGAGTATGGGCCGCGTCCACGAAGATCAAAATATGCTCGTGCACCAGTCGGCGCACCTGGACTTCGATCTTACGGCGTTGGGCATTATTGGGAAGGTCTCCAGCGGAGAGCGGCGGGCATAAGTATACGACCAGGCCGCGCTTTTGAGCAACCGCTTCCAGAGCCAGGGTATGATCTTCAAAGGGAATCTCGATCTTCCCGCTGGAATGGTCCCAGCCCATCTCCTCGGTAAAGAGTTTGGTCAGATCAAAATCATGCAAATATTGGCGGGCGCGCTGTTTGTCGAATGGCATGGCTCACTCCTGCAACCCCAATGAACAGATGATGCGCGGTTCGATGGTCTGGGGCGCCTCACTCACCAGGCACAATCGGTCTTCGTTGTAGAGGCTGACGACCAACGAGGCCAAGTCTTCATCAGCGATCCCGGAGCGCAGTTGGCGGTTGAGCGTATCCACTGCGGACTGGCGCAAGGGGTGCTGGTAGATCTGGTCAATCGCCCGGTGCAATTCCTGGGTATCCCACAACATGCCCCGCACCTGGGTCGCGTAGTTTTTCAGTCGTTCGTAAGTACGAAAACGAGCCCCGGATGGCCGTCCCAGTTGCCCTCCTATAGTGCTTTCCACCTGGGCAATATGCTGAATGCCCTGGACCACCAGCTCGTGATGTTCCGGGCTGCGCGGCAGGGCTGGCGTATCCGGCGGACAGGCGGCCGCCCGCAGGATGGTGAACTGCGATTCGGTCACGCTCTCCCCCGCCGGGTCAATCCAGGCCAGGGCGTCGTTGCCTTCTCCGGTGCGTAAGTAAACCAGCGCCCCACAGGGTTCCTCGGGGGTGGGCAGGTAGGCGCGGGCGGAAAAGGAGACATCTGGCAGGTCGGGGATGGTTTTCTTCAGGGCAGGATTAGCTTCTGTAGCGTTCTTCCAGATTTGAAAAGCGTAGGAAGATAGATCTATTTCGGTTTCATCTTCATCCCCATCCAGGATGCCGGCTTTTTCATTATACAGGTTGAGGATGGCTTGGTTATCGGTGTCGTCTTCGAAAAATACCTCGTCTGTCCCTACCACTTCGGCATTTTCTTTCAGTCGCTGGCGCACCCGGTCACGCAGCCTGATGATTCGCTCAACGCCTTCGGCGGGCAGAAAAGTGTGGCAAAAAATCTGGTCCGCCTGCTGGCCGATGCGATCGACGCGTCCAGCGCGTTGGATCAGTCGAATAATCGCCCAGGGCAGATCATAATTAACCACCACGGCGCAATCTTGCAAGTTCTGCCCCTCGCTGAGCACGTCGGTGGCGATCAAAACGCGCAGTTCATTTTCTGGCGTAATTTCCTGGCGTTTGTCGTTGCTCATCGGGCTGAATCTCCAAGCCAGGCCAGTCGGATCTTCGCTGTCACCAGTCACCCCCATCAAGGCGGGAATTTCCTGTAATTGTTCCTCCAGGTAATGAACCGTGTCTGCGAATTGGGTGAAGACGATCACCTTTTGTTGGGGATATTCTACTGTCAACAACATTCTCAGCGCGTGCAGTTTTGCATCCCGCAATGGATCCCAATCGCCGCAACATCGTAAAACCTCAAGCAGCGCATAGGCATCTTCGGCCAAGTGTTCGGCCAGTTCCTGTTGAAAAAAGCCAGGACGCACCCAATCGAACCGTTTGCGGAATTGGGTGGTGTACAACTTATAAACCTCGGCTGCCCGTTGTTGAAAGGCAGCTTCACTGCGCAATAACCGGGATATGTGATCTACCAGGGGTTCGGTCTCTGGTTCTTCCTCGTCTACTTCTACCAGGGGATCATAGACATCTCCCAGGTCAGCATCTTTGTCGGCGTCGCTGAAACGAGAATCTAGCAGCGATGAATCTTGAGTTCCGATCGGGAGGGATAGATTATTCTGGAGGGCATATAGGAAGACGTAATTCCGCAGGATATGCCTCTCGATAGAAAGTTGAAAAGCGTACCCGCTGCTCTCCAGGCGTTTGAACAGGTTGGTTCGTGAGAAACCCATCAATCTGCGACCAGCTTGGGAGAGGTTCGCCAATATTTTCTTTTCAGCCGGGGTGGGGGCAAGAGGCAGGGTGTTTTTTACATAGTTTCCCAAGCCATAACGGGGCAGGTTTAATTGATTAATGGTATCAACGACATCCTCGGCGTAAAGACGGGCGTACTGGTCGTTTGGATCCTGATCATCTATAGGAAAACTAACCCTCCTGGGCGTTCGGTTGGGGAAATAAGACCTTCTGCCATCCGGGAAGCTCAGGAACTTGCGACCGTTCTCTAGATCTGTTTCAGCGTAATTGCTCTTGATAAAGCTGCGCGTCCGCCGTACCATGTATAGACGCATCAATTCTTGCCAGTCTTCTGCGAAAGCGCTTTTCTCAAAGGCGGCGATGGAGCGGGTATCTGCCTGGTGTAGGCGGATAAACTCGATCAAGCCCATCTCTCGCAAGAGTTTCTCAGGGCGCACGCTCAATTTCTGATCGTCGGGTAAAAAGAGCCTCAGTTGGCTGGAGAGGTCCAGGTAAGTTTTATTGTATGGCGTGGCGGTCAGTAAAACCACCTTGCTTTCATTCTTCTGGATGTACTCCTGGATGGCTTTATAGCGACGCCCTTCACGGTTGCGCAGGTTGTGGCTTTCATCAATGATGACCAACCGGTAGCGACGTAGATCGGGCAACTCATTCAATACTTTGCTGATCGAGAGCACCTTTGCCCGCAGCCGGTATTGGTCGCAGTAACTCTGCCACATCTTCGCCAGGTTTTTGGGGCAAATGATCAACGTATCATATCCTAAGTCTTCGTCAAAAATCCGGGAGATGGCTGTGCCAACCAGGGTCTTGCCCAATCCCACGACATCTCCCACCAATACCCCGCCCCGCTTGTGAATATGGTGGGCAGCGATTTTCACTGCTGCAGCTTGAAAATCAAATAGGATATTCTTCAGGTCGCCGGGGATACGGAATTCACTGACTCCGGTACGAGCCTCCTGGGAAAGGTGGTAAGCCATCTTTAGGTAAATATGATAAGGTGGGAGCGGGTCTTCCCTGGCCCAACTTTCATCAATAATCTGAACCAATTCTTTGGAAATATCCACACAGAAATTGTCATTCCATCGGTCTTCGAACCAGCGGGACAATTTGCTCCCTGCATCTATATCCAAGACATCCACGTTGAGTTCACCCTGGTTAGATAACCCTGAAAAGGTGAGATTGCTGCTACCCAGATAGGCTACGATGGGGTTAATGGGATCATCACGATACAATAGATATAATTTTGCATGGAGAGGATGCCGTAAATAGAGCCTGGCAATCACTTTTTTCGTGCGTAATTGTTCGGCTAAACGGCGCAAGGCAATTTCATCAGAATTATTTGGCGCGCCAAAGGTTAACTGCGTGCGCAAATCTTCTGCCAGTTGCTTTTTTAGCCGGGAGGCGGTCTGTAGATCTATCATCTGTTTATCTGGGGTCAGGCTGACCAATTCCCTGAGAGAGTCTTCGGGCGGGCGCTGCATCCCGATCAACAAACGCACACAGTTGCCTTCGCCGCCTGGCCAGGCCTCAATTTCATCTTGCAGATGTTTCCAACCCCGCAGGTTGAAATACCCCACGCAAAAATCAGCCCGGTAAGAGAGCTTTATGGTACTCTTCAATGTTGGCATCAGGACTAATTCGATATTGTCAAATATTTGCGGCATGGCAATTCCTTGGTGAAATGCTGAACTTGTCTGATACTATTATAACTTGTGTTGGATCTTGTCTTGACAAGATCAGACAGAGTTACTCCTTTTTCCAGATTTCTGTACTATAATGAAAGTTGAAGAAATCTAGGAAGTTATGAGCCTCTATCCGATCTGGACATTGTTTTTTATAAGGGGAAAAGCATGATCACAAAATCCTTTAAAAAAATAACTCCTTCTTTACTGATTGTGTCCAGCCTCATGTTGACTATTTGCGCATGTATCGGTTCAGGTAGTTCAGTTACCCCATCAACAAGTAAAACCCAATCACCCACAGCAATTCCTCAAACCTTAACAGTCAATACAGAGCTATCTTTCGAGCAGATCGAATCTCAGTACGATTCCTTAAGTGATAATGATTTTGATGCTTATATTGATAGACTCAAGGGCACAAGAATTCATTGGATTGGCAAGGTCTCAGGAGGAGATGAAGATACACTCTATTTGGATATCGGCCAAAAATCTTTCCGATCTGTGTATCTAAAAGGCATTTCCACCGAAGATGTTCCTAGGAATTTATATCTTGAGTTCGAAGCAACAATAGATGATTTCAACCGGTTTCTTGGATTTTCCTTGTACTTAACAGACCCCAATATAATTCAAAAACTTACCAACAAGCCAACCAACACTCCTATTCCTTCGAAAACTCTAGTTCCTACCGATACATCAACTGCTACACTGGAGCCTACACCAACTTACACAGCTTCTCCCACAGCTACGAGCACCTCTTTGCCTTTAGCTACCTTTACACTTGATCAAAGTGCAAACATTCGCTCTGGACCGGGCACCGAGTACAAGGTTGTTTCTGGAGGCGTGAGTGGAGATATTCTTCCTGTTTATGGGAAAAATGCTGATGGATCATGGCTATTAATTGACCCGGCCAATTACTATTGGGTCTTCTCCTCTCTCGGAACACTGGATCAAACAATTGATATGATCCCTCTCGTTCCAACTCCTGTACCCAGCTTGACGCCTACAATAACACTCTCTCCAACTCCTACTCCCTCCCGGACACCTGTTCCGACTGCCACCCTCGTACCTACCCGAACCCCGATTCCCCCCATTCTGCTTGAAACAATCTATGATAATTACAATTCGATGACCGAACTGCAGTTTAATAAGTATACTTCAGAAATTATTGGCAGAACGGTGCGGCAATCTGTGGTCGTGGGTAACGTTGATGATAAGGGAAGAGTCATTGTTAGCGGTCCCTGGTCACCTTGGATATTTAACTTCACTGATTTTTGTGTGATCGTATCTGGAGTTCCCTATGATGTGGGTATTGTAATTTCCGGTGGCGAAGAAGTAATGCTTGAAGCCACAATAAACAGGATCGTTGGAAATTACAACTATTTTAATAACTGCGAAAATACAGTCGTGCTTTATTATGTTTCTATTGAGAAATAATAAAATTTTTCACGCAGAAAGGATTGTGACGTTATGGAGCAAGTAAATCCTCAACTTTCTGGTAAATACCGAGGCCAAACAATATACCACTTTGTCACCCACGAGCTGATCATGGCAGCCCAATACCATGGCCTGGTCACCTACCAGGTGATCGCAAAGATGATGGGGTTGCCATCGAGTGGCAACTACATGGCCCACGAGTTGGGTATCATCCTCGGCGAGATTTCGGAAGATGAAGTCCGGAAGGGTCGCCCGATGTTGAGCGCTATGGCGGTGGGCGTCAGCGGTGAACCAGGCGAGGGATTTTATACCTTGGCGAAGGAACTAGGTCTGCTGCAGGACGACTCTCCTGAAGAGAAGCGCCAGTTCTGGGAGGAGCAGAAGGCCAGAGTCTATGAGACCTGGCGGGCGGAATAGGGTTTTGTCAGCCCGGAGGATTTCAAGTAACATTCCCCCCGCATCCTCGAAAGAAAGGATGAACGCGCGTGGATCCGCGTACTATGATCTGCGCCAATCTGCGCTCCTCTGTGGCGGAAAGCGCCTCGTACGGGCGGGTCTCAGACCCGCCCCAACGTGGATGCTCGAGTCTGTATTCACCTGCGCGCCAACATTTCCCTATATAATAGATATGCTCGATGTGAACCAGGCATAGAGGATAGAAGCAGAACCACCATCACATGTTAGACGCCCTAGAATCTACAGGAGAAAAATGATGAATCATTGGATCTTTTCCGCCCAAAAAGGGAAATCGAAAGTAGAAGAACTCTCTGCGCGCTGTATTTTCGAGCAGCGCATGCAGGATGAATTTTGGGGATTAGGGGAAAACACGCCGAACAGGTATCAGATTGCCAGAGGCGATAAGATTGTGTTTTACCTGGCGGGAAAAGAAAAGGTATTTTGTGGGACTGCCACGGCGGCCTCTGAATATTATGAACTCGGCCCCGAGGAACAAGAAAAATATTCTCATGGTGGTAGGTTTGTCTTCCATTACTTCGGGGTGCGCCTTACGGAAACCGACCCCTGGCCTCTTGGCGTCCCGGTGAGGGAGATCAAGGAAGAGCTGGGTTTTATCACCAATAAAGATAATTGGGGCGCTCATTTCCAGGGTGGGGTGAGACGGTTGCCCGAAGAAGATTATCAGAAGATCCTGGAAGCAGCCGGGGTAACGAGCCGATCATAGCAGCCCGGTACTGTTTGATCTGTAAAAAAATCCGCGTCCATCCATCCGATCCGCGTTCAACCGCGTCCGGTTCTCTGTGTTGATATGG
>JAFGKO010000183.1 GCA_016928525.1 Anaerolineales bacterium | reverse complement strand
TCATCTTGCCGGTCGCCAGGTCAGAGCCGGCGATACATTTGCGGATATTCTCCGCCGACGTCACTGCGCCCCTGAAACCGCGCAGTTCGTGCAGTTTGGCGTTATACGGCTTCAGATTGCCCAACAGCGCTTCGATGGACATGGCTGCGGCGATCTCGGCCTGCTTGAGCAGGCGTTCCATGTCGTAGATATGCAACGCGGACATGGCGGTCAGCAAATTGGAGCCATTGATCGCGGCCAGGCCGTCGCGTGCCTGCAAGCCCGGGACCTCGATCCCGGCCCGCCGCATCGCTTCGGACCCCGGAAGCCGCTCGCCACCTGTCCCGGTATTGTCGGGATTGTAGAAAGCTTCCCCTTCCCCCATCAGTAGCAGCGCCGCCTGCGCCATCGGGGCCAGGTCGCCCGAGGCGCCCACCGAGCCTTTTTGACAAACAACTGGTGTGACGCCTTTGTTGAGCATCTCCACCAGTGTTTGTGTAATCTCCGGTCGGCAGCCCGAATTGCCGTGCGCGTGGACGTTGATGCGTCCCGCCAGCGCGCCGCGCACGTACTCGATGGGCGCAGGCTCGCCGATCCCGGCGGCATGGTTGTAAACCAGATATCTCTGGAATTCTTTCACTTGCTCGTCACTGAGCAGCACTTCCGAGAATTCGCCGATACCGGTGTTGGTGCCGTACATGATTTCTTTATTAGCGAGTTTCTCCTCCAGCATCGCGCGGCAGATTTTGATGCGCTCCAGGGCGGCGGGATCAAGCTCGACTTTTTCGTTATCGCGCGCAATCGCAACAAGTTTCTCGATCGTGAGAGACGATCCGTCAAGGGTGATGGGCATGGGCAGGCTCCTAGAGAAAGATGACGATATTGTAATCCTATTTGGAGTTGTGAAATGTTATATTGATTTTCTAACGACTATCGGGCGTTCGTTTTTTAGCCAGGTCCCAGGAATATCAGTATGGAAGAAAAACGTAAAAATAAAACCTTGTCCAATCAGGGCGAATCGAAAGCGCACATGACCGACAATCTTCAAGCCAAACCCGCTAGAAGCCGACCAGTTCAACCTGTCTCGGCCAAACAATCTGTAGACGTGACTGAACAAGTTCAAGTGAGAGAAGCACTACTGCAATCACTGGAACAAGTTAAGCGCAGCCAGCGTATGGTATTGGCCCTCAGTCAGGCAGCGCAGGGCATCTCGCGCGCCCGCACAATAGAAGGTGTCTATCAGGCCATTCAGGAACAAAGCTCCCACCTGAGATACCAGGCCACAGGGTTGGAATTGACCGCTGATAGCAAATTGCGAATTGCGTTTAGTGGTTACAAACCAGGCCTGATACGCAAGGCCGAAAAATTGACCGGGTTTTCACAACACGACTACCTGTTCTCTCCTCGCAAGGGCAGTATATACCAACGAGTATTGTTTCAGGGTGAAACCATCTATCTTCAGGACAATGTAAAAGCGGTCGCAGATGCGCTGCCTTCCAAAATGCGCAAGTTGGCCCGGCAAATCGCTGAGTTAGTTGGCCTGGCCCCAACCACCTTTGCCCCACTGATCGCAGGGGAAGAAACATTCGGCGTCCTGGCGTTCACCGGGTTAGATCTTACCGAATCAGACAATCCCGCTATTACTGCATTTGCTGGTCAGGCCGCGATTGCCATGCAAAACGCCCGGCTGTACGAAACCGCCCAGAAAGAGATCGCCGAACGCAAGCAAGCAGAAAAAAGCCTGCGCGAGAGCGAGGAGCGTTATCGCGACCTGGTCGAGAACATTCAAGATCTTGTTTGTACCCATGATTTACAGGGCAATATTCTCTTTGTCAATCAGGCGCCTGCCATACTTTTAGGCTATGCCCCCAACGAATGGGTCGGACGGAACTTGCGTGACCTGTTGTCGCCAAAAGTACGCGACCAATTTGACACATATTTGTCTTCCATCCAGCGGGATGGAAGCGCAAGCGGCTTCATGCGGGTTCTAACCAGAAATGGCGAAGAGCGGCTTTGGGAATACAACAACACCCTGCGCACGGAAGGCATTGACACGCCAATTGTGCGCGGCCTGGCGCGTGATGTCACCGAGCGCAAGCGGGCAGAGGAGTTGCTGCGTGAGAGCGAAGAACGCTTCCGTCAGATGTTCGACAACATGAGCAGCGGTGCGGCGGTTTACGAAGCAACGAAGGATGGCAAAGATTTTATCTTAAAGGATTTCAACTGGGCAGCAGAAAGGATCGAACAAGTGGCCAAGCAAGATCTGATCGGCAACCGCGTCACCCAAGTGTTTCCAGGTGTCGTTGAGTTTGGTCTATTTGAAGTATTCCAGCGCGTTTGGCGAACTGGTGTTCCGGAACATCATCCCATTTCGCTTTACAAAGATGGGCGGATTGCAGGATGGCGAGAGAACTATATCTACAAACTGCCCTCGGGAGAAATCGTAGCGATTTACGATGACATCACCGAGCGCAAGCGGGTGGAGGATGCGCTGCGCGAGAGCGAAGAACGCTATCGCAATATATTCAACGGTGTCCGGGATGCAATTTTCGTCGAAACGCTCGACGGCAAGATACTGGCAGTCAACGACCGGGCATGCGAAATGTACGGCTATACCCGCGCAGAATTTCTGACCAAATCTGTTGCTGATCTCGTGCCTGAGGGTCAGTCAATTCTGATGTTAATCAGTAAAGAAATCCAATCTGCACCGATGGAGACTGTCAACCTTCGTTCCAATGGCGAGCGTTTTTCCATAGAGATCAGCGGCAGGGTGGAAATAATCAATGGCGAGGAATTGTTATTGGTTATCGTGCGCGATATCACCGCCCGCAAGCAGGTGGAAGACAGGCTGCATCAAAGCGAGGAGCGCTACCGCCTGATCACAAATACCGTTTCAGATTATGTGTTTTCAACGATGGTGGAAAAGGACGGCTCGCTGAAACTCAACTGGGTGGCGGGGGCGTTCGAAAGCATAACCGGCTATACCTTCGAAGAATACGTTGCCCACGGTGGCTGGCGGGCGATGTTGCACCCGGATGACCGGGAAATGGACGACCGCGACTTGCAAACGCTCCATAAGAACCAGAAGGTAATTTCAGAACTGCGGACATTGAAGAAGGACGGGAATGTGGTTTGGGTGCGAGTGTATGCCCATCCGGTCTGGGATGAACAGGAACGGCGACTGACCGGCATCCATGGAGCAGTTCAGGGTATTACCGAACATAAGCAAGCGGAGGCGGCACTGGCAAAAGAACGCAGTCTGCTGCACGCACTCACAGAGAACATTCCGGACAAGATTTACTTCAAGGATTTAGAAAGCCGCTTTCTCTTGATTAACCGCGCCCAGGCTCGTGCGTTTGGCCTAAGCGACCCCGCGCAAGCGATTGGCAAAACGGACTTTGACTTTTTTACGGAAGAACACGCCCGACCAGCCTATGAGAATGAACAAGCCATCATACAATCCGGCCAACCTTTGATAGGCAAAGAGGAAAAAGAAACATGGCCTGATGGGCAAGTGGGATGGGCCCTTACTACAAAAATGCCTCTCCGCGATGAAAAAGGGAATATCATTGGTACGTTTGGTATCTCCAAAGACATCACCGAGCGTAAGCAGGCGGAGGCTGCATTGCGTGAGAGCGAACAACGCTTCCGTCATCTGTTTGTCGCCTCCCCTGATGCATTGATGTTAATCGATCCTTCCGATCCTGCCGTCGATTGGCCAATTGTGGACTGCAACGAAATCGCCTGTCAGATGAACGGGTACACGCGCGAGGAATTGATTGGCAGATCAGTCGATCTTCTCAACATCACTAAGGGGACGTCTCAAGAGCGCGCCGCCTACCTGGACCAAATCAAACGTGCAGGTGTATTGCATTTGGAAACCTTCCACCGCCATCGCGACGGTCACATCTTCCCGGTCGAAACCTCAACATCTATCGTCACCTTCAAAGGACGTGAACTGGTTTTAGGCATTGATCGAGATGTCACCGAGCGTAAACGAGCGGAAGAGGCGCTGGCCGCATCTGAGGCTGAACTGCGCGCCCTGTTCGCTTCTATGCAGGATGTGGTGTTGGTCATTGACCGCGAAGGAGTCTACCGCGACATTGCCCCCACAGATCCTAGCTTGCTCTATAAGCCGCCACAAGAATTGCTCGGCCAGAGTCTACGCGACATCTTCCCCGCAGAACAAGCTGAAACCTTTATCAACGTGATCCGCCGGACGTTAGATACTGGCCAAACCATGCATATCGAATACGAACTGGCCATTGGCGAGCGTCCCACCTGGTTTTCCACCTCCATCTCGCCGATGGACGCGGATAGCACGCTGTGGGTGGCGCATGATATCACCGAACAGAAACAAGCGGAAACTGAAATTCGCCGCCGCGCCGAGGAATTTGCCGCTCTGTACGACACCAGCATGAACCTCTCCACTGAACATGACTTGAACACCCTGCTTCAAACCATTGTAGAGAACGCGGCGACCATGCTACACACTTATGCAGGTGGTATGTATCTCTACGACCCCGTACGTGAGGAATTGGAAGTAACGTTCACCACCGACCCTTCTATGCCCATCGGCACACGTTTGCGACTCGGTGAAGGGATGGCCGGACGCGTTGCTCAGACCCGTCAGTCAATGCGAATCGAGGATTATTCTACATGGGAGGGCCGCTCGAAAAAATATGAAGGCACCGCCGTCCGGGCCACCATCGAAGTGCCAATGCTCTACAAAGGTGAGTTGATTGGTGTGCTGGTAGCACATGAGACCGGCGCTTCCGAGCGTCAATTTACCGAAGCTGACGAACACCTGCTCTCGCTCTTCGCCTTCCAGGCCGCTGCAGCTATCCAAAACACCCGCCTTTTTGAGCAGGAACGCACCAGTGCCCATGAACTCTCCACGCTATATGAAGCCACCAAAACCATCAGTTCCGATCTAGCCCTGGAATCCGTACTTGAGACAGTAGCCGAAAAAATGGCGCAGATTTCGCGTTCGGATGGTTGCACCCTTTCACTCCTGAACCACAAGCAGGATGCGGTTATAACCCTCGTAGACCATCGCTCTAAACATCCAGATCGCGCTGAAGCCAAGGATGTGATCTATTACTTAAATGAATACCCTGCCTCCCGTCGAGTCCTTGAATCTGGCCAGCCTCTGACAATCAATTCAAAGGATAAAGAAGCCGACCAATCTGAACTTGCGCATATGGCAAAAAGAGGGCTTACAACGTTATTGATGTTGCCACTGATTGCCCACAATCAGGTCATTGGTCTTGTGGAAGTATATGAGGAAGAAGTAGAACGAACATACAAGCAAGAAGAAATACAACTGCTCCAGAGCCTGGCCGCTCAGGCTGCCATTTCCATTGAGAACGCGCGCTTGTTCGAAGACGCTCAACGTCGCCTCAGGCAAACCACGGCTTTGCGAGAGATAGATCAGGCAATTGCGGGGAGTATGGATATTCAGCATGTGCTCAAGGTTGTTCTCAAACATACGATCAGTGAATTGAGCGTGGATGCCGCTGTCATTCTTTTATACGATCCAAAAGAACAAAGTTTGCACTATGAACTTGGGAGTGGGTTTTGGGCAGATTCACTTCAACATACCCGTTTGCGACTGGGGGAAGGCTACGCCGGGCGAGCCGCATTGGGAAAGCAAACCATATATATCCCAGATCTTCGGATACGTAATACAGATTTTCTGCGCTCGCCAACTTTTCATCAAGAGGGCTTTATCTGTTACTTCGGGGTTCCTTTGATCGTCAAAGGCGAGATCATGGGCGTGTTGGAGATCTTTCATCGCACAGCGCTCAATCCAGATATAGAATGGTTGGGCTTTATGGAAACACTGGCTGGCCAGGTTGCGATTGCCATTGATAATGCAACGCTGTATAAGAATTTACAGTATTCCAACTTAGAGCTCTCCCTAGCATACGATGCTACGATCGAGGGCTGGTCACGGGCGCTTGATCTACGCGACAGAGAAACGGAAGGCCATACCTTGCGTGTGACCGAACTCACCAAGCAAATGGCGAAAGAAATGGGTATTAGCGAAGAAGAGTTGGTCCACATCCGACGCGGCGCATTGTTGCACGATATAGGCAAGATGGGTGTTCCAGATCGTATCTTGCTCAAGCCCGACACACTGACCGACGAAGAATGGAAAATCATGCACAAGCATCCTATCTTTGCATATGAGATGCTCTCACCCATCGGGTTCTTGCTTCCCGCCCTTGACATTCCCTACTGTCATCACGAGAAATGGGACGGCACGGGCTATCCTCGCAAATTGAAAGGCGATGATATTCCTCTCGTTGCGCGCATCTTTGCTGTGGTGGATGTTTGGGATGCGTTGACCAGCAATCGCCCTTATCGTCCCGCCTGGACAAAAGAACAAGCCCTGGAATATATTCAGGAGCAGTCCGGAAAACATTTTGATCCAAAAGTTGTGGAAGTTTTTTTGAGATTGATTGCTGAAGAGTGAGTGCGCGTTTCCTTTGAGATCAGACGGGGATGGCCTCTTTCTCCGTAGTTGCTGGCGCAAATCTTTTCTCTGCTCCCAATTTCAAGTGCAAAGCAAAATATCCTGCTGCGGAAGCCAGACAAAAGAATCCGCCGATGTACCAGAGCAGGTGTGGATCAAGATTGTCGAGAACATACCCTGCTGCGCCAGGTCCGATTGTATTAGAAATCGATACCATGAACCCTGCGGCTGCCATATAGCGACCGCGCATATCTTTGGGGGCAAAGCCTGCCACGATCACCTGGTTGGTTGGTAAATAGATCATCTCACCAATGCAGACGATGATTGCCGCGATCACAAACATCACAAACCCAGTTACTATGCCATACATGAAAACCCCTACCGCAAAGATTCCCGCGCCCAACATCATCATCAGGAACGGAGGACGGGAACGGATCATACGACTGATCCAGAACTGGAGAAGCACAACCTCCAGCCCTGTGATGGAAAGTATCACGCCATAGCCTCTGCTGTCGATACCGTGTACATCCCGTAGAAATACAGCCAGTGAGCCATATTGCTGAATGTAAACGATCAATGCCAGCACCCCTGAAATGACGAAACCGACAAAGGGCAGATCACGGATGACAACCCGATAGCCTTTTACTGTTTCCCAGAGGCTTTCTTCCTTGTGCCCCGCCTCTTCCCTGACTTGCGGCTTGGTCTCCGGTAACAAACGGAAGAGCAGTGCCGCGGCAATGCAACTGACGATTGCGTCAATGACGAACAGGATAAAGAAGGAGCGCGCCGCGATCAACCCGCCCATGGCTGTGCCGAAGATCCACGCGTAATTGAATACCACGCGGAGAATACCGTATCCCTCCTGTCTCTTAGCTTCAGGTAGGATATCAGCCAGCATCGCCTCATGCGCTGGGTTAGCTACGCTGGCAAGCAGACCCACCACGATGATCAGAGGGTACATCAGCTGCATACTGTTTACCAGACCCAGCAAGAGACTGCTCAAACCGCTGAATAACAATCCGAATAGAATCAACCTTCTGCGCCCGAATTTGTCTGCCAACGCGCCGCCTACCGTACTGCCTGCCAAAGCGAAGAACGAGTTCATGCCTAAAAGTATTCCAGCCTGCATCATGCCCACGCCAAATTTTTGTGTGACATAGAGAGAGAAGAAAGGAAAGAGTATCGTTCCACCCAGCGCATCAATGAAACGCGTAAGGACAACGATCCAGAACAAGCGAGGGAATCCATTATAGATCTTCTTGATATTTGCCAAAATTTGTTTCATGATGAAGGTCTCAACCTTTTTTAGTTGTGTAATAGTAGTCTCATATTATAGTTGAGGAGAACACCTCATAATCAGGTCTGATAAAATCAACTCTATGAGTGACAAAATAGAATACGTCCCCAAAACTGCGATGAGCATCCACGCCCACCCGGATGACCAGGATTTTACCGTTGCCGGAACGCTGGCAAAGTGGGCAAAGGCCGGATGCGAAATCATTACTGTCATTATTACGGATGGCTCCGCCGGATCGAACGACCCCGAGCATGCCGCCGACTACAAGCCGACTCTTGCAACCATACGTGAGGGTGAACAACTCGCCGCTAACGAAGTCCTCGGTATCCAGCAAACCATCTTCATGCACCAACCGGACGGCGAACTGGAACCGACCGTCGCCCTGCGCAAAGAAGTTACCAAACTCATCCGCCGTTACAAACCAGAAGTAATCGTCATCGGCGACCCGCAAGCAGTCTTCTATGGCAACGGCTACATCAACCACCCCGACCATCGCGCTGCGGCGCAACTGGCCCTGTATGCCGCCTTCCCCTCGGCAGGGTCACGCCTGTTATTTGCCAAACTGCTGGATGAAGGTTATGAACCGCATAACGTAAAACGAGTTTACATCCACGGCTCTGAAAAGCCCGACACCTGGGTGGACATCGCCGACACCATCGACACCAAAATCTCTGCGCTGAAGAAGCACGTTAGCCAGGTGGATACGCACGATGTGGATGATTGGATGCGCAAATGGGCTGAAGAGGAAGGCAAGGAAAAAGGTTTGAAATACGCCGAAGCCTACAAAGTGATGATTCTGGAAGAGCAGGAAGAGAAGCCGGAAAACTGAGACGTCAAGACAAACCGTAGTACGAAAAGAGCACAGTCGCCAGCCTGTGCTCTTTTGCGTAAATCAACTCGGTTAGAACAGGAGATATCCCAGCACTGCCGCCATCACAGTGACCGTAATATTGTCGATATCTTTGAAAGGTAAAGATTCGATCAGCATGCTCACAAAGGCAATGATTGTCAAAGGTAACAGATAGGTTGCAAATGGCTTCGCAAATACTCCTGTACCCACATAGATTACCAGGATAAAGGCTGAGAGCAACCAGCCGCCAAAGAACACGCTGATAGAGCCGGCGACCGTTTTACTGGGGCTGTGTGGCAACTTGTTAGAGTTATAGTATCGCCCAACCAAATCTGCAATACCATCACCGCCGCACATGATCATCAGCGCCGTCATACCGACAGGCGAATCTTTCCAAAAAATGACTGTCAGGGTGACGAACATGATGCCGTAGAAGAGCGGTCCGCGCAGGATTTCGCGCCGGTCTCCGGTACGCGACATGGCCTTGACCGAAGCCTCGTCTTTCATGATCCCCAGTCCCACCAGCGCAAACTGGACCGTGATCGCAAACGGGACTAGCGCGGCCAGCCAACGTGACTCAGGCGCATCCGGAAAGAGCAGCCAGCACAGCACAAAAATCGGCCCCGTGCCAATGTGGATAAGTTTGCGGCTCAAACGCGATTCGATCCAGCCGCGATGGGCAAAGAAGTCCATTATGCGCAGGAAGGCAAGCGCTATCACAAAAGTGAGAACAGTAGCAACTATAGAATTCATTTATCGACCTCGTGAGGATTGTTGCTTATCGGACTATTTCCAATAGTATATGGAACCAGGAAGTGCAAAACTGTGATTGAAATTAATATGATGATCAATGCAGGGAAATTTCTACCCAGATACTCAGGTTTTACCGTTGCAGGATACAGGGTTGTCCAATAGGAAAAAGAAGCAAGCACTAACAGCAAGATTGAGAATACTTTCTTTTTAGGATCCACGATCTCAGGCAAACAACAAAACGCCAAAGTCATCGGAGCAATTAAGATTGAAAGCTTATAGTCATTACTAACTGAAGGAATGATCAAGGCAGCGATTGTGCAAATCAGCAGCAAATAAAGGTTCAATCCGCGTGTTTTACGGAAAATAGCATACCCAATAAGAATCAGAAAACATGTGCCTAATAACAACCAGAAGAACGTTTCGGCAACCCTCGTAAATGCAGGAGAGCTTGTTCCGGCCATTCCAAAGACCTCATTCGAGAGATAGTATACGAACCCCTTGATAGACAGATTTTCATACCTGGAACTTTGCAGCAATTGATATTCCGTTATGGAATGCATAAAATCCAAAAACAGCTTGTGACCCAAGACAAAAAGTAATGAAAAATTGAATAATCCAAGCCCCAGGAAGCGTTTGACGATGCTTTGCCAATCCCTCCAATCGTCTACAAACATAACAACAAAAAAGACAGGATATACTTTTAATTGAATCGAAAGAGAGAAAAGCAGGTAAGCAAAAAAACGAAACCTGGGCTGGAAGTGGAAAATATAAATAGCGATCAAGCAAAATGCAAACGCAATCAGATTGAACTGGCCCCGCTCCTGCTCGAATTGAAGTCCGTAAGAAAAAAGTCCCGTGATAAAAAATAACAGCAGGAGGGTTTGATTTCGTTTGGGGACAAGCAACAGTGGGATGATCAGGGCTGCAACCAGATAAGCCAGAACGGTAATACTTACAATCACTTTGAAGTAAGCGGGGTATCCGATAATCGAGAAAGTCGCAAAAACAGCAATCGTAAGCGGCGGATATGCAATGAAACCGTCAGAGTAAGGAGATTGGCCGGTTCGCAACCAATTCTCGATACGGCTGACTATTGCTTCGATATCAAAGCCAATGTGCGTAACAAACGCATCAGGAATGTATTTCGTTAGATATTGAATCTGAAGTTTGGAAAAAAAGACCGGCAGAAGAAAAAAAGATACGTATGCGATCAAAAAAGTGAAGAGTACCCAATACAGGATAGGGAGATCCCAAATTTTCGCAGGAGAGAACTGTCTCCCGACTGAAATATTCTTGTCTCTATTGGTAGTCAACAAGCCGATACCGACAAGAGCAGCTACAACTCCCACCTGAATGCCCAGTAATTGTGAAGCGCCGATACCGCTATCTCCACCCAACCCGAGGGAATCGGCCCATACAAAAATTGCAATAAGCAGCAAGCCAATTCCAATCAGGGCAAAGCTCAATTTTCTCATTTGATGCCTAGGCGCTTTTCAGACAGAAAGCCCGGATCTTTTCGATGACGTAATCCGCATCGTCCATGCTCAAGTGGGGACCCATTGGGATACTCAAAAAAGTGTCAGCCATATTTTCGGTGATCGGAAAATCGCCAGCACGGTATCCCAGTTCCTGGTAAGCTTCTGAGAGGTGAGGCGGCACAGGGTAGTGGATCAATGTTCCAACGCCATTTTCTTTGAGGTATGCCTGTAAGCGATCCCTCTCGGGGTGGGAGACGATAAACACATGCCAGACCGGGACCACGCCTGAGGGAACGTGAGGCAGGCCAAGGTCCGGAATGTTCCGCAAACTGTCAAGATAACGGGTCGCAATCAGGCTCCGGCGTTGATTCCATTCGTCAAGACGTTTCAGTTTCACACGCAAAAAAGCCGCTTGTATTGGATCGAGGCGGGAATTATGTCCCTTGACTTCGTTATAGTATTTCTTTCTGGAGCCATAATTCCGCAAAACGCGCACCTTGTCGGCCAATGTGTAGTCATTCGTGACGACAGCGCCAGCATCCCCAAACGCCCCCAGATTTTTGCCGGGATAGAAGCTGAAACCCGCCACATCACCTAGGTTACCCGCCATGCGATCCCCATACCGGCCGCCATGCACCTGGGCAGCATCTTCGATGATTTTCAACTCATGACGTTCGGCAATTTTCCAGATGGTCTCCATCTCCACCGGCTGCCCGTAGAGATGCACCGGCATGATGGCTTTGGTATGAGGCGTGATCGCACTTTCAATCAGCCGAGGGTCGATGTTATATGTGGACGCATCCGGCTCGACCGGAACAGGCCTTGCCCCTGTATATGAAATAGCCAGCCACGAAGCGATATAGGTGTTCGCCGGGACAATGACCTCATCCCCCGCGCCAATCCCGCAGGCCATCAAAATCAATTGCAAGGCCTCTAACCCATTCCCAACTCCAACACAATTTTTGGACCCAAGGTAAGTGGCAAATTCCTGCTCGAAAGCTTCCACCTCCCCACCCAGGATATACCAGCCTGATTTCATCACACGTTGGTAAGCCTGATCGAATTCGCTTTTCAATTCAAGATACTGGGACTTTATATCCAGGAAGGGAACTTCACGCTTGTTTGTCATTTGGACACCAATTCCAGGTACTCCTCATAGTCTCTTATATAATCGTCTGCCTTGTAGACATCAGAGGCCAGGACGAGCAAAACCGCCTCCTGGGTAAATTTATATTGTGTAGCCCAAACCATGGGAGGCACATATAACCCAAGTGTCGGTTTTCCCAAAACTATTTCGCAGCGCTCCGTCCCATCGTCTACTACGACCGCACAGCTTCCTTTGATACAAAGCATGAGTTGATGGAGTTCCTTATGAGCGTGTTCTCCGCGAACTTCCTTACCAGGCACATTGTAGACGAGAAAGAAGCGGCGCGGGCTAAAGGGTAACATGCCAGGCGTTTCAGCAAACGTCAGGTTGCCTCTCAGGTCAGATACCTCCGGGAATTCGAAGACTTTAGCGCCAGACACAGGCAAATCCTGCATTTCGGATTCAGTTTTCAGGATTTGCGCGCTTTTGCGTTGGGTTTGAAGAACGTAATTAACAATCCGAGCCGGGTTACCCATCACAATCGCATTCGGCGGGACGTCTTTGGTTACCACCGATCCTGCTCCCACCATTGCATTTTTACCAACCGTGATTCCCGGCAAAACCGTTGCATTCGCACCGATCGATGCGCCTTTTTGGATCAGGGTCGTTGCATATTTTTGCGGATGGTTTTTGCTGCGCGGGAACGGATCATTGGTGAAGGTCACATTTGGGCCAATGAAGACGTCATCCTCGATTCGGACTCCATCCCAAAGCTGCACGCCAGATTTGATCGTGACCCTATCCCCGACGACGACATCGTTTTCGATGAATACATGGTCGCACAAGTTGCAATCCGCCCCGATTTGCGCTCCTGGCAGGATGTGCACGAAAGCCCAGACACGAGTCCCGGGGCCAATGTTCTCTGTTTCAACGATTGCAGCCGGATGCTTGTTATATGACATTCTCACTCACTATTTTCATTGGATTCATCGTAAATGGTATCGATAACAAACAACGGCCTGCCCCGCGCTTCGTCCAGCGTGCGCCATAAATATTCGCCCAAGATACCAAGCAAAGTCATCTGCAATCCGGCTGTAAATGTTAGAACCAGCATCATCGGCACCCAGCCCTGCACTTCGATACCGAACGTGAGCCATGCAACAAAAATGAAGACGCCGTAAGAAAATGAGATGATCGCGTAAATTATGCCAAGAAACGAAAACAACCTGATCGGAAAATACGAAAAAGAAACGAATGTATCCACGAACAACTTGATCTTCTTCCCGAATGTCCAGCGAGATTTCCCCTTTGCCCTTTTCCTCCGAACATAGGGGATAAATACTGCTTGATATCCCAACCAGAAGATAAGCGTCATCAGGTTAGTGTTCTTTTCATGGATCTTGTTCACTTCATCGATCACCTGGCGGTCTACTAGGAAAAAGTCAAATCCACCAGAGGGATAACCAGGTACGGCAAATCGTCTGACCAAGGCATAGTACAGATTCGAGAATGCCTTTTGCAGGAACGATTCTTCCCGGTCAGAGCGGACAGCGAAGATGGCTTTGACACCTCTTTCCCAGTGACGGGTCATTTCCAGGAACAGCTCCGGGGGATCCTGCAGATCAGCTGCGATAACGCCGACACAATTCCCGCTGGCAACTGTCAGCCCGGCCTGGAGCGCTGCCATCGTACCAAAATTTCTGGTCAGCGTGACCACTTTGATCTGTTTCGGGTGTTGCTTCTGATAATCCAATAATATGGCCAAAGATTGGTCCTGGGAACCATCGTCCACAAATATAAGCTCAAGTTTATAGCCTGTTAACTTCTCTTCCAGCGCCAGAAGTTGCGGGACGGTGTCCGGCAAGTTTGGCTCATTGAAGTAAACCGGGACAACAATCGAAATCGTTTTCTTTGCTTTTGGGGTCAAGAGTAGCTTCCTGTTATATTTTTATGAATTTTACCTAAAACATCTAAAGGAACACAATCAAAAAGCATCTTTTCAATAAATCGGGGGGTGGGGTGTTGTGGACGGGCTGCAGCCCGTCCACAACACCCCACTTCCCCTTTCTTTTTGAGAAGGTACCAATCAAAACCAATAAATAAGGTGGTGACGATGAAAAAAGGCGCGGATCAGGCAATAACCATATCCCAATCCTTCCTTATGGAAGATGAACTTCGATTTTCCACCTTTTCGGACTCCCTGCGCACCTGGGACATAGGAGACTTTTCCACCCATGAGAATGGATTTGAAGGTGATCTCAGGGCTGATATTGAATCGATTCGAACTCAAGCCAACCCCAAGCAGTTCTCTGCGGCGGAACATTTTGAAAGCATAGGTGGAATCAAGGATGCTGTACCCTATTGCTATACGCACACCAATGCGGAAGAAAAACTGGTAGAACTTGTAACTGAAAGGGATCGTACTATCGTCGCCAGCCCGAATGTAGCGGGAACACTGCGCCAGGATGGCTCCCTTTTCCATTTCTTCATAAAGCTGCGGGATCAGGTGCACCGGATCGACGTTATCGGCTGAGACAAAAATGCAATAGCGGCCAGAGCCATAAGCTGTTCCATAGCGAACCACTGCGCCATACCCACGCCGATGCAAAGAGCGAGTGATAACTTTGACCGGGACCGACCCTTTATGCTGTTGCGCCCACTTGCTTGCAACTGCAAAGGTTTCATCTTCGCTGATGTCATCCACTACGATGATCTCATAAGCAAGCGCTTTTCCCTGCAGGGTATCGTATATATTGTCGAGCGTGCCCAGGATGTTTTCCACCTCGTTCAGGCAGGGGACGACAATCGTAAGGTCAATTTCAGTATCTGCATCTTTCCCCGTTTCAGACAGAACCAGCGGTTCTTTCGGAACATTATGCGCCATAAAAATATTTCATCCTCTATTCTGTGACCAAAATTCCCCTAAAATATTCAAATCTTCCTTCGCGAACAATGCATTTTATCGCAATTTCTCTACGCATCAACAACTCAAACATCATGTCATTCTGAACGACCGCAGGGAGTGAAGAATCCCCGCGCTTCGCGCGGGAGACCCTTCGCCGCGCTCAGGGTGACATATTTCTTATGCCTTTGGAATTAGTCACTCCTATCAAGTTTTTGACCCTGCATTGAATAACCTCCCTGCAAAAAATAAAACAAGGTGACCGCGATCAAAAGTAGAAACAGTGCAGGGAAGCTATTGTTCAGGAAATACGGTTTGTACTTGAACGGATACAGTAACGAAGCGTAAGAAATTGAAGCAATCAAGACGAGCAATTTTGAAACGATTTTTTTACCAACCGACCCCCCCAATCCCGGCAAACTGCTCAGAAAGATCGCCAGCGGTGCCACCAACATCGGCAACGTGTAATCGACACTGACCGGGAGGATCAATGCACATAAGGCGCACACCAGCAACAAATACGGATTGAAACCAGTTTTCCCATTTCGGTAAATGTGGAGGATAATGGACACTACGCAAAGAGCAATGAGCGCCAACAGGAACCTTTCGAAGGATTTCGCATTTTGTTGTAAGAAAAGAATGCTGTTTTCAGAAATTACCCCGTAGCCATCCTTCACAAAATTAAACACAAAATTGCCCACGGAATGATTGCCATTCCAGAGAAAGGTCGGGTTTTCGACCCGCAATAACAATGAGTTCACAAAGTTTATAAAATTCCTGAATCCAAGCACAAAAAGGAGGGCTACGTTCAAAAGGCCAAGCCCGGCCATCCTTTTAATATTCCCCTTCCAATCTCGCCAATCTTTGATGAACATCGGGAGAAAGAAGATGGGGACGATTTTTAGATGCACCGAAAAAGAGAACAGCAAGTAAGCAAGGTAACGAAACTCATCATGACGGTGAAACATATAAATGGCAAGCGTGCACAACAGGAAGGCCATCGTGTAATACTGCGCCCGTTCCAACTCGAATTGAAACCCGTAAGAGAAAAGCCCGGTCACTGACAATAGCAAGATCAGCGAAACGTCTTTTTTAGAGGTAAACAAAGTCGGCAACAACAGGGTGAGAATAACATAACTGAAGAGTGTCAAAGCCGTTGAAACGAAATATACAGCCGGGTATTCAAAGAGAGTAAACGGAGACAGCAAAACGTACGTCAGAGGCGGGTAATGCGACTCGGGGTAAGGGGACTCGCGAGTCGTGACCCAGGTCTTCACGTAATCTAGCGTGTAATTCATATCGGCCCCAATCGGATTGGCATTGGGCAGGAACCGATTGAAATAGACCATCGTGCGATCCGTGTTCAGGAATACCGGGAAGATGAACAACCAGACATAGACGATCAAAAACCCGATCACGAACCAGACGCTGATCGGCAAGTCGAGCAGGCGCTCCACGCCGCCCTTGAAACTGCCGCCGATATCGATCTGCTTTTCCGGAACCTGAAACGCTACCGATAACCCCAATGCCGCAACGATGACTCCCGCCAGGATGCCCAAAATTTGCGCCGCCTGAATGCCCCCTTTCCCAAACCCTACATAATCGATAATGACGGATACAAATATTCCCAGCCCACCGATGATCGCAAGCGCATATCCTATTTTCTTCGTCGACATTTACGGTCCTTCTTACCCTCACACCTGAGTATGAAGATACCCATATAAAATTTTGAGGACGGTATCGCTGACATTCTCGACCAGATATTCGGGCGGCACATACCAACCCTCCTTCTGTCCGAGCACAAGCCCGACGCAGCGGATAATACTTTCAGCATTCGCCCCGGTCAATACATTGCTGCCGCATTCCAACGTCTCCGGCCGTTCGGTCACGTCGCGCAATGTCACATTCGCAACCTTGAAGATGGCGCACTCCTCCTGGACTGTGCCACTGTCGCTCAAGACACAGGCGGCGTTCTGCTCCAGCTTGATGAAGTCAAAAAAGCCAAAAGGCTGCAAAAAATGGACATCCGCGTTCTGGTTGATGATCCCAAAGCTCTCCATGCGCGCCCGCGTGTGCGGATGCGTGCTGACGATCACTGGCAAGTTGTGTTCTTGCTGAATGCGCTCCAATGCCAGGGTCAATTCGCGCAGCCGTTCTTCGAGGTCCACGTTTTCGGCGCGATGCAGCGTGACAAGGAAATATTTAGCGGCAGCAAGTTCCAGGTCCCGCAAGATCGTCGAGGCCTGGATCTGGTCGTCATAATGCCGGATCACCTCGTAGATCGGGTTACCCGTGACAAAAATGCACTGCCCGGGGATGCCTTCACGCAGCAAATTCTGACGGCTGCGTTCCGTGTATGGCATCAGCACATCGCTGCTGTGATCGATGATCCTGCGGTTCACTTCTTCGGGCACGCGATCATCATAGCAACGATTCCCGGCCTCCATGTGGTAGACAGGAATGCCATAGCGCTTCGCAATGATGGCAGATAGCGCACTGTTGGTATCCCCCAGGATAAGCAGTTTATCGGGTTTTTCCTTTTGCAGGATCTTCTCGGTTTCCGCAAGCAGAATGCCAAGCTGCTCTCCCAGGCTGCCTTTGGCGTTCAGGTAATGATCCGGCGCGCGTACATCCAATTGCTGGAAAAAGACATCGTTCAAATTCGGGTCATAATTCTGCCCGGTATGCACCAGCACATGCTGGCAGGTGCGGTCCAACTTCTCGATGATGCGGCTCAAGCGGATGATCTCCGGCCGCGTCCCCAGAACTGTCATGACTTTCATACTACTCATACCAACCTTGATACATTGGCCACTCTTCAGCCAGCCCGGTGAGCATCTCATCCCAACCGGGCGCTTTCCAACCCGTTGCATAGCTGAAACGGGTCCCGATCAGGCTGCGGTCGCAGAAGAAATGGTCATCCGCTTCGATTTGGATGTCATCCCAACCAAGCTTGTCGCGCAGCGCAACCAGCAGATCATATTTCGAGATCGGTTCGCTGGCAACCTGGTACAGACCGCTCAGGTCCGGGCGGGTTTCGATCAGGTCGCTGATCAGAACCGCCAGCACGCGCGACGAAAACCCGGAATAGATGGCTTGCTGGTAACCCTTGATGCGTTGTCCGCGCTGGCGGGAGAACCAACTCAGCAGGCTCGAAAAGGTGTTCAACTGCCAGCCGATGATCGAAGTGCGCAACGTCAGGCAACCGGGACGGTTCAACTCGCCCAGCAGCTTGCTGCGCCCGTACAG
>JAFGKO010000182.1 GCA_016928525.1 Anaerolineales bacterium | reverse complement strand
GGGGCATATTGACTGCTAACTTGGTCGTTTTTAGTCAATTGTGCCTCATCATTTCGCTGCCACAAAATCCGTTAGAACCAGGCATTTTCACCCTATAGAACAATGGATATTCTTCTAGAGGGCAGAAAGAAAACCGCAATATTTTGATTTACCGAAAAGGTTTGTGATACAGTCGTTATATAACTGCTACTGAAGGTAATTCCCATTTCTGGTTGCCTAAAGCTATATCGAATTTTTGTTTGACTCATGTCCATCTGTTCGATAGCCGTTATCTGGCCTGAATCGATTAGTTCTTGGTACATATCCCGAACAATAATCGGATAAAAAATCAAAATACCCATATAGAAAACACCATCTTTAGTGTGGTAGATTAGCCACATACTTGCTAATATAGCAATGGTGTTATAGAAAAAAGCTTCACTTGAGATCCGTTGGTAGGCTATGCTTATTCCAAACCATGCCAATGATACAAACATAATAAGGATAAGATTAGAAAACCCCAAAGCCCACAGTACAATCATGCCTCTTCTAAATATCCAACTTCCCCTTGTTTTGCCAATTGGCAAAATATGATTTTGTTGAACTAAGTTTTTGATTATCTCCTGCCGATTGGCAGGCTGTTGTCGCCTACCTTTCAGAAGTTGGCGATTGTTTTTATTGATCCAGATAGAGGTTTCAGTTAGAACTTTTGTATTATGATTTTGTTTCATCCTGATTTTCCCTAATTTATCCCCATATGTAGCAGCCCCTCATAATCGGTAAGCCTTTCAGTAATGGTAAGCAGTCCATTCTCTACTCCCCCAGTTAGACCTAAACCAAACTCATCTAAATAACCTCCTAGTCCAGGCAGATATCCAGCAACATAATCAGCAACATATCCATCCAGATCAAGATTTCCCGTTGCAGCGATTGTGCCGTTAAGTAGGGCAAAAAGCAGATTTAGACCAACATCATCAACGAGTGCAGTTAAATCATTCACTGTTATATCTTCGTCCCAATCCATTTCAGCCAGTAAGGTGGGTATGTTTGCGCCCAGAAATGTTGAAAAGCCCACTGCAAATTTCCCATTGTTAACTCCACTAAACATTTCCGTCGCTTCTGAGCAAATCCTTTGTTTGTCATACTCCGATAAATTTAAGAGTGTAAGATGATCTTTTTGCTTGATCAGCTCATTAGTAAATCCATCTTCGAGAAGACCCATTGCCATACTGTGAGCGCCGCCCATGATAAGATTTGCGACTATTCCTTGCCAGCTGGCTAGAGCTAACGCCTGTGCGCGTGCATCAGGCGTATCGTCAAGGTGCACCAATGCCCCGGCCACGGCTGCCCTGCCAGCTACTGACGTGACATGATCGAAACACAAGTGAAAGCCGCGCACAACCGCCGCGCGCAGGTCCAGGGCGTGATTTAGCCGGCTGTCGTGAGCGTGAGCAAGCGCCTCAGTATCCGCATCCAGCACAGCGCAGAACTGCGCGAGTGTCTGTGCGATGATCCCGCGCAGGCCGATATCGGATTGCTCGTCTTCGAGGAGCGCCAGCAAGGTAGGCAGCAGCTTGTCGAGGTAGGTAGCGATCACGTAAGGATCGTCTTCCAGGCTCAGCCGATAGCCCCAGATTTGGATGATGTCAACCAGCCGATCTCCTTTGGCGACCTGGAGATCCTGCGCAGGGTCAATCATGTGAGCATCACCCCCTTCACGTTCCCAGGCTGGCAGCCAGCAAAGTCTGACGATCCACGATACCGACAGGGCATTCGTCACCATCCACGACGACAATCCGTTTTCGCCCTTCGCGCAACATCAGCGCAATAGCATCCGGAATGCTGGTCTCTTGTGGAGCCGAAAGCACGTGCTCGGACATAATGTCACGCGCCAGGGCATATCCGCGCATCAGCCCGGTGCCCATCACTCGGTTGGCAATGGCACGCAGCATACTACGTCTCACCACAGGAGCAACCCGCACGACCAGATCGCCTTCAGTGATGACCCCTGCAGCCCGCTGCTGTTCGTCCAAAACCACCACATACCGGATGTTGGTCTTGAGCATTTGCTGCAAGACATCAATCAGATCGTCGTTGATATGTACGGCAGGAACACCAGGCGTCATGATCTCACCTAGGGTCTGTCCGGGGTTCGGAGCGGGAGCCTGTTCTTGTTCTCCACGACCATTCCCGGCGACTGCATGCAGCATATCCAACCGGCTGACCATCCCGACAAGCTTCCCATCGGCGTTAACCACTGGAAATCGCGTACGATTGTGTTCCACCATCTGTTGGGCCACATGCCCCAGGGCATCGGTAGCCTGCACCGTATCCACCGGTTGGGTCATGATATCGCGAGCGGTTTTGTCGTGGCTGACCTGCGAGAAAAACTCGCGGAGATCATTCGATTCCAGACGCCCAGCCACGGTCAGACGAGCAGGCATCCCCGCACGCCCCGACAGGTCGTCTTCAGTGATAATGCCCACCACGCGCCGCTGATCGTCGATAACAGGGACCGCTTTGAACAGCTTACCGAGCAGCAGTTCAACCACCTGGACAACAGGAGCATCGGGCGTCACAGTGGTGATCTCCCGAGTCATGATTTCCGATACAGGTCGATCCGCAGGCAGGGGCTGAAGATACCGGTGGGTGTACTTTACAATCTCTACATCCTCCAGGGTGATCAGCCCTTCTCTCACCATCGGCTTCACGATATCCAGCGCTTTTTCGATGTTCGCCGCCGTATCGACGACCGTGATCACCATCGGTAGATCCATCGAAAAGCGCTCGACCTGCCAGGTGTGGATACGGCTGTGCGCGCCGAAACCGGCATGGCCGCGCATGACCGTTGCCCCAGCCAAACCGCTTTTGCGCAGCGATTCGAGAATGCTGAGATATAGCGAGTGTCCCCGCCAGGAATCGCTTTCACCTATATAAATGACCAGCCGTTTTCCCGGTCCTGCAGTAGGCACAACCATACCTCCTTGTTGCGTCAGTACAACCCTAAAGCTGCCGACCAATCGCTAACCCAATCCAGGCTCCCACCAGGCAGATCAGATTCATGAACACGACGTTACTCGCCATGCCGATCCAGTCACCGGTTTCCATAAGGGCTATACTTTCGTTCGCATAGGTTGAGAACGTAGTATAGGCTCCGAAAAAACCGATGGCCACCAACAGCCGCACACGCGGATCAAGTGTAATGTGATTGGCCGACCACCCATAGAACACGGCCAACAGACAAGCCCCACTGAAGTTCACGAAAAACGTCCCCCAGGGAAATATCTGGCCCAACCGTTCCGCAACCCAGCCCGATACCCAATAGCGCACGTTTGCCCCAAGAAAGCCGCCCAATCCGATGAGCAGAAAGTTTTCCACGTGTATTCTCACCCGGTACCCTTTGTACGATGTCAGTCATCCAACGCCACAGGTCCATGAGAACCTACAAAATACCGCTGCCCGGAAGTGATACCGGGCAGCGGCCACTCTCTATGATCGATTATCTTTTGAGATGTGAGAAAGCATTCCACCCTGCATAACGGGCGGCGCTGCCCAGTTCCTCCTCGATGCGAAGGAGCTGGTTGTACTTGGCGATCCGGTCCGACCGTGCAGGCGCGCCGGTTTTGATCTGGCCGGCATTGATACCCACCACAAAATCGGCGATGGTGTTGTCTTCGCTCTCACCGCTGCGGTGGCTGACCACCACCGTCCAGCCGGCGCGCATACTCATCTGAGTGGCCGCCAGGGTTTCAGTCAGTGTGCCGATCTGGTTAAGTTTGCACAGCAGGCTGTTCACCGAGTTTTCCTGGATCGCCCGGGCCACACGCTCGACATTCGTCACCAGCAGGTCGTCGCCCACGATCTGAACCCGCTGTCCTACCTTGGCCGTGAGCATCGCCCAGTGTTCCCAGTCGTCTTCCGCCAGGCCGTCTTCCAGCGAAATGATCGGGTATTTGTCCAGCCACCCCACCCAGAATTCGACCATCTCTTCGGGCGTCAGGCTGCGCTTCTCGCGGGCCAGCACGTATTTGCCATCGTGGAAAAACTCGCTGGCCGCCGGGTCAAGAGCAATCATGACCTGCTCCCCGGCACGATAACCTGCGCGTTCGATGGCTTCAAGAATCAGTTCAACGGCCTCTTCGTTGCGCTTGAGATCGCTCGGCGCAAAACCACCTTCGTCGCCCACAGTGGTTGCTTTGCCCTTGTCATGCAGGACTTTTTTCAGGCTCTGGTAAATCTCAGCACCCCAACGCAGGCCTTCAGCGAACGATTCTGCGCCCACCGGCATGATCAGAAATTCCTGGAAATCGGTGCTGTTCTCCGCGTGTTTGCCACCATTCAGAATATTGAACTGAGGCACGGGCAGCACATGCGCATGAACGCCGCCCACGAGCTTGAAAAACGGAATATCCAGTCCGTCCGCAACAGCTTTGGCAGCCGCCAGCGAAACGCCGAGGATGGCGTTGGCTCCGAGTTTGCCTTTGTTGGGTGTGCCATCCAGTCCAATCAGCAATTCATCCAGGCCTTTTTGGTCGAGTGCGTCCCTGCCAATGACGGCTTCGGCCAGCGTGGTATTCACTGAATGAACAGCTTTGCGCACGCCCTTGCCGCCGTAGCGTTTTTTGTCACCATCGCGCAACTCAACCGCTTCATGCTCGCCGGTACTGGCTCCACTGGGCACAATTACGCGGCCCTTCCCCCCATTGTCGAGCCTGACATCCACCTCAACCGTTGGATTTCCGCGTGAGTCGAGCACTTCCCTGGCTTTGACTGATACGATGCTTAACATGTAGTTCATCTCCTTGATCCAAAATCAGGCAAATTTCATCACAGGCGGAACGCCTGACTGAACTTCACTCAAGGTTGTCCATCCGGCGGTTTTTGCCGAAGACGTTCATTGGCTTGCCTCAACAGGTTTTTCTGGCTCTCACAGGCGTTCAGCTTCATCTCAAGCAACTGAACCGCCTGCATGAAATAAAACGCACGATATCTCATGACCGCGAACTGCGATCGCATCTCGACTATCTCACGCTGGAAACGTTGCAGGCCGCCGGCGCGTTCATCCGCTGAGAGGTCATCTGGGCTGGTCACAAGTGCGGCAGTCTGGATGTACGCTCGACCAGCAGCCAGGATATATCGCAACCCTTCGTCCTGTTCCCACTCGTTTTCTTCAATGACCTGGCACAGGCCCGCCCAATCTTCGCTGGTAATGTCCAACGTCAGCGTGCGGCGTTCGGTATCGGCAAAAAACTGGTTGCGAAAGTCTTCAACCGTCATTGGCGCGCCTTTCCAGATGCTCATCCACGAGTGGTGCGGTTTCGCAGTAGTTAACCTTCACAATAATTTCGATCATGGAGCATTTTCGGGCCTTTCACACGCGCAGGAACGCTTGTCAGAGATTGCATTTG
>JAFGKO010000181.1 GCA_016928525.1 Anaerolineales bacterium | reverse complement strand
GGTTCCAAGTCCGGTTCGGGTGTGGAGGTAGGCGGCGCTGCGGTTGGCTCAGGAGTCGGTGGCGGCAAGGTCGCCGTAGGAGCCGGGAGGGTAGGCACAGCCTCTACTAGGACCGGCGCTGGTTCAGCCACCTGGACCGGTTTGGCGATTTCCACACGCGCCCAGACCCGCGGATGCAAATCTTCCTCCGGCTGGGACACTCCGCTCAGGATGGACGCCAAGACCGGAGTGGTGCTGGCCGTCCATGCGGCAAAGATGATGGCTATACAGCCCAGTACCAGCAACAGGATTGGAAAGATGGGTGTCCGGGAAGCCTTTTTGGACGCCACTTTTCCCGCCGGCTCTTTCGGAATGCTTCTAACGACGCTTTTTACCTGCTTCGTAGTCTCAGCCGTTTTCTGTGCCGATGGCTCTTCTTGCAAGCGTTTCAGCGCCCATTGCATCCCCTTGCGCGCACGCGGACTATCCGGGTTGATCTGCAAAGCCCGCTGAATAAAAGAAACACTTGCCCGCGGACTGGCAACCGCAGCCAGGATCAGCCACGGATCCTCCAACTGTGGGGCTAATTGGGCTGCCTGCTCGGCCCAACGACGGGCCGCGCTGTGGTCCCCACTGCGTAAGGCCTCACGCGCGTTTCGAATGGCTTCCTGGGCTTGGGGCAACGTAGGGTTCATGGCGCAAAAGTGGGGATCGGGGTCGGCTCAATATTTTCGTTACGAGCAAAACATAAAATGCCTTTCACAACGCCATCGGCAACCAGGTCCGTTTGATTGACCAGTATGTCCCGGTCCAGGTTCAAAAATCCGGTTTCGATAATGGCAGCGATGGTGTTTGGGTCGATTTCCGAGAAGGCATGATAATCCCGCATATCACTGGTAATGCTCCCAGTGTGAAAGTGAAGGCCGGTCACACTGCCATAACGGTCACGCAGGCATTCGGTCAGGCGCGTGGCGCGGTTGAAATCGCGCGTGTTCACCGCCGCGGCCACTTTGAATCCAGTCGCCTCAGGGTTGATGTAATCACACGAGTCATTATGGATAGATACCAGGGCCAAAGCGCGGTAGCCATTCAAGCGGGTGTCGAACTCATTGAGCAGATCCACCTGATAGCCTTCCGCGGTTAATGCCTTCTGTACCCGGCCGGCAATATCCATATTTACATCAGCTTCGGTTAGCGTAACGTTCCCATTGCTGTCGATGCAGGTTGCGCCGGAGTCGTTACCCGCGTGCCCGGCGACGATCCCGATGCGTAATTGAGGTTGCGGGGTAGCCACAAAGTTGCTCTCTGGCTGAGCGGTCAATATGAGACCAAGCTTGTCGGAAAAACTACCGGCAAACAAACCCTCGGATGGCATCCACAAGTTGAACAGGGTCGCCAGGAGAATGGCCAGTCCAATCGTGCTGCCAAGTATCCGTACAGGGCGTGGACGGCCGCGAGTAGAAGGTCGGGAAGGCGAAGCAGGTGAGGATTCCATGTATGTTTCGTATAATAGTACCTCAACAGGTCATGAAATAGCAAGAGGTAATTTGGAGTTATCCTGGGGTATTTATGAACAGTGAGAGTTTACAGAACCTGACGGACAGGATCTGTATTGATTTCGAAATATTTTTGACTTGACTCTCGCCCCTCTCCCAGCTATTATGAAAGCCTATGAAGCAGCCTGCCATCCTTGACCCCGAACAGCTCCGCCAATCCATGCGCGCGTGGACTTCAGGCGTTACCGTTGTGACAGCCTCCCACGCGGGAGAACTGCACGGCATGACCGTCAGTTCGTTCACATCCATTGCGCTGGAGCCGCCTTTGATCATTATCTCCCTGCAAACAGATAGCCGTACGCATGAGCTCGTCTCGCTAGCCAATGCTTTCGCTGTGACCATCCTGACAGAGGACCAGCAAGAGCTTTCCGAACGTTTCGCCGGACGTGCGCCGGATATAGAAGACCGTCTGGCAGGCATTGAGACCGAAACCCTGGTCACAGGCGCGCCCTTTATCAAAGGTGGACTGGCTTATCTCGATTGTCGTGTCACGCAAAGCATTGCGATGGGCACAAACACGCTCTTCCTGGCCGAAGTGGTTGCCACACGCGGCAATGGAGCGGGCCAGCCTTTGGTGTATCACGATAGAAAGTATCACAAACTGGTCTGAACCCATTCCTCTTGCAAAGAGGAGGAAAAAATGACCGAAGACAAACTGACTACTGAAGAAAAGCAAACCCTTTTGCGTCTGGCGCGCCAGGCATTGGAATTGGGCGTCCGCGGTCAAAAACTACCGCCGCTCGATCTACAGTCTATGCCGCCGCGCTTGCGGGAACAAGGCGCATCCTTCGTAACGCTCACCACCCACGGAGACCTGCGCGGCTGCATCGGCGCCCTGGAACCTTATCAGCCCCTGGCAGAGGACGTACGCGAGCACGCTGTTGCTGCTGCGCTACAGGATTACCGCTTTCCAAAGGTGAAACCGGAAGAGCTATCACAAATCAAGATCGAAGTCTCTCGTCTTACCACTCCTGTCTCGCTCAAATACAATACGCCGGAAGATTTGTTGACCAAACTCCGCCCAGGAAAAGATGGCGTGCTTTTGCGTGACGGCGTACAGCGCGCGACCTTCCTGCCACAAGTCTGGGAAAAAATTCCCGATCCTGCCGATTTTCTCGATAACCTGTGCTACAAGATGGGCGCTTTGCCCGAACTCTGGCGGAAAAAACATCTGGATGTATCGATCTATCAAGTAGAAGAGTTCCACGAGTAAACAAACATGCGATTCAATTGCTTGTCCCATCTCCCAGCCTGTAATACAATCTAAGCATGGCCGAAGAAGAAGATATCCTGTTCCAGGAAGCGGTCGAGGCGTTGCGCCAGAAAGATAAGGCCAAGGCCAAAAACATGCTGACCCAACTGCTCAAATCGGACCAGAAAAACGTCCAGTATTGGATCTGGTTGAGCGCGGCGGTCGAGTCTACCAAGGAGCGCATCTACTGCCTACAAACGGCTCATCAACTGGACCCTGAAAATGCCACCGCCAAACGAGGCTTGGTCCTGCTGGGGGCCATTCCACCAGACGAAAGCGTCCAGCCCTTCCCGTTAAACCGGCCCCGCTTATGGGACGAAGAACTGGCCCTAGCCAGTGACCAGCCTAAAGAGAAAAGAACCTTCAAGAGCGTCATTTCTAGCCCTGTAGGACGGCTGGCCGGGTTTGGCATCATAGGCATAGCTATCATCACATTGGTTGTCTTTGGCTTGATCCTGCCGAATAGCAATCCCCTTGCGCCGCGCGGCGCTAACACGGCTGGCCCATCTCCCACCTACACACTGACACCTACCTTTGTCAATGCGACCGCGCAGGCTCCTGTCGGGAGAGGTACGCTGGTACCCCTGGCAGAACTGTTGGAAGCGCCGCACACGCCCACGCCGCTGTATGTCAACACGCCGCGCGGACCTCTGTCCGCGGATCAAAACCGGATGGTGAAGGCCGCCTACGAACGCGGTGATTGGGACACGGTCATCACTGGGATGCTGGAAATCGCCCGCAATGAGCCGGAAGCTGCCGATCCATATTATTACATCGGCGAAGCCTACCGCTTCAAAGGCGATTACCGAAATGCGCTGGATGCCTACAATGAAGCGCTAAGGATCAACCCTGACTTTGGTCCGCCGTATCTCGGTCTGGCGCGCGTTCGCTTACTCCAGGAACCTAATTTAGATGCCAATTTTTTGTTTGTTGAAGCCCTGAAACGCGACCCCAATTTCGGAGAAGTCTATCTGGAGCGCGCCATGTTCTATCTCAACCGCCTGGAACCGGAACTGGCGCTGGCCGACCTGAAAACGGCTGAAAGGCTTCTGCCCGGTTCCCCGCTGGTTTACTATTATGAAGCACGCGCCAATATTATCTTGGACAACCTCAATGAGGCTGAAACTGCAGCGCTAAAGGCCAACGAAGCTGACCCAACGATGCTCTCTGTCTATTTCACCCTGGGAGAGATTTATCTGGCAAAAGGCGAGAACGCCAAAGCCATCGATGTTTTGCAAACTTATACAGGTTACGAGACGCGCAACGCGACAGCGCGGGCCATGCTGGGTGAAGCCTATTACAAAACCGGGGATTGCGAGGCAGCTATTGACGCACTTGGAAGCGCTATTTCGACGAATCCAAGCCAGCGGCAGGCTTATCTGTATCGAGGATTATGCTATCTGAGAGAAGAGGAAATCGACAAAGCAAAGGCAGATCTGGAACGCGCCCAGCAATACTATCAAGATGATTTCAGACTCAACTTGAGCCTGATGCGGATCAGCATGCTTCAAGAGCGTTTTGGCGACGCCTATCTGCAAGGAGAAACTGTCTTAACGCTGGCCAAAACGGATGAGGAGAAAGCACTGGCTTATTACTGGCGCGCGCTCAACTTCGAAGAGCGTGAAGAAGTGGACAATGCCGCCGTTGCATGGCAGGAGTTGCTTGCACTGCCCGCAAACGCGATGACGCGCCAGATGCGTACCGAAGCGCAGGAGCATCTCGCCGAACTCAATACAGCGACTCCCACCCTCACCAAGAGGCCTGTCACACCTTCGGCAACAAGGACGGCTACGTTACGTTCCGGTACAGCAACCAGAACGCCCACACCATCTAGAACGCCTACGCCGACCAGGACTCCGACACTGACAAAGACCAGGACTCCAACACCGACCAGAACGCCCTCGCCGACGCCAACCCCATGAGAGAAACATCCGCCCCCGTCTCATTGACAGGGGCGTTTTCTACTATTTTGCTCTTGGCGGCGTCTCGCCGCCGGGGAGGGCGAAGAGAGCAAGGCTTTGTAATTCAACCACCGCGACATGTCTCGCAAGGACATAAGGCCCGCAAGTAATGCCAGTTGAAGATGCCATAATCATGTCCATCTTCCCAAACAATAGACAACGCATACGAACCAACAGCCACCACATTGCTTATGCGGGTGGCAGGCGACTCTTCCAGCTCGATGCCGAATACGTTGGGGTCAGGTTCGCTACCCATATTTTCATGCCCTCCGCGGCAGGAGGCGCAGGGACAGGCTGCGCGCAGCAGCCCGAAGGGATAAATGCTGGTATGCCCGTCATCCCAGGTGACGGTGAATTCACGTGTCTTTTTGTTGGCGGTTATGCCGGTTGGTTTTTCGTTCATATATATCTCCAAGAACCTTGCGAAGGTTTGGAACCTTC
>JAFGKO010000180.1 GCA_016928525.1 Anaerolineales bacterium | reverse complement strand
TCCACGCCTTTTGATAAGACGGCAGTGGATTTCCTGGAAGAAATGGGCGTTCCCGCCTATAAAATCGCGTCCTTTGAGATCGTAGACTTGCCCCTGGTACGCTACATCGCGCAACAAGGGAAGCCGATCATTATGTCCACGGGGATGGCGACGCTGGCGGAGATTGAGGAAGCCGTAACCACGATCCGCGAGACGGGGAACGAGCAGATCGCGCTGTTGAAATGTACCAGTGCGTATCCCGCCCTGCCGGAAGAGATGAACCTGCGCACGATCCCGCACCTGGCGGAAACCTTCGGTGTCGTGACTGGTCTCTCCGATCACACCCTGGGGATTGCCGTGCCGGTTGCCGCAGTGGCATTGGGCGCATGTATTGTAGAGAAGCATTTCACGCTTTCGCGTGCCGAGCCGGGGCCGGATAACGCGTTCTCGTTGGAACCGCACGAGTTCAAAGCTATGGTCAAAGCGATCCGCGTGGCCGAAAAAGCCGTCGGGCGCGTCTCCTACGGGGTTACGGAACGCGAGCAGGCCAGCCGCGTATTCCGGCGCTCGCTGTTTGTGGTGAAGAATATGCAGGTAGGCGAACTGTTCACGGAAGACAATATCCGTTCGATCCGCCCGGGCTATGGGCTGCACACGCGCCATTTGCCCGATGTGTTGGGGCGGCGGGCCGCACGGGATATCCAGCCGGGGACGCCCCTACGTTGGGATTTAATTCAATAGCTTCATTGAGCCATGAAAAATGCGCCCTCTCCCCCTGATCTTACATCCCAGCCTGCTTCCAATGAAGAAATAGCGCGACAGGCAGGATCAACGCAGAGGCCTGGTTTGGATTTGGAGCTTCACGACAACACTCCAATTGCCTATCGCGCTGTGCGCGGTGGGGTGTGGGTTGCATTGAGTTCATACTGGACCATCGGGTTTGGGTTTCTAGTCACTATTGCCCTGACGCGCGTCCTTTCCCCCGAAGCCTTTGGGCAATACGCTTATGCACTGTTTTACGCGAATCTTCTGTCGTTATCTCCCAAACTAGGGCTTAAATATGCTTTTATCCAACATAAGGAGACCAACGCCGAGGTTTTAGGTACCTATCTCGTCCTGGAATTCCTCGCGATATCAGCAAGCCTGCTCCTGACTATATTGATTTCTTCAGTGTTGCCTTCTTCGGTAATGGCGATTTGTCTGGTGCTGGCGCTCACGGCCTTTGCCAACCTGGGTGGAGTCGGCGCCCTGCTATTGGACAAGGAACTACGCTTGGGACGCACCAGCCTGATTGAAAGTATTGTCATTCCCGTTTCGTATGTTCCTGCCTTCATATTCGCCCTTCAAGGCGGCGGGGCCTGGAGTCTGGTAACGCAAGTTGTAACGCAGCGTATTCTCACGCTGGGAGTGTATTTATGGCTGCTGAGGCCGCAGTTGCCTCAATTGTTGCGCGCGCATCAATTCTTTGATCGGCGACTGGCATGGCATTTTTTGCAAATGGGCCTCACTATTGGACTTTCGACTTTTGTGAGTGGCTTGACCGTAGATCTGGATAACTTTCTCATTGGCCGATTTGTGGGCGAAAAGACGCTGGGGTATTACGACCGCGCGCGCCGCATCTCCCATTGGCCCAGCACGTTACTGACCAATATGGTTTCCCGCACTTCGCTCTACACGTATACGAAAATTCAAGACGAAGCGGAAAAACTCAATAAAGCGGTCACTCTGGTTTCCTGGGCCATCACGTTATTGGGATTTCTCACCGGCTTGACCATTTTCATTACGGCATCCGATTTGGTCCGATTGCTTTATGGTCAAGAATGGTTGTCAAGTGTTCCCTACCTGGAAATCTTGATATTTGTTTCGGTGGTATTGCCCTTGCTTGAGAATATGTCCACTTTATTTACGGCCATTGGCAAACCGAAAGTCATCTTGTGGACTTCCATCATCCAAGTGGGCATTATGGCAGTAGTAGGGCTGCCGTTGACTTTGACGTGGGGTGCCCTGGGAACCTGCATCGCCGCCGTCCTGGCCGTCACGGGCAAAATTATGGTGATATTCTGGGCTATGAGACGCCAACTGGGATTCCGTTCCTATTCAACCCTGCTTGTTCCCGTGGCAGCTAGCGGTTTAACCCTGATCTGTTATCAAATACTTCAAAACTGGATTGAATTTGACCAATTTGCGTTATTATTACGGGTAGTTGCGAAAAGCCTCGTGTCTGTTACACTTTATACCTTGTTCGCGTTTGGATTGCATCCGAAAACGTTAAAAGACCGAGTTGGGTATATTGGCGTTTTGTTAAAAGGAGAACGTATGCCAGTAAATAATGAGGAGGCTAACCAGCAATGATCAAAACTATCAACGCATGGATTCATCAGCATCGCTTCCTGTACGCAAATCTGCGCGCACTCAAGTACAAAATCTGGGGTTTGCCGGTCCTGGGTAGAATCATTC
This sequence comes from Anaerolineales bacterium, assembly GCA_016928525.1. The sequence goes on along the minus strand of JAFGKO010000180.1, from coordinate 1,963 downwards.
CCGACCCTGTGGAACTGCCGCAAATGGAAACTATTGGACGGCATACTTCGGCGGAAACCCCTAAAAGAACCACCGGCGGCCCCCGAATTCTATTCTTTACCATGCGGGGATGGTCCATTCAGGTTGGGTGGGACGCAGTGTTAGCAGCCGCTTTGCGCCTGCGCGGCGCTGATGTGCAATTTTTCACTTGTGGCAAGGGATTTCCTTTGTGCGATATCGCTTCATGCAGCGTCTCTCCCCCTATGCCTTGCGCATTTTGCGCGAATTACGTTGAGCGCGCTCTTGCTGCCTGGCAATTTCCAATAAAACACTTGCGTGAGTTTATCACCTCAGAGGAGATAGGAGCGTTAGCTAGACAAGTCGAAGCGCTGGACTACAAACAGTATGAACAGTTTATCGTGGACAATATCCCGGTAGGACAGATGGTAAAAACTTCCGTGCGCTGGTTCCTATCCAGCGGAACGATTGGCGACGATGACTTATCTCGACGTTCTTACAAAAATTTTCTCATCAGCGGCGCTATGATGGTGCGCGTCGGACGGCGACTGTTGGATGCAGTCCAACCTGACAAGCTCTACTTGCTGAATGGCCTGTTTTTTGCCGAGCGCATTGTGCACCAATTGGCGCGTGAGAAAGCCATTCCGGTTGTGACCCACGAAGTAGGCTTTATGCCAAATACCATCGTATTCGCACATAATCGTATCGCAGGGCACTTTAACCTTGACGAAGTCTGGCAAACGTACAAAGACATCCCCTTAACCACCGCCGAAGCGGCACAGTTGGACGAGTATCTGCTCGCGCGCCGCAGAGGGAAACGGGATGCGGCCGCCTACTATCCATCCATTCAGGACGACGAACAAAAAATCATCGAGCAGCTCAACCTCGACCGTGGCAAAAAAATCGTTCTTGTGCTGACGAATATCCTGTGGGATAGCGCCGTTCTCGATCGCGAACGTATTTTTGACAATATGACAGATTGGCTAGACACTACCATCCGTCATTTTATTCCCCGCCAGGATGCCCAATTGGTTATTCGCATCCACCCGGCTGAAATACGCCTTCCGATGCACGAAACGCGGGAAAAAGTGGCCGACTTCTTGAAGTACCGCTTCGCCGACTTGCCCGACCACATCAAGGTTATCTACCCGGAAAGCGCGATCAGTTCCTATATATTGATGAATTTGAGTTGTGTGGGGTTGATCTATACTTCGACCACGGGATTGGAAATGGCCCTCTCCGGGAAGCCGGTGATTGTCAGCGGTGAAACGCATTATGCCGGCAAAGGCTTCACGTATGATCCTGAAAACCGCGAAGCCTATATCCAATTGCTGGCGAATCTCGAAAAATTCGAACCCATGTCAACCGAAATGCGCGAATCCGCGCGACGGTACGCCTATTTGTTTTTCTTCCGTTTCATGCTGCCCTTCCCGGCCATCACAATGCTGCCCGGCGCGCGCCTGCAATTTAATTTCGAGACATTGGACGCGCTGCGTGCTGGCGCCTATCCCGAAATTGACTTGATATGCGACGCCCTTTTGAATGACAAACCCTTCATCCGCTCAACAGGGGCTCCATGATAGCAATGAAAGAGAACTTCCGTCCGGATTCAGTACCGATCCCGACTAATAAGCAACTCCATATTGCACTAGGGTATCGTTGGGGACAAATTGCGGCGGGCTATCACATGGAGCGCACCCTCCAGGCCTGGGGACACCAGGTCACTTATGTAGGCTTGCCTTACCGCGAGCGCCCTGGCTGTGATGGCGCGATGCTGATTCCCCACCTTTTGGCCGGACTGCCCGAGCTTCCTGATCTCTTCCTCTGGATAGATTCTGCCGGTCGCTACTTCCCTCCCGGCCTCGCCGACCTCCCCATCCCCACCGCCTGCTACCTCATTGACGTTCACCTCGGCCACTGGCGGGAAAGCGCCGCGCGCTTCTTCGACGCCGTCTTCATCGCCCAG
>JAFGKO010000179.1 GCA_016928525.1 Anaerolineales bacterium | reverse complement strand
GACGCGCAGCCAGGACGGGAGCGACGGGCTTGGAACCCTCACCGGCTACGTGTTTTTCGGCAAGCATCCAGACCAACATTTCCTCTTAAAAACGGTTGGTCAGGCGAAGAAAGCCGCGTAGCCCGTGGAGGTTGTAGACAATGGCTCTCGATATTAAACCCCTCAACCAGGAACAGCGACAGATTGCTCGTCAGGCTGCACATCGTGCAGTTATCACTTCCATTGGTGAAAAGCCGACCCGTGAGCAATTTATGTATACTACGATCTCAAAATATCCGCCAGCGATCACGCGCTTGATTTCTGGCTTGTGTTTGGTTTTGCTGCTGGCCGCATTTACTCCTTCGGCTATTCGCCTGTATGTGATTGGCTCACAGACGTTTGGGCAAGCGGTAAGTAATTCAGTCGCCATGACCGCAGTCGGTATCGCGACCGTGCTATCTGCTGAAGTTGGACAGGTCGTGTTCTCGCTGGCTTTGGGTACATTGGGCACGACACAATCATCTCGTAGGCTCCTTCATGCCTCAATGGGGATCGCCACGATCGTCGCCCTAACGGGCAATATCCAGGTCAGTTTGATCGGACATACGGAAAGCCCTTTTGCTTGGCTTGAGTCGATCGCACCGCCGCTTTTGGTGCTTTCGACTGCTTATGTACTTAAGGAACAAGTGCTTGGAGCCATCGAAATGCGCCATGCCAATGAGCAAGCATTTCAGACTGCCCTGGCTGATTGGAAAATTGCGACTGCAAATCCAGAAGAACATCCGCATTGGCAGCAGTTTTACGCCAATGCATTACGGGATGCATTGAGAAAGGCGAACAATCGCCGTAAAGAAACCCTCAACCAGATGACTCAGGGTGACTGGGTCACGGCTGTGACGCGGGAAATGAAGGCTGATTTATGGTATGAAGAGCCTGCAGAAGATGAAATAGTAATCGAAGCTCACTCTCCAGGTATGACTGCCTTGAGCGTTAGTCGCAACGGTAACTCCCCAAAAGTGTTTGCCGTCGCCGGACAAGACGCTGTTTGATATGTGGATCGGTACTGCCCAAACCATCACCGTTGGGGGGGCGACGACGCGCGTATTGTTCAAATGCTTGTCGGCAACGTGCTAAACGAGAACGTGACAAACTAGCGGAATTCTGATGAATGAAGGCCCCAAGCCCGGGGCCTTTTGTCTTCAAATCAGGCATTGGGTAAGTGCATGAGACAAAAGTCAGGGAGAATTTGTGGCCAGATGGAACAAATAACCACTACAGGTTTCCAAAACGAATTGGCAGTTGGTTCGGAGTCATAGCCTAGATCGGAATGAGTACGGTCCATTTTTTATTGTGTAGGGAATAATGTGCACGACAGTACCAAAATTTGAATTGAGTATGAGCTTAAATCATGGTTGATAAATTAACAAAGTCTCACTTCCTTTTTTCGTGTACTTCACAACTGACGCGTTGGTATGCAAATCAACCTGGAGCACACACCGGTGATTATCCAGCTTCCAGCCCAAGACCAGTTGATCATTCGTAGTGTCAACAACTTCAAACGCACCATCAAATGCTGGGTGTGTATTCCGAAAATGAATGAGTCTTTTCAGGCGTTTAACCACGTTCTGTTGACCTGCCTGGTCGATTTCCTCAAAGGTGAAATTGTGGCGGTTGATCGCACGTCCTTCTCCCGTTCGTTTGACGCTTTCTTCATCATTTTCACCGGCCAACAGGCCCACATAGTAAACCTGGGGCACACCGGGTACAAAGAACTGGATCGCTCGTGCGGCGAGATAGGCGTCATCGTTGCAATCGAGCATGGAGTAGTACGAACACCGGATCTGGTGGACGTCAAATCCGTCTGAAGCTTGATGCCCAGGCGAAAATACGAGACTTAAACTCGCGCCACGTTCCAGACAGTGATCGACGACCCGGCGCGCGTCTGCCGTGCTCACCAAATCATCCAGATCAGGCTTGACGGGGATGCCATCGTGGCAATCCAACATGGTGAATTGTTTCGCCGGGCGTATTTTGAGATAGTCGCGGATGCGTGCGCTGCTGCGGGTGATAAATAATTCCAAGATCATGTACGGTAAAATGAAATCGTAGACCCAATATCCGCGTTCGACCAACTTAAACTGAGTGGTGTAATGGGTATGAACTTCGGGAAGAAGTTCAATGCCTGAAGAATGAGCCAGATCGCTGATCCAGTTCAGGAAGTTATACACATCTGGTTCAATCATGAAACAGGTCGTGCCGGGGATTTTTATGACGTAAGGAAGCGCGTCCAAACGCACGATTTTGACACCATTTTCGCTGAAGTGTGAGAGAAAATCAGATAGCAATTGGCGGGTAACACTCGAATGCACATCTAGATCGATTTGCTCGGATGGGGTAGTCTGTCCAAAGGTTGTCCAAACGGTGACCTCCTCGCCGGTTTCTTGAATAGTGTAGGTCGAATAGGGTTCCGTGCGACGCAAAAAGATTTGGTCGATTTCCTCACGTGAGGGAAAGCCATCTGGCCACAACTTGTCTAGGGTCAGGAACATGTCGTAGTATGGGGATTGCTTGCCCTTTCTCAGAAAATCCTGGAAGAAAGGGGACTGGCGCGAGATGTGGTTTACCATCAAGTCAAGCAGAATGTCATAATCCTCGCTGAGACGTT
>JAFGKO010000178.1 GCA_016928525.1 Anaerolineales bacterium | reverse complement strand
TTCTGGCCAAAGAGCTTGCCAAAAATCCCTAGAAATGGCCGAAAGCAGCATGCAGAACTCAATACCAAGTCGAATTCCCCGAAAAATAGAATCACACCCAAGTTTAGTTAGTATCTGTAACATAAGCGGTTGGCGAAAAGTGGAAAATGCCCTGGATACAAGCCGCTCAGGCTTTGTTCAGGGCTAGAGGTCTACACCAGTGTCGGTCGGGACCTATGTGCTGCCCAACACGCCCGCACAGAACATCAACCTGTGGGGACGCGTTCCAATTTCAGCCTTGCAGATGCTATATATTGTGCTCCCTTGGGGAACCATCGCCAGGACAACATTGGAAAAAGACCGAGCGGGTTGGGGTGCAGGTGGTGGATGGCTGCCTGCCTTCCCGTGTTGTGTGGTGGGGAGGGGTGGCTGAAGAAGAACAATACCTTACAGCAAAGGTAAGATCGTTTTCCACAGGTCGGGCAGATCCAGAGCATCGCCAAATTGCTCCACCCAGTGTCGAATTCGCTCTTTGTCCAGGTTGGGATGGCTGGATGCAATGGCCTGGATATCAGCCAGGTCTTTCTGCCGGTGGGCGATGGCCTTCATGATGATGAGATCTTCGGGTGTTGGTAAACGCAGCTTGAGTGAACCGATATTCACGAGCGTACTCCGCTCCACCATTTCAAACTCGAAGGGCAAGATGCCGAGAATAAGATCGATATCGATTCCGCTGACAGTGTGCCGCAGCAGCAGCACCCGGTTCTTATGTGCAAAGGCAACCGGGTCGGCAATCCTTGGCTCAATTCCCAGTCTGCCTGCTTCCCCCAGTACGTCAGGAATATCCTCAACGCTGAGCAGGAATACTGCGTCCAGGTCAACCGTATAGCGAGGTGTACCTAAAAGGCTGGCTGCTACGCCCCCAATGATAACACCGCGATCATGGAAACAGGCAAGCAGATCTTGCAACGCCTGAAGCGGTGTCAGTAAGGGGATTAAATCTTCGGGAGATGCCTGGCTACTTTTCCCTTTAGTTTTGCCCATCGCTCGAAAACTCCTGCTTCGCTGAGGTCTGGTTTAGTGATCCCCAGGCTTTTCGCCATGGCATAGGCAGCATTAAGCTGGTGCCAGCGCAACTCTAACGAGGCTGTCCGTCGTTCTTCTTTCACGACAGTCTCTACTTCAGCCCAGCGGGCCTGGTAAGCCTTCAGATCATCTTTCAGGGTCATTCTATGATTATAGATAATATGAGCGAATAAGACAAGAGGTGACTGTTCCAAAATTGGTAAACTTCGTTCGCTTCATCCCAAAGTGGGTCGCGTCTGCCAAAATTTGTGCTTTCTTTGGTGCCTGCTTGCATAAACCACTCCATTTTCACCCTGAAGTGGGAGAAATAATCCACCACCGCGAGACTTTACCAACTTTGGAACGATCACGGATTATTGTATTCCGTGTTGCGAGAACAGATCGGGGGCGATACCCCGTACCTTCATACGTGGGGCGTCGCCCGAATTTTTTAATCTTAGTCGTATTGCCATGGGGAGATAAACCCGCATTGTTATAACAAAACTCGTTTCCCATCCTGATTTGATTCGTGATAATATTTTGCACCATGTTCCAACTTTTCCTTACCCCCGCCTCGGTCAGTTACCTGACCCAATTCATCCTGTCGCTGGCGATTACGGTGTTCCTCATCAACCGCCTGCGGAGTCGGCGCACCCGCTCGTTATTCTTGCTGACCGCCTTCTTTGTGCCGATGACGGCATTAACCGGCTTGATGATTCTGGATGCTGCCTTGTTGCCGTTTCCCCGTGTGCTGCCTGCCTATGCCGAAAACACCGTTCTGGCGTTGGCGCTGACCGTGATGATATGGTTTGCCTACCAATTCCCGGAACGTTACCCGCAACGCAAATGGGAAATGCGCATCCTTCTGACGCTCAGTCTGGTTTTCCTTTTGTGGGAAGCGGGTTTCATGGTTTACCGTTACGTTTCCATTTTGCGCGACGGAAATGCTTTCAATCGCTTTCCGCTCGACGCGTATAGTCTGCCGGTTGTCGTGCTCTTTGTGCCGTTTGCCTTCCTGCGCCAAACGCTGGCGGCAGACCCGCGCCCGATCGCCTGGTGGCGCAAACTGTGGAAGCCCGCAGGCAAAGATGCCCGCGGGGCGCGCAACTTTGTGTTGATATTTGCCGTCCCGGTTGTGGTCGGGATCATCAGTGTTTTACTCAATTTCGGTCTTCCGTTTGAGTATTTTAACGCCGCTATGTCCATCGGCATACTGGTTATGTTATGGTTGTTTGTCAACAACTACGTTAACTTCATCCCTGGCAGTGTGAATGTTACCGCCAGGCTGTCCATCCTCATTTTGACCCTCTTTCTGGCGTTGATCGGCATGATAGGCTGGCTGATTGCCCCATCTCATATTGCGGCCTTCCATCCCAACCTGCTGGACTACCAGACCCTGCGCTTCACGCCCAACGCCACAGGAGGATACGATGTGAGCGAAGTGGATTTCCACTTTGAGCGCGCCCTGGGTGAGAAGGTTGGCGCGCAAACCCTGGATGAGAATGGCAACCAACAGGTGGCGTTCACTTTCCCCTTCTACGGGGAAACCTACACTGAAGTCTATATCACCCATTCGGGCGCTATCAGCATCGGCGAACCTTTCCGTCCGCTCAATCTGCAAGCCGCCATTGCCCGCGTCCCAACCCTCTTCCCCTTGAAGATCAGTCTGACCCCCAACCCTGCCGATGAAGACAGCGGGCTGTATATCCGCCGGGAACCCGAGCAATTGATCATCACCTGGAACCGTATGCTGGCTGATGGACCGGAGACGCGCTACACCTTCCAGTCCATCCTGTACGCGGATGGCAGCTTTGAGTTCACCAACAACGGTTTGCCTCAGCCCATTCTCTTCAGTGCGGATTCCACTCCCGGGCTGCGCGGCGTGGTGGCCGGGCGCGGCGAGCCGCTGCATGAGCCGCCCGCCGGCATGGAGGATGGCGCCGATTTGGTTGCCATCTCTCGCGCGGGTGCAACCCCCCTGCTGGAAAATTACCAATTAGCCTTTCGCAGCTACTTGCACACCTTCATGCTGCCGGTCGCCTGGGTCATAATTGGCGGCAGTCTTTTGCTCTTGTTGATCGTTCCGCTGGTACTGCGTGCCTCGATCACCCGGCCAATCGAAGCACTGGCCGCCGGGGTGCAGCGTATGGAAGCAGGCGAGATGGATATTACCGTCCCTGTTCAAACAGAAGATGAAATCGGTTTTCTGACGGGGGCCTTCAACACGATGAGCGATACAATCGACGATCTGGTGCACAACCTGGAAACGCGCGTTGCTGACCGCACCCGGGAACTGGATGATGCCAACGCCAGCCTGCGTGTTGAAATGCTCCAGCGCGAGGCTGCCCAAGATCAACTCCTCCAACAGCAGCGCACCGTCGCCGCGTTCGAGGAGCGGGAGCGGCTGGCGCGCGAACTGCATGACGGCATCGGCCAGACGCTGGGCTACATCAACATGCAGGCAGAAGCAACGCGGGAATTGATCAACCAGGGCGACCGGGAGAGTGTGTCTCAAATACTTGCGCGCCTCGCGGAGGTCGCGCGCGAGGCGCACGGCGACCTGCGCGGGTATATCCAAAATTTAAAAAGCGAAACGCTCGCCGCGACCGAAGGTTTTTTCCCCGCGCTGGAACGCTACTGCCAGCATTTGCGCCAGGCATATCTTTTCGATGTGACGCTCGCCTCCCCCAACCGGCTGCCCGACCCGCTGGCAAGCGCTCAGGTGGAAACCCATCTGACCTACATCATCCGCGAAGCCCTGAGCAACGCGCGCCGTTATTCAGGGCAGAATCAGGCTGCCGTCTTGCTTGAAGCGGACGATCAAACCGTCCAGGCGGTGATCGAAGATCAAGGCGTGGGCATGCCGGTTTCATACACGGGTCCAGAACGCCGGGTGCGCGCGCATTTTGGATTACGCATCATGCGTGAACGCGTGGATGAAATGGGCGGCACGCTCTCCATCGAAACGGAGGCAGGCAAAGGCACGCGCGTGATCGTCCGCCTGCCGCGCGGCCTTGCGCTGGGCGCGTTATCCCAACTGAGCGTCGTGATCGTGGATGACCATCCCCTGTTTACGGATGGGCTGCGCAATATGCTCACGGCGCGCGGCGCGCAGGTGGTCGGCCTGGCAAAGGATGGCCTCGAGGCGCAGGAGGTGGTGCGTGCCTTGAAGCCCGATCTGATCCTGATGGATGTCAATATGCCGCGCCTGAACGGGCTGGAGGCGACGCGCCGCATCACGGCTGAGATGCCCGAGGCGAAGATCGTCATGTTGACCACCTCCGCCAGCGAGGCAGATCTCTTCGAAGCATTGCGCAGCGGTGCGGTGGGGTACCTGCTCAAAGGGATGAGCGCGGGCAAATTCTTCGCCACATTAGGGGGCATCGTGCATGGCGAAACGGAGTTTTCAGCGGAGATGGCACAGAGGATCCTGGCAGAGTTCCCCTTCACGGAGGCCGCGCGTGAGCCAAATGCAGCGCCAGAGCAGGCTGTTGAGCACGATGTTTTGACCGACCGGCAAATGGAAATCCTGCGGCTGGTGGCGAACGGCTTGATGTACCAGGAGATCGCCGAACGCCTCTTCGTGACCGAGCGCACAGTGAAGTATCACATGGGCGAAATCCTGGCGCGCCTGCAATTGAAGGGGCGGCGCGCAGCCGAGGAATATGCCAAACGCCGGGGGATTCGGTAGCGTTTGAAAAGACTGTACTTGGACTGTACTTTTTAATTCAATCATTCGTGTATGATGTGCGCATGTCTGCTGCGCACCACACCGTTGTGATCTATGGCGACACGCTCTTCCTGGAGGGGATTGCGGATGTTTTGCGTTCCCTGCCGGAGATGGATGTGATCGAGAGGAAGCCCGGTGACGGGGAAGCCCTTTTTACGGGAACCCGGCCAGACATCGTCTTGAT
>JAFGKO010000017.1 GCA_016928525.1 Anaerolineales bacterium | reverse complement strand
AAGGCCTCTAATTATTTGTCCTTGCTTTTCTTTGCCTGTGCCATCATCTGCTGGCGAAAATGCGAAGTTTAGAGATAGGTTCTTAATCAATTTGCTGTACGCTAAACTTACAAATGATGCTCAACGCTTGCTCAAGGTATCCTCTGCCTTTAGAAAACCTTTTACTATGTCCGATGTCAAGTCTTTACAGATCAAGGCGGATTTCACTGAACTCAAAGCCGTCTTCTTCATCGAAACGGACACGAGCAACCAACGATATTTTTTACATCCTATTGTTCGGGAATATGCCTACAAACTCCTCAAAGAAGATTTGTCAATGTTTAATAGTATCCATGAATCTATTGGGGAATTTTATATTGCAAAGATCAAGCGTTCTCGTAACCTTGAAAGTATCGAGACGATCCTTGATGTGCTTGAGGCGATTTATCATTGCAACAAAGCAAATCACGAACATGGGCAAAGATTCATCGGAAATTTTATTGCCAATAACAAAACTGCTTTACGAAATATGGTCAAGTTTGGCGAGGGGCGGCTTGCAAAAAGGTTGTATGAAGCTGCCCTAAAATTGAAAGGGGATGACAGTGAACTTCATCAATTCTATGCACGTTTACTTGAAGGGCATTTCAACGGCAATCCAAAGGAAATTGAAAAGCATTATGCTGAATCTGTTCGTTTAACTCCAGATAACCCGGAGCGCCAGAGGGATTACTTATGTTTCCTAGCAAGGTTGGGCAAGTATGAACAGGCGCAAAAAGTATTTGAACATGCAATAGAACTTAAATCATGTAAGTCGAGCGGGTTATTATATGTTCCTTATGCAAAAATTCTTCTTGAGGCAAGGAGAAATAAAGAGGCTGAGAGGGTACTCGAAAAAGGATTGACCACTGTAAAAAAATTGCACTCTCACAAGTTTATATAATGTACGGGCAAGCTTTGGCGTATCAAAGAAAATTCGAACAAGCAGAGAATTCCTTTGATGCAGGTTTGAAAGTGGTTCCTGTAGCAAATGGTTTGGACGATGTTTACTTGAAATACATTAAATATTTGGTTGAACGAAAAAGGTTCGAACGAGCAGAAAAGATTGCCCAAGAAGCAATGGCAAGACTCCCACTGCAGAATTTGGTCAGGGTATATGTAGAATACAGCAAATTGCTGCGCAAAAAACAAGAATTTCAAAAAGCAGTTGAAGTTTTGGAAGAAGGGATACAAAAAATACCATCGAAATTCAATTTGTATTCGCTATATTGGGAATATTGTGACTTATTGAAAAGCCGAAAGGATTATTATGGTGCAATTGCTGTACTCAAGCGCGGCATAAAACATGTCTCCCTGAAGCATAAGGGGGATGCGTTGATTCTTGAGTATGGCAAGTTGGCTAGAAACTTAGGAAATAAGCAAGAAGCGGAAAAGGCTCTTAAGTATGGAATACAAAACACCCCCGTAGGGGAGGGGCTAAAAATTCTATATCTAGATTACGCAAAACTGTTATTGTTTCAGAGAAGATATAACGAGGCAATTTCATGTCTTGATGAAGCACTTGGGCGATTGCCAAAAAGAAGTCATGGCATACTAAAACTAAGACGGTATGAAATAACTGAAGAAATGAAGAAGGCTCAGCAGAGACAAGATAGAAAATCGACAAAGGAAACCTTTGAAAATCAGTATTTTCAAAAAGGCCAATACACGAAGCCGTACTTGCTCTTCAAAGAATTACTTCAATCTGCTGTATCTAGCATTGTTATTATTGATTCATATGTCAATGAAGAATTTCTGAAAATTATTTTGACTCTCAAAAAAGAAATACCGATACTTATTATTTCCAAACGTATAAAACCCGCTGATTTTGGAGTGCAAGTCAACAAATTAAGAAGAGATGGCTATAAGATAAAGGTTTATAAAACAGATATGTTTCATGATCGTTTTATTGGGATTGATAATGAATGGATACATAGTGGTCACTCGTTCAAAGACATTGGGAGTAGGGTTTCAATGTCTACAAAGTTAGATGAAAAGCGTGTCCAACAACTGCAACAAGACATTGATTATGTTTTGAATAACGTATCTGAATTTTGTTAGCAGCAGGTTTTATCCAAACGGGGTTTGGGAGGGACCTATCCCCCCGCCCGCTTCGACCCCGGCCCGACCGGCGGAGCCGGGGCGGGCAAGCTCAGCGCGGCGCTTCCCAAATCCCCTACGGGGACGATGTGGGAAGGGGGCCTGTTGAGTGATGGCTGTGACGGTTTTCCAGGGAAAGGCTTTGTTGGAGGACGGTTTTAGCTTCTCCCCCTTGGGGGAGACGGGAGAGGGGTTAGTTTGGACCTCACCCAGATAGTAGTGATTGATCGGCGTGTCGGTTTGCCCCTCTCCAAATGGAGAGGGCATAGGGTTGACTTCTTTTCTTGCTGATGGCGTGTTGGTTTCCCTGGTCAATGTATTGTTTGATGAGCATATAGCTCCTCCCCCCTGGGGGAGGCGGGGGTGGGGTTTTGAGTTAGAATCATCACATGCCAGTCAAAAACATCATCCCCGGCCAACGTGTCACAAAAGAAAAGCTAAATCGTGCCCGCGAGTTGCGGCGTGAAATGACTCCTGCCGAGAAGATTCTATGGCAGGAGTTGCGCGGGAATAAGTTGGGAGTTCACTTCAGGCGGCAACAAGTCATCGCGGGTTTCATTGTCGATTTCTATTGTCATATAGCAGCATTGGTTATCGAAGTGGATGGCAGCGTTCACAAAGAGGATGAACAGAAAAAAAGTGACGCTGAACGAGACAAGGCTTTGGGCGAAATGGGGTTGCGTGTTTTTCGATTTAAGAACAAGGATATTATCGGGAATTTACGGGGAGTTCTAGAGAAAATTCGGGAGCTAATTTCAGAATAGGCTTTGCGCTCTATGCCGGTGCGAAAGATCAACCAACAATTAACTTGAAAGAGCCGGGGCTCCAGCCCCGGCTCTTTCAAGTTCAAAGGAGGAGAAGAGAAATCACCTTACGAATGCAACTGTATCACGCGCCTGCACATTCTGCTGGACGCAACTCCTACGGCATGCAGACGAACGCACAACGTTTTTCATGAGTCTTTCTTAAGCTTTGTGCGTATGGGGTGAGAATCAAAGGATTGGTTTTAAACATACTGCTTCTTGCATAAATTTCCAACTCACTTGTTCCATATGGCTCAAAATTAACAGGCTTTCGATTCAGATATTTACACAGTACTCTGTAGGTCATTGAACCTGGCGAAGATGTGGTTTGGGATGGGACCTCACCCCCAGTTTCTCTCATAGCTTTATCTTTCCTCGGTAGAATATACTATTGATGTTCATAAGTATTCGTTAAGTCATGTCACTCTGAGGGAGCGATTTTTGCGACCGAAGAGTCTCGCTCGAAGCCACAGAGATGCTTCGCTACGCTCAACATGACATAACAAGAATATGGTAGACACTTGACCAACTTTTATGAACGTCAATAAATTAACGGAGATAATCCTTGCAGATTCCAGTAAACGAGTCAGTATAAAGTTATGAACAGGTCTTGATCTGTTCTTCAAGTCACCATGGTGAGTCTGTTAAATCACCATGGTGAATCGATGAAATCACCATGGTGGTTTCGATAAAGTATACGGATGTTTTTACAAAGACTTCCAAATGTTTTCTCGAACACATAGTGATGTTCTGGCAGTAATAAGGAGAGGAAAGTTTGTTATGTGGGAGGTCTATCTCCCCACTTGGGCTCGTGAAGCATCCGGTAGCGTAGCAGAGGGCGTCAGGCTGGGATTTTAGAATCATCCCACGAAAAGATTCTGTGGCGGTCATCGTGCGGTATTTCTTTTTGCAAACGATTTTGTAATGTGTGACGAAATAATTCCAAGGTTATAATCACAATGATAAAATCGATTATTGGGAGAATATAACCCCCGTTTTTTTCGAAGTGAGGAGATCGTGAAAAAAAAACTTGTAAATTCTTCCCCCACCGGTGAGACCAAATCTGTTGAAAAAGATGGGCCCGCGAATTCTCTTTCCGAATCATCGGTCAACGAGCTTGAACGTCTCCGTGATATTTTATTCGGTTCCCAGGCGCGTACTATCGAGACTCGTTTGAATGACCTGGAAGTCGAGATTGACGAGAAATTTGAATCCCTCTCTCTCTCTTCTTCTGCAAAATACAAGAAGCTTGCTGCTGATTTTCAGAGCCAGCTTCACTCTGTTCAAAAAGAGTTGGAGGAATTGGAGGAGCGTACACGCATCCTGCAATCCGAGTCTCGCGAGCGCGATGATAATTTGAGAGAGGAATTCCTGAACTTAATCACTTCTTTGGAAAGCAAAAAGGCATCGCGCCAGGAGTTGGGGCAGATGTTAGAAGAACTGGGAATTCGCCTGAAAAATGATTCTGAGCCATCCTAAACATGTTTATACGTAATTGTGGGATTTCCATATGGAAAAAGCCCCAAAGAAGACAATAAACACGGGCCAAACAGGGGAGGATATCAACCCGCTCGATTCCATCCGCGCTATCTTGCTGGCAGATGTACAGGAAGGCCTTGACACGCTTGAGCGCCAGATCGATGTTCTACAGCGCCAGACCAATGCCGATAGTGTATCCTTACAACAGCAATTGGAAGACATCCTGGTTGAGCTGGAACAGCTTCGCAGGAAAATTCAAAAGGACTCGGATGAACTCATCCCGCGCGTTGCGCCCGAATTGGGCAACATGATTGGGGGCGCAATCCGCGATTCGCGTGATGAAATGGCCGAAGCGCTTGGCCCGGTGATGGGGGAGGCAATTCGCGTGCAGATTCGTAACTCACGAAAAGACATGATCGAGGCGCTTTTCCCTATTATCGGTGAGACAGTACAGCGGGCGATCGGCGAGTTTGCCAAAGAGTTACAGCGTAATATCGATGCCCAGTTGAGGCGTTCGATAGGCCCACAGGGGTTTCTGCGAATTGTCTTCGCGCGTCTGCGCGGCATTCCCGCCTCTCAACTCACCCTGCGAGATGCCCTGCCTTTTGCCATCCGGGAAATTTTCCTGATCCAGCATGGATCTGGTTTGCTACTTGCACATTACCACCCGAGCAAGGATGAAGCGACTGACACCGATCTCATCAGTGCGATGCTTACTGCGACCCGTGATTTTGTGCATGACTCTTTTGGACAGGGTGAGGCAGAGAATGAGTTGGATGAAGTGCAGTATGGCGACCAACGGATCATCATCCAAAGTGGACGCACTGCGTATCTCGCAGTGGTTATCACAGGAGTGGAGCCAGAAGGCTTCCGTGCCAGGATGCATACCCTGGTTTCGGAACTGCATGTCAGCCACGGGGTCGTCTTCGAACGCTACAATGGGGATTCTACTACTATACCCAATTTGAGACCCGAGCTTGCGATATTAGCAGATGAATATGCCGGTGTTGAAGAAGTCGCCAAACCTTTGAGCCGTGGGGCAAAGTTGGCTTTGGCCATCGGTGGTTTGATGGGGATCATCTTGGTTGGATTGGCCTGTTTTTATCTTCAATTTACGATTGCGTTATTCCCATTGGCTTTTCCCGCAGACATGCCCGTTGCGACGCCAACGGCCAGTGCTATGCCGACCTTTACCGCTACTTTGACGGAAATCGCTACATTTACTGCGATACCTGTGTTTACTGCAACCGACACATCCACACCCACCGCAACTTTTACCCCTAGCTATGCATCGACTCCAGTTATGGGCGTTGCAGCGGGAAATGTCTGGGTGAGACCTGAACCGGACTATAGTGGCGATTCGCGTTTTACAGTACTGAACCGGAATACCCCCGTCGAGGTACTGTCTGTGTATGGTAGTTGGATGGAGGTGGAGTGGCAGGCTGAAGGTAGTTTGCAGCGCGGCTGGGTTCCCTCAGAGTGGATCACGCTATTTGAACCCGTACTGGCAGATCAAATCACGCCTACTCAAATCCCCTGAATACAATGGAGCACTGATGACAACACTTATCCAAAAGAAAATCTGTTTGCTGGGAGACTTTGCGGTAGGGAAAACGAGTCTGGTACGTCGCTTTGTGGAGGGTCGCTTTGACGATAGGTATCTGGGCACAATCGGGGTAAAAATATCACGCAAGGTAATTTCGCGCTCATACGGCCAGCTTAATCTCTTGGTTTGGGATATGACCGGGGGAGAGGATCTTGATACGAAGGTCAGGATGTCTTACCTGCATGGAGCGGCTGGGGCATTGATGGTTTGTGACCTGACCCGCAGTTACACAATGGATGTCTTCGAGAGTTATGTGCGACAGATGCGGTCGCTCAATCCCCAGATCTCTCTGATATTTCTTGCCAATAAAGTGGACCTGGTCAATGAGCGCGCCATTTCTGACGAGCAGTTATGGTCGATCTCTAAAGAGTTGGGCGGCCGATCCTTCTATTTGACCAGTGCAAAGACTGGAGAGAATGTAGAAACCGCCTTTTTACACCTGGCTGATTTGATCGAGGAGAAGGCATGACAGTGATTACGACAAACCTGGCGACTCCTCGGTTGGCTGCGCGGGCTGCCCAGGCTTTCGGCCGGATATATCAACTCGCCTACGCTCAGGTGGCGCCCGATCTTACGGTTGTGCAGGCTTCTTCGAATTTCCGGTCAGTTTTGGTTGACCGCGAATTGTCAATAGAAGGTGTTCCTTTGACAGATGTACTGGATGAATTCAAAGGTGCCGAACCTGTATTGCATTCTATCTTGCAAGGTGCTATGCCTTCGTTTCAATTGGACCGGGTAGGCCGTGACCTCCCGGACGGATCTATTCGTTATTTGACCTTTTACGTTTCGCCATTGGATGAAGACCAATCGGATGTTGGGTTGCTTCTCCTGGTGGAAAATGCAACCCAGTGTGGCCAATTGAGTCAAGCGTTGGTCCAGAGCCGCAACGAAACCCGTTTGATGCAAGACGCGCTTTCTCGCGCCTACGATGAACTTCAGCGCCTGGCCCTGGATGAGCGGAAATCTGCCAAGCAAGCGTTGGAGTCCGCTTACCTGGAGTTGCGTGAAGCCTATGATCATACCATCGAGGGTTGGGTGCGCGCCCTTGACCTGCGAGACCGTGAAACGGAAACTCATACCTTGCGCGTTACAGAGATGACCGTCAGGCTGGCGCGCGAAATGGGGATCAGTGAATCCGAAATCGTTCATATCCGTCGGGGCGCGTTGCTGCATGATATCGGAAAAATGGGCGTCCCAGATTCGATCTTGAACAAGCTCGATGCGCTTACCCCTCAAGATTGGGATATCATGAAAAGACATCCCCTATATGCTTATGAGATGCTATCCCCGATCACTTACCTGCTTCCCGCTTTGGACATTCCCTACTGCCACCATGAAAAGTGGGATGGAACCGGCTACCCACGCGAGTTGAAGGGCGAAGAAATCCCCTTGCCAGCGCGCATATTTGCGGTTGTCGATGTGTGGGATGCGCTGCGTTCGGACCGTCCCTACCGGGGTGGCTGGCCGGAGAAAGAGGTGCTGGATCATATTCGCAGCCTCTCCGGAGTACATTTTGACTCGAAAGTCGTTGATGTTTTCTTTAAACTTTTGGATGAAATGTTCCGCGATCCGCATGTGACGGATGCGTAATAAAGCCAATTGTTTTTCTCGGCGAATATTAAACAATTGAATAAAATTGTTCATCCTGGCCGATGAGTTCATCCAACACGCGCGGAGGTATGCGCGCCACCTGTGGCGCCTCGGTTTGCAGGCGTGCCTGCATGGCGTGGTCGAAGAGGTCGGGCATGGGGCGATTATACTGCGGGATGTGATTTGCCCACTTGAATATTCCATCCACCTGTTATAAGATGATGACAGACGATCAACCATGACTGGAGGGCCAATCGATGAAACTGATATCTGCACATCTTATTATTGTCATCTTCTGCATAGTAGCAATTTCTGCCTGTACAATTGCACCAGTGCCATTTTTTCAACCTCCAACAGAGACGCCCACTCCCACTCCATTTCCTTCGCCGACATCAACACCATTGCCTCACTTCAAAGGGGCACTGCTTCTGAGAATAAGAAGAACCTATGATGGGGATGTCTATGAACTGACCTACGACGCCAATACGTGGACAACAACGAGCGCACCCGTAATAGAAGGCGCGGGAAGAGCCATGCTGTCTCCTGATGGCAGTCACCTATTCGTATATCAGCGCGAAGCCAGCGAAGTAATAGTGCTCAATGTGTTGTCAGGCGAAGAGACTACGTTTGAGCTTCCTGAGGACTTGGGGGATATGACCTCGGTATCAGTTTCGCCAGACAGTACAGGCATTTGTTACACAACCAGCACAGGAAAAATCTACCTTTATAACATCTCTCTGGGAAAATCCTGGTTGCTCTTTACAGCACCATCCGCAAATTATTCATTCTCAGGTGGAACAAAGACTTTTGTTCACGGTGACACCGGCTGCAGCCTTTGGCTGGGGGCTGACCATTTTGTAATTTACCGTTATGTTGGTTCAATGCCCTCAAAAGTAACCTCTCCTACGTATGATGAGGTAGCAATAAATACAACAACAATTGTTACGATTGGCGATAAGCCCAAATTCGAAGATACAAAACAATGGTTATTTGTTGAAGCGGTCTCATCGGATGGTCTTTCCATAGTCTATACAGACAAAAAGGATAACTCTATTTACCTAGTTCATAACTTCAGCAATTTTAAGGAACTGGATTCTCAGCTACTCGTTCAACTCGACTTATTGCAGGTTGCCTTCTTTGAGTTCTTACCCGACAACCGCCTTCTGTATGCGATGTCTCTCGATAGCGGCTCTGGTGTGCTATATCCTGACTATTCCATTGTCAACCTGGCAGACTTGGAATTCCGTGAGTGGAAATTGCCCGAAGATTGTGGCTATGGATTCGTACGTGGTGGAGGATGGGATAATGGCTACCACAAGACATGGCAATGGATTGGGGAACCTGGAAGCGGTAGGATTGCTTGTGTAGCGGATGTAGTAACTTCTGATTTAGATCAAGTATTTGAGGTATTTGTTGCTGACGTGGCAACAGGCTCGGCAACATCGATTTTTAAGTTGGAGAGCGGGAATTTACAATGGAAGATGGGTGAAATCATCGGATGGATCCCTTAATAGCAATTAGAAATAATCTCTGAACTAATTACGAAGATCACAAAGGAACACGGAGGCGATGCCTTAAGTCTATCGAAGGGTAAATTGCCCTCGTTGTTAGGGTGTGGGGATGGTTACCGCCCCTCCGTGAGCATCCCCAAATGCAGTGACTTAAGTTACGGACTTATCCCACCAATATAGTACAATAATTTTATGCGCATTCTTGCCATCATCTCTGGCGAATATGGCCTTCGCCATATGGGAGCTCTAAACCTGACATGTCTTCACAAACCCTTGATTAATCCGGGTTCCCGTCCACGCGAGCGTGCTGGTTAGGAAGCGCGCGCCTGAGACATGTCAGGTTTTGCCAGGTTTTCCTCATGCTATAATCAACGGTATGGAAGTCGGCGATATTCGCTTTTACAAGGAACGCTGGAAAGCTGTCGAGGAGATCGAACGGCAGGAACTGCGCGCCATGACTTTGGAGGAGCACTGGAGGAAATTGAATGCCATTGCCCGCTTTGCGATAGAAACGGGAATGAGCCGTGATAACGATGATGGAGAGATGGAAGTATTCCTGCGTTGGGCGAAAATAAAGGCGCAGTATGAAGCTGGATAAAAGCCTTGAGCCGTTTCGAGAAACAATTGAGTCTTTACAACGATTGCTTCAAAAATACGAGAATCGCGGCGTAATCATCGGAGGCATAGCGGTTGGGTTACTGGGTAAACCGCGCTTCACGGCAGATGTTGATGCGCTATTTTTGCTTTCCATAGACGATATTCCTCGATTTCTTGAATTTGCGCATGAGGAAAGCATTGTTCCACGCATACAAAATGCAAAAGAGTTCGCGCGTAAGAACCGCATCCTGCTTTTGAAACATTCCCTGACCGATACAGACATCGATATTTCGCTTGGGATACTTCCTTTCGAAGAAGAGATGGTGGAAAGAGGAAGTATGAAGTCTGTGGCTGATTTGTCTGTTCGTCTGCCGACTCCAGAAGATTTGATCATCATGAAAGCAATTGCCTATCGCCCAAAGGATATAGATGACATCAAAACAATTGTTGAGAAGTATCCGATTTTGGATGTGGAGCGAATCAAACAATGGGTCATTGCCTTTGCGGAGGCACTCGAACAACCCGAACTATGGGGACAGATTGAACGGTTGCTAAAAAGTTAATCAATATTTTCAAGCATTTGATCAGGCGGGACTTAAGTCACGGAAATCTGTATGCTTTGCGCGTAAAATGTTCTTATGAGAATCCTTGCCATCATCTCCGGCGAATACGGCCTTCGCCACGTCAGCAATATCCAAACCCACAAACCGGAAGGTTGGAGCATTCGATCCTGGCGGGCTCCGGCTGCCTTCCCGCTCATCATCGATTACCCCGAGGAGTTCCTGCCCGAGAGCTTCGCGCCCTGCGGCCTGATTCTGTCCTTTGCCGAGAACAAGTCCGTGGCCGAGCTGATCCCCGAGATCGCCAAGATGACGGGCGCCAAAGGCGTGGTCGTGGCGGTGGATAGCGAAGCCTGGCTGCCGCGCGGGCTGGGAAATCAACTGCGTGGCTGGCTGGAGCGCATGGACGTCGGCTGCGCCGTGCCCAAACCGCTCTGCTCCCTGACCGAAAAAGACTACAAAATCACCCGACAGGATCGTGAGCCTTATGACTGCGAAGTCATCAGTGAATTTGCGCGCTACTTTGGACAGCCAAACATCCGCCTCAGCATCGACGAAGAAACTGCTACCGTTGCATCAGCCGAAGTCCAGGTGGACGCCGTCTGTGGTTGTGCGCGGCACGTGGCCGAAAAGCTGGTCGGCGTTTCAGTGGATGAGGCCGAGGAGCGAGCTGGGCTGTTCCATCATCATTTTCCCTGCCTGGCGAGCATGGTCAAGCTGAATGACTACAACCACGATACGCTCATGCACGAGTCGGGACATTTATTGCAGGATAATTTAGCTGAGCAGTTGAAACCTTATAAAAAGACGCGTTATATCGCCCCCGGTGAGCGTAGCGAGTAAGGTCACTTAGATGTCACTGCGAGGCGCTCTTTGCCGAAGCAGTCTCCTGTTTAATGAGGAGATTGCCACACTCCGCTGCGCTCCGTTCGCAATGACATGGATATTTGGGCTGTCCTGAAATTGGACAGCCCCGTTCTGATCTTATCCTTTTGCTTCGTCCTTTTCTGATCCGGAAGAACCGCGCAAGCTGACCGCCTTGCGCAACAGGTCGAACCAGAAGGGGGCGCCCTGCCGGGCAGCCAGGCCGCTAACGAACAAGCCGATGATCTTGGTTGCCCAGCCCCAGAAATCATTTACTTTTGGAACGTTGGCCAGCAAGCGGCATTCGTTGCCGGAACGGATCGCAAATTGCTGATCGGAAGTAATAAATGAATTGCAGGCTGCGCTCTCTTTCGCTGGTACGGTTACCCAACCGACCGGGAGGGTCAGTGCACTAAAGTAGTCGGGAATTTCGTCGACGGTTGGCGTATTCTCCCCGGGTTGAACGGTACCCGCTTGCTGCACCAGCGCCTGACGGATGGCCGGTTCTCGCCAGAGCGTGTTCATGATATTAAAGCTGTCAATATTGAATAAGATAGCCAGTGCGATGCCGATTCCCAACGCCCATTTTTGAGCGTTCTCCTTGTACCATGTGGAAGCTTGGTTCATCGTCTTGTCGAACCAGTTTTCCACATTTTTCTGATATTCCCTGGCTTTTTCGCTAAGGTTGGAAACAGTTTCACTCAATCCAAAAGACATTGCACCGAGCGTGTCGGTGGGCTGCCCCATGCCAGGGAAGAGATGGTCCATGGTTCGGGCGAGTTCAGGGTTCACAGCAGATTTGGCTTCTTGTACCTCGGAAGAAGCCATAGCGCCAAATGACATGGCCTCGATTGGAGGCGTCTCTTTTCCGCTTTTACCTGCGCTCATCAAGACTTCCATAGCAGCCTTGCCAAACACTTCATTCGGGATGTAGTCGGGCTTTTTGATGATCTTGCCGTTTTTATCCAGCTTGCAAAGCTCCTTGATGAAGGGGTGGTCGTAGAATTGATCGACCAGGCTTTTTTCACCCTTGAACATATCCAATATGGCCTGTTCCAGGAACTTTGCACGCGTATCCAGAAGTTGTCCAATCCAGTTTTGGACTTCCAATGTGGCAACGCTCAATACCAGCCAGGCAAACAACAACCCTATGGCGACTTCGAGAATGACATCCAATTGCATTTTGGCCTCCTGGGTTATGATAATTTCTTTGGTACTCAGTAAGTATATAGAATAAGTTGCTTGAATACAAGCGATTTTCGGATCACTTCATGATTTGTCTTGATTGGTTATAAGCCTGGTTGACGATATAAATCCCTGCTAGGGCAATAATCCCGCCGGTGATTTGCAGCAAGGTTGGGATTTCTCCAAGCAAGGGGATGGCCAGGATGGCTGTCATGATGGGTTGGCCGATCATGGTCGGCGAGACGACTGCGGCTGGCAAATGTCCGAGGGCATAGGTCAGCGAAAAATAGCCGATGATTTGTGAAACAATCGCTGTCAAGAAGAACACCAGCCAGGATTGAGATGAGTATCCGCTGATGGGGTTGCCAAGCGCCAGGTTGATCACCAGCAATCCAAAGCTGGCGCTGACGCCCATCAGCCAGAGATGTGTGAGTGGATTGAAATGCTGGCGGCTGCGTTGCGTGGACAGGAAATACCCGCCATAGAACATGCCTGTCCCGATGGCCATCAAGTCGCCGATCCCCAGGCGGGGGTGCAGGAGGAAATCCGTCCCCAGGATCAAGGTCGCACCGGCGAGGGCAAGCAGGAGGCCAAGCCAGAAGCGTCCATTCAATCTTTCGCGAAACAGTAACCATGCGCCGAGCGCCACCCAGAGCGGGGCGGTATTACCCAGCAGGGTCGCATTGGCTGCGGTCGTGTAGTGCACGGAGGTGTTCCACAGGGCAAAATCGCCAGAAGTAAATAGTCCTGCCAGCACCGGGAAAAGGATAGTTTGGCGGTTGATTTTGCATTTCACCTGGCAATCCCGGACGAAGAAAGGACTCAGCAACAGGCTGGAGAGAAAGACACGGTAGAAACCCGTGATCGGTCCCGGGGCCTCTGCCCAGCGCACAAACATGGCAGAAAAGCTCAATGCCAGGATGCCACTGGCCAGGGCAAGATAAGGCAGATATGGATTGGCTCGATTGTCTTTGTTGGATGTCATTGAAATGGTTCTTGGCGCGTTGGTGACGAATTCTATCACGCGCTTTACTTTTCTGTATTAAAGTTTGGCGATGTGTTACACTCTGCCCGATTTTGTGAGGAGAGATTACATGCACTTTGTTCCATTGATTTCCGAAGAGCCTACACGATTTGTGCCCCTGTTGATCGTATTAGGGTTGGCTTTCCTGGTACCAATTTTGCTGGCCCGTTTTCGTCTCCTGCCTGTGGTTGTTGGGGAGATTGTAGCAGGGATCCTGGTTGGCGCATCTGGCCTGGGATGGGTCACTGAAGGCCCCATCTTGGAATTCATGGGCGATGTTGGCTTGGCTTTTTTGATGTTCCTGGCGGGCATGGAGATCGATTTTTCCCGCCTTTTTCCTGCGCGTTCGAGCGAGTTGTCGGAAAAACAAGATGGAATGCCAAATACCTTGTTGCTTTCTTTGCTTGTCTATGCGGCAACCTTAGCGCTGGCCATCCCCGGCGGTTATTTAGTGCGTGAACTCGGTCTCAATGCCGATCCTTGGCTGTTAGCATTTATTTTGAGCGCCACTTCTTTGGGCGTGTTGTTGCCGATCTTGAAAGAACGCAAGCTGACTACTTCCCCATTTGGACAGGTTGTGTTTGTAGTTGCTACGTTGGCTGACTTTGTTACGGTCATCTTTTTCACGATCTACATCATTACATTTGACCAGGGCTTTAATATAGAAATTCTCTCTATCAGTTTGCTGTTTTTTGCTTTTTTGATTTTTTTCCGTTTCGGGCCATCGTTCGTTCGGCGTCCTGTAGTGCGGCGTTTCTTTGATGAGCTTTCCAGGGCGACTGTGCAAATTAAAGTCCGCGGCGCGCTCGCTATTTTGCTTGCTTTTGTTGTGCTGGCGGAGTTTGTGAATGCGGAATTGATCCTAGGAGCGTTCTTGGCAGGGATGATCATTTCCTTACTTAAGAGCCCGAATGATGAAGGGTTGGTGCATCGTTTGGAAGCCTTCGGGTTTGGCTTCTTTATTCCGGTGTTCTTTATTTTAGTAGGCGCCACGCTGGAGTTGCAAGCATTATATCAAGCGCCTGAGAGTTTGCTCCTTTTGCCTGTCCTGCTACTGATTTCGATTGCGGTCAAGGTTTTGTCAGCGCTGCCCTTGAAAAAATATTTCTCATGGCGTGAGTTGCTAAGCGGGGGGGTGCTGCTCAATACTCATCTGTCTCTGGAGATTGCGGTTGCGGTGATTGGCATCCGTGTTGGGCTTATGGATGCAGCCGCGAATGTGACCGTGATCTTGTTTGCGCTTTTGACAGTGTTGTTCATGCCGCTCTTATTCGGAGCCATTCTGCCTCAAACTGTCCAGGAAGAAAAGCGTTATAAATTGCTCGCTGGCGCCAACGAAACGAGCTTGAAGGTTGCGCAAGAGCTTCGTGCGCATGGGGATACTGTCCGATTTATTGTTACCAGAGAAGACCACGTAGATCGTGTAACCCGCGCTGGTTTTAAAGTCCTCCCTGGCGTTTCTGAAAACGAAATCTTTTCCGGGTTGGATGTCAATCAAATCGAAGCTTTGCTTGCTTTGCATGAAGATGGGAACAAGAATTTGGCCTTAGCCCGAGTTGCACGCCAGATGGGTATCCGTAATATTGTGGCTTTTGTAGTCGACCCCGATTTATTGCCAGCATTCAATAAACTTAAAGTGCAAGCCTATACGCCTGCGGTACAGCGGGCAACCTTGATATCGATGATGGCGCGTTCCCCAGATGCCTTTAACTTACTTGCCTCCTATCAGGATAAAAACGACACAATTGAAATCAATATGTTCAATACGTCATTGGTTCAACGTCCCCTACGATATCTGAATTTGCCGGGCGACTGCCTGGTTCTGGCCATCCGGCGTGGAGAAGAGTTATTGGTTCCGCGCGGAAATACCGAATTGGTGTTTGGTGATCGCCTGACTTTATTTGGCCCCAAGGAACTCCTGGAGGATATTCGATATTGGTTGGAAAATGCCAGCGCAGAGCGCCCGGATCTTTCGCGCGAGATTATTGCCGGGTGATTTGTTGATCCTTGCCATTCGGTGAGATGACAAAATCATCGTCCTGCAAGATGGAACCCGCCAAACAGTGGGGATCACCAGACCATTCTCGGGGATTTGGAGTGGATGCCTTCGGTTCAGATGTGTCTGGAGTAATTTTGCTTGACTCAAGAACTCCCCGGTCAGGGGAGTTCTTCTTCTAGCTCTTTGAGCAATTTGGGTAGTTCGCTCAGCGACGATATGACTGCCTGCGGTTGGATGGGCAGTTCGCCTTCCGGGGGAGTTTTGGCGTGGCGTGAAGCCCAGATGCTATACATACCTATCTGGTTAGCTCCTGAGATGTCTGCCTCAAGTGTATCGCCGACCATAACGGTTTTCTCCGGAGGAACCTTGAAGTGATCCAGCGCGAGTTGAAAGATGCGCGCGTCTGGTTTGCGAATTCCACAGGCCGCAGAAGATAGGATGAATTCAAAATGGGAGCGCAGGTTGCCCTTATCGACCAGCTCCTGCACGTTTTCGTCATCGGCTGCGTTGGAGATCATACCCAGCCGGTATCCCATTTTTCGCAAGGTTTCAAGGGTTTGGGCGGCGTCTTCTTCGACGTACCAGTTTTCTTGCGTGATAGCGTACATGGCTTCCATAGCGGCGAACAGGACCGGGTCCGGGGGGGAGTCGCCTTGCGTTTCCATCAGTTCGCGTAATAATTGGACGGTCGTTTCCTCTTCGATGGTGTCCTTGCGGCGATGATAGTACAGGTCAAATATTGTGTCAAAATCACCGTAGGCGTTCTCAGCCAGGGGATACCCGGCCCTTTCGAGCGATTCCCGCATGGCGGCATCGGCGCGCGGGAAGATGGGGTCCCAGGGATCCTTGTCGTACATGAGCGTGTCGCCCAGGTCGAAGAAGATTACTTCAAAGCGGCGATTCATGCGCGGTTCAATATCCTCGCTGTGGATTGAATACATTATAGAGGGGCAAATCGGCAATATAGCGCGAAAGGTTCTCGGCGAACAACGCAATTGCGCGTTCGTCATAATGTGCGCTGACGCCTGCAATGTGCGGCGTGAGTATGACGTTGGACATTCCCCAGAGCGGACTTTTTGGAGGTAACGGCTCTTCGGGGAAAACATCCAATGCCGCCCCAGCCAGCTTGTGCTCGTTCAGTGCTTTGATCAGTGCGGCATGATCTATGATACCGCCACGCGAAACGTCTACCAGATAGGCGGTTGGTTTGCAGGCTGCCAGTACGTCGTTATCGATCAGACCGCGCGTGTTCTCTGTGAGCGGAACGCATACGACGATAAAATCACAGCCCTTGACCATCGATTTGATCGCTTGCGCTGGATACAGTCGATGGACGAGGTCGCCGCTCGGATCACCCATCCCCTCTGGGGTGTACCCACTGTCAATGGGATGCATGGCATCGCTCTTGGTGGCAAGGACGGTTGCACCGAACTCGCGTAGCAGTCGTGCGATCTGTCGACCGATACTGCCATACCCGACGATACCCACTGTGCTGGTGCGTAATTCGCGGGGCTTGAAGCGTTCCCAGCGGTCTTTTGGCCATTCGGCTTTTTTCTGTTGCGCCGAGAGGGCCGGTAGTTGCCGCCCAAATGCCAACAACATCGTCAGCACATGCTCGGCGATTTGCGAGGTGGCCGCGCCGCTTAAAGTTGTGACGATAAGGTTGGGCCTGTCGACAGGCGTGATGCCCACGGTTGGGTCGAGTCCCGCGTAATGATATTGCATCCACTTCAAATTGGGAGCCAGTTCAGCGTCCGGGATGACGCGGTCCGTGTAGAGCACTTCGCAACGCGCCCAGAGTTCATCCGGTATTTCGTTGATGTTTTTTGCCGGGTGCACGGTGATACGCAACAAGGGAGATACTTCCTGAAGTGGTTTTATCAGGGAGGAACCGAAGGGCATTGTGATAAGAACGTCAACGGGGGAAGCAGGTTTGCTCATTTTGTCGTTAAGATCAGGGTTGCTGCCAATATAACCAGCCCGAATAAGAGCCAGGTGACTGCACTAAGCCCGGCTTGTGCTGCTGGATACAGCAGAATCGAAGCCAGCGAGATGGTCAGGAAGGTGATTGTTTGTCGGTTGAATTTGTCTTTAAGCATAACACATCAAAACCCCAGAAGACTTGCCAACCCGGTCAAAAAGCCGATAAACATGACCAAGAGGGCAGTATAACCGACCAGGGCGCGCAACACATCGCCCTCCTTGCCAGCCATGCCGGCTGTGCTGACTCCCACCACCACCTTGGCTGGTGCGGCAACGGATGCAACAGCTGCCCCAGCAGTTTGCCCGGCCAGGATGGCGGGTACACTATAAGCCAGCAATTCCGCCGTTCGCATTTGCAGCCCGGCAAAGACCACATTCGAGTTGGTATTTGAGCCGGTCATAAAAGCGCCGATGCCACCGATCCAGGGTGCGATCAGGGGAAAGGCCTTTCCGGCTGCATCAGCCAATCCCTGCGCCATTGCTTCGGTCATACCGCTGCCCTGCATCAGGCTGGCCATGGCCACCATCAGGACAATGCTCAGACTGGAAGACATCATGCTCTTGATTGTCCCACGCAGAATATTCTTGCCCGCCCCTGCTTTATACAACCCCGCCCGTCGATAAATAAAGAACGATACCAACGACGTGTAAACCAATATCGCTCCTGCATGTGTAAAAATATGGATGGGACGGTTCGTGCCAGCCGGACTGACGAAACCCAACGCTGTAACTGTTTCAGGAAACTGGATTTGGATGGATGCCTGTCCCAGCCAATCTTTGACTGTTGGGATGAGCAGAATGACGGTTGTAAAGAGAATAAGGATGAGGTATGCCGAAAGCGCCAGGAAAAGCGGTTTCCGCTCGCTTCTTTCCACCCCTTTGCCTGCCCCCCTCCAACGTGCCACCCACATGCTGACAGCGAGTCCCGCCAGCCCGCCAGCGAATGCGCCCAGGTTCCACAGCCCGGCTCCCACAGCGATAGTGAATTGCACCGTGCCCATAACCGTGCCAATTACTAGCGCCGGGACGAGCAGCCGCTTCACGCCGCTCCATCCATCTGCTGCGTGCGCGATCATTGGTCCGGTCAGCACGCAGGCCAGCCCCAAGTAGAGCGCAGAATCTGGGGCCAGGACACGGGCGTCAAGGCCAGTAGCGGAGAGCAGCGCGTTGAACGAAGAGCCCAGCGAGCCGAAAGTCACTGCCCAGCCGTGCCCAATGGAGGGAATAATGACCGCGCTCAACGGGGTGAAGCCCAGGCCGATCAACAAGGGCGCGGTCACCGCCACCGGTACACCGAATCCGCCCGCCCCCTGCAGGAAGGAGGCGAACACCCAGCCGATCAGCAGCGCTTGCATGCCACGGTCGCGGGTTAGCGAGGGCAGGAGCCTGCCGATGGTTTTGATCGCTCCCGCATCTTCTGCGACACGATATAGGATAAAGGCCGCCCAAATGATAAGTAGAACGTCCACCGAGAGAATGATCGCCTTGGTGTGAGCGAAGGCAAGGACATCCGCGCCCGCCCCGAAGAAGGTGATGGCAACGAAAAACGCGGCCAGGTAGCCAGCCGCGCCAGCGCGAGCCGCGCCCCAGCGATAACCGATCATGAGGACGAGGATGACCAGAATGGGGATCGACGCGAGGATGGGCATGGGTTAGTCGGAATTTGAGTTTCTTACATATTGGGCATATACAAAGATGAGCACTGCGCCAAGCAATAATCCCGGCAGTACGATCAGGCCTGCTTCCGGGCCAAAAGCGCCGCCGGTCCACAACTCCGGTCCGCTGACAGTGATACGCGTCAAACGGTAGATGTCCAAACCGCTGACCGGGAAACCGAAGACCACGCCCTCGAAAAAGTTCCAGCCGATGTGCAATCCAATTGGGAGCCAGAGTTGTTTGGTAGCCAGATAGCCATAAGCCAGGAACACACCGGCCAGGAAGATGCCTGCGGCGCTGATCCAGGTGGCGTTGGGGTTGCCCAGGTGCAATAGGCCAAAGATAGCCGATGAAATCACTACGCCCCAGAACAGGCTCAACCCGCTGGCAAGTGTTTGCAGATGGTAGCCACGCGAGAGCAGTTCCTCGTTCCAGCCGACGAATATAAATACGACGAGCATGCCCAGAGTCCCGCCCAGAACGGTCAACAGGTCATCTGTCTCCCAGGCGAAGCCATCGAAGGTCAGCCAGCCTACTCCCCATTGGATCAGGTAGATCGATCCCATCATGAAGAATGTGATGGCAATCCCGGTAAAAATATCGATCGCTGTCCATTTGTCGAGCTTCAAACCCAGACTGCTGAAGGAGCGTTTATCGAGGAATCGCCGTGCCAGAAAGACGGACAGGGTAACTGCGATGATCTCAACCACCTGGCTCAATGCCAGGAATAACCCATCGGACAACTCGAGGCCGGGGATAAGGGCCAGCAGGCCGATTGGCAGTCCAAAGCAAAAACCGAGCACAATCAATAGAACGGTTTGTATTGCCAGTCGCCAGCCCGCCCGCAGGCGGGGCTCATCCGGCGAGAGAAAGATGCTCTTCAAGAAGGAACGTTGTGGAGTGGGTTGTAAGTCAGTCATCTGTTCAATTTTACATTATTCGCTGGCTTTTGGGACAATAATCCACATAATCAGGTATGGAACCAAGCCCGGTACACCGCCAGGGATAAAGGCGATGAAAAAAGCCAGGCGGAACCAGAAAGCGCTGATTCCGAAGAATTCACCTAATCCACCACAGACACCAGCAATCACACGGTTGCGGCGTGAGCGTCGTAAGGGAGCACGAGTTTGACTCATTCGAATACCTCCAAAAACAATATGATTTCATCCTTACATACGACGAAAGTTAGATTAAGTTGTTTGAAGACTGCGCTCATCCCAGATGACGACCCGATTTCTTCCAGCCTGTTTGGCTCGGTACATCGCCCGGTCTGCCCTGGAAAGCAGTTGATCTATGGTCAATTGGCTGGCCCTCTCCTTGATAGCCACACCAATGCTTATTGTGGTGTTGATTGGGCCGATCTCGGTTTCGATAGAGGTCTCTGCAATGAGCAGTCTGAGGCGCTCGGCAATATTTCGCGCATCCTCGAGCTTTGTTTCTGGGAGTAAGATGACAAATTCTTCTCCGCCAAAACGCCCCAGGATATCATCGGTGCGTAAATTCTTCATACAGATTTGTGAGATACCGTGTAGAACCTGATCGCCAATGATGTGTCCGTGTTCGTCGTTGATTTTCTTGAAGTGATCGATGTCGAAAAGCAGGAAGGATGCGTGACCGTTGGATGGTTGGGTTCTTTTGATCTTCCGCTCAGAGAGTTCCAAAAAGTGTCTGCGGTTAAACGTGTTTGTCAGCGGGTCAATCGTAGCAAAATAATTCAGTTGAGCCTTTGCCTTCTCGAGGTCGGTCAGTGAACGGGATTTGATGCTGTCGCTATACCAGATTGCAATCGAAGCAGCAACAATTGCGCCACCCAGGTCGATCAACCGGTCCAATAGCGTGGTCTCAAACCCAGCAAACAGGGTAACCCCACTTGTTTCCAGTAAATAGGCGGTCATCACAGTGATAAAACAGATGGCCCCCCAACGTAAACCTGCCCATAGACCAGCCATGATAGAGGCCGCAACTGGCACAAAAACTTGCCAGATGACACTGGAAGAATGGATACCTCCTGAAATCGTCATCACACCTGCCGATGAGATGTAGATTGCAAATGTCACCAGGTGAGCGGTAAGTCTATGACGTTTGAAACGGGTGATAAGGACGTATCCGAACAAAGAACACAGGGTTGCAATCAGGTTGACCCATACAGCCTGGGCAGGATACCCGCCGAACCAGTAAACGAGGGCAAAAGCAAGGAAAAACACGGCCGTGAAAATCGTACCCAGTTTCGTAACATGGATCAGGCTGTCCTGGTAGGAGCCTGTCATTTTGGACGGGTCCGGTCTCAGGTTTTTGAAATTAACCTTCAAGTTCATGTAAGGATTATATGCTCTTTATTCATCATCAATTATTTCAGATATATTCCACTCGGATCCAAGTCGTTTCGCAGGATTTGCAGTTCTTTTTCGGTAACCGGGTCTGTTGTTCGCACCTGGCTTGCAACCTTCAAATCCCAGCCGGTATTCTCTTTCGCCTGTTCAATTGTCTTGCCGGGATGCAGGGCAGTCAGCACCATCTCGCCGTTTTCATCTGGTTCCAACAGGCCGATGTCAGTGACTACGGCCAACATCCCACCGCCGCGAACCCCGGTGGCTTCACGCTCTTTTCGACCGTTCAAGAAGCCTGCCGAGGTCATGAAATCCACTTTTTCGGGGAAGCGGCGCTTCTGGTGGGGAGTCATAATGTAGCAGCGGTTGGCCCAAGCTGCAATTTCCTGTGAGCCGCCAGAACCAGGCAGTCGTACTTTGGGCTGCGCATAATCACCGATGACAGTGGCGTTGATATTGCCATATTTGTCAATTTGCGCGCCGCCCATGAAGCCCACGTCCACGTTGCCGCGCTGCAGGTAGTT
>JAFGKO010000177.1 GCA_016928525.1 Anaerolineales bacterium | reverse complement strand
TTCTCGGCCAGCACCGAGTTGACCCATGAGATGGCCGCGCGCACCCGCCGGTAGGCTAGCCGCGCCGTACGCCGGTAGGCCACCGTCGCCGCCACCATCAACGGGATGGTGATAAAAGTGATCAGAGAGAGGCGCACATCGAGCGCCAGCATGGCTGCCACGATGCCGACCAACGCAAACAGGTCGCGCGCCACCGCCAAGACAGCCCAGGTGACGAACTCGCGCAGCGTCTCCACGTCATTGATGACGCGCGTGATCACCCGTCCCACCGAATAATGCGAGTAGAAGTTCAGCGAGAGGCGTTGCAGGTGCTCGAACAGGATCTTGCGCAGATCGTAGATGACCGACTGTCCGACATGCGCCATGATGTTGACCCGCCAGTAGATGAATCCCCAGCGAATGATGGCCAGGGTCAGATAAAGCAGCACCGCATTGCGCAAGGCGAGCGGGTTCCCAGCCGTCAGGCCATCGTCGATGGCAACCTTGACCAGATACGGCCCGGCGACGCTGGAGCCTACCGCCACCAGCATCAGGAAGGCTGCAAATAGCATCTGCCATTTGTACGGTGCCAGAAACGCTGCCAGGCGACGCGCGACAGCCGGGTCGAAGGGCTTGTCGTACAGCTCTTCGGACTGGGTCACGTAAGCGGGTGGGGTGATGATAACTTGGGTCATCGATTCTTTTCGAACCGTTAAGCTCGCAATACTTGCACCGCACGCAAGTGCGGTGAGAGAGCAAAGTTCTTTCTTCTTTTTTCTTTGCGGGCTTAGCGCTCTTCGCGGTTAAATTGTTCCTTCAATTGCAGCTCAGAGATTTCGCGATACAAACCACCGCCCCTCAGCAATTCCTCGTGTGTGCCCTGTTGGGCAATGCGACCTTTGTCCATTACGAGGATCACATCCGCGCGGCGCACGGTGCTCAGGCGGTGCGCGATCACGAAAGTAGTGCGACCTTCCATAAGTTTGTCCAGCGCCTCCTGGATGAGCTTCTCAGTCTGCGTGTCCACGCTGGAGAGCGAGTCGTCCAGGATCAGGATGCGTGGGTCCATCAGCAGGGCACGCGCGATGGCTACACGCTGGCGCTGCCCGCCCGAAAGCGTCACACCGCGCTCGCCGACGACGGTCGCGTAACCTTCGGGGAAACTCTCGATGAACTCATGCGCCTGGGCCGCTTTTGCCACAGCGACAATTTCCTCCTCGCTGGCCTCCGGGCGTCCATAAGCGATGTTGGCTTTGATGGTGTCCGAGAAGAGCAGCGAGGTCTGTAACACGATCCCGATCTGGCGGCGCAGGCTCACCAGATCCAGTGTGCGCACATCCCGCCCATCCACCAGCACCGCGCCCGCGGTCACGTCGTAAAAGCGCGGGATCAGGTTGACCAGGCTGGTCTTCCCCGAGCCGGTGGCGCCGATCAGGGCAATGAGCTGGTTAGGTTGGACGCGCAGGCTCAGGTCCGAGAGCGAAGCGGATTTTTCGTCCTGGTAGGTGAGCGAAACGTTCCGGAATTCCACCTCGCCTCGCAGCGCGGACACCTGAACTGCATCCACTGGTGAAGCGATCTCCGGCCCCGTATCCAGCACTTCCAGCACGCGCCGCGCGCCAGCGGAAGCCTCACCCGCCGCATTGACCAGCCAGGTCAGTTGCTGGGCAGGGGCGGCCAACATTAGTACGTACGCGTTGAACGCCACCAGTTCCCCGACCGTAAGCGAGCCTTGAAATACCATATTGCCGCCAAACCATAGGATGAGAATGGTGCATAACGTAACCAAGAAATCGGTGGAGGGCATCACCTGCGACCAGGTGTTGATGACCCTGACGCGCGCATCATAGTAGGCCCGGTTGGTCTCGTCGAAGCGTTGGATCTCGTACGGCTCGCGCGCAAAGGCGCGTATCACCTGTACCCCAGTGACGTTCTCCTGCAAACGCGCAGACAGGTCGCCCAGCAGAGTGTCTACGTGGAAGAACAAGGTTGTAACGCGCTGGCCGAATCGGTAGGTCAGCCAGACCAGCGGGAAGATCGGCAGGATGGCGATCAGGGTCAGTCGCCAGTTTGCAGTCAGCATGATGCCCAGCGCGCCAAACAACAGGAAGAGCAACTGAGCCAGTTCAACGATAGAGCTGCCGATGAACTGCTGCACCGAGCGCACGTCTTCGATACAACGCGAGATGAGCTGGCCGGTCTGCGCGTGGTCGTGATAGGAAAAGGACAGGTGCTGGATGTGATCGTACAGGCGGTTGCGGATGTCGTAACCGATCTGACTGCCGATCCACTCCGAGATGTAGCGTTGGAAGCCGCTGAGCACGGCCGTGAGCAGTCCCAGTCCCAACAAGAGCAGCGCCGCGCGCAGCAGGTAACCAGGCTCGCCGCGCGTAATGCCATCATCGATAACCTGTTGCATGATGCGCGGCACGACCAGCGAGAAACCGGTCAGCGCTGCCAGGGCCAGCAGGCTGAGGAATATCTGGGACAGGTAGGGTTTGACAAATGAGCGCAGGCGCAGGATGGAATTCATGTCAATAATCCGCCTCCAATAATACGACACAGTGCGTAGGGACTATACCCAGGGCGGTCACAAATTGCGCTTTTTTACGAGATGGAACGCGCAATTTGTGACCGTGGGTATTATAGGATACCATAAGCCTTAACGGGTGGCGAGTGTTGAGGTTGGGAAGGGCTACGAAAAAGTTATTTGGAGCTCAAAGTCTCTTGACTTTGAGAAAAATCGGGAGATTTTGCATTCCAAGATAACAATTGCCAGAAACGATAATATCTGTTTTAATTCCCATAAGGTTGTTTTCTGATCATCCGCTCATAGTTATTGGGGACCTCAATGAATCAATATACGATTTTCATCATCGTTGCACCCATTAGCGCGTTGCTTACACTTGCAGTCCTCCTCTACGCGCAAGTGACCTATCCATCGCGCGAAACCCGTTTACTTTCCTGGCTGACGGTGAGCATCATGGGGTGGCTGATCTTCAATTCCCTTGAAGTCCTTGCGCCATCGGAAAGCGGTACGCTTCTGTGGGCAAAAATCACATATGTTTTCATTGCCACCACACCCCTAACCTGGCTGGCTTTTGCGCTGCGCTATGCCGGCCAGGAACGCTGGCTGGCGTGGAAGCGATTCACGGCCCTGTCCATCGTTCCAGTGCTTACCATCGCCTTTGCCTTGACAAATGACTGGCACATGTTTCTGTGGAGAGGCTATCATTACATACCCGTTGATGGTATGCTGGCTTTCAAAATCGACCGCGGACCGTGGTTCTATGTGTACATGCTGTATTCTTACAGCCTGACGCTAACGGGGGCAATCCTTATTTTAACCAAATATATTCGTTCGGTCGCTTTGTATCAAAAGCAATCAGCCTGGTTGGCGGTCGGCGCTCTTACCCCCATCGTCGCCAACATAATTTATGTATCGAATATCATCCCCGGATTGCAAAAAGACTATACCCCGATCAGCTTTGCGATTGCCAGTATTGCCTTCGTTTTTGGTATGCTACGCTATCGCTTGTTCGATCTGCATCCGATTGCCCGGGATATGGTCGTCAATGGGTTGAGCGATGCCGTCTTTGTATTGGATGCCCAGAATCGCATCGTAGATGTCAATCCGGCGGCCTTGAATGTGCTCAGTCTCAGCCAGGACAAAGTCGTTGGGCAGCCTGCGCGCGTAGTCTTTGCCCCGTGGAAGGACCTGATGGAGCGTTTCGCCGATGAAACCGAACTGCGCACAGAAATCGCCGTGGGGGAAGGCGAGACAGCCGCATACTACGATTTGGGATTGTCCACCTTACGAGATCAGGCAAACAACCCCATCGGCGGCAGGTTGATCGTCTTACAGGAAATCACACAACTCAAAAAAACACAGCAGGCGCTTTTGGATAGCAATCGCATGTTGGAAGCTTATGCAAGCGCCGTGGCACTCGATTTTAAAGAACCCACGCAAATCATTTTGGGAAGCGGAAAGTTGTTGATGGAAAGCAAGTACGATATTTCCGAAGAATCGACGGGCTATTTGATCGAACGCATTATCTCGAATGCCGAACATTTGAAAACAATTACGAACGAGCTTCTCTTGCTGGCCCAAAAGGACGAGGAAAAATTCAGCCAGATTACCCTGACAACCGTGAGCCTTGCGAAAGTGTTCCAGGCTGTTTTCGAAAAAATAAAGCAGACGCACGATATACAATTACCCCAGGTTTCTCTGTCCAATCTTGAAAAGGTGGTCGGGCATCAAGGGTGGCTTGAAGAAATCTTACACATTTTCTTTGCGATTGCGATTCAACATGCATCCGCGCTCAACACAATCAAATTGGGGGTCGAAACGAGAGGCAACACCCAAATATGGCTGGAATTTCGTGGTGAAGGAATAACGAACGCAACCTCGAAGGTGCAAATCCTGGTGGCGCAGCACATGGCTGCCCGCATGAACGGCCAGGCCAATCTTGAACAATTGGGCGCCAACCACTGGAAACTCTGGATAAACCTGAAACCAGCATAAAGACGAACCAGTTCACAACAAATTATTGTTCATCTGTGTCAATCTGCGGTGAACCCTTAATTCAACCTCTTTCCATTTCAGCGTAAATTATGATTTTCGTCAATTGTATGCGAGCGTATTTGCCTCTATACTAAGGGTGCTGCACATAACCCTATTGGAGGAAGAAATGTCAGAACCCCGCAAGAAAATCACGCTGCCCTATCTATTCAAAAAGGTGGCAGACGGCGAACCGATCACCTGGTTGACCTGTTACGATTATCCCACCGCCTACCTGCAGGAACAGGCCGGCATCGAGATGATCCTGGTGGGCGACAGCCTGGGCATGACCATGCTTGGCTACGACTCCACCCTCCCGGTCACGATGGACGATATGATCCGCCACACACAGGCCGTGCGACGCGGCGCGCCGACCGCTTTCGTGATCGGCGACATGCCCTACATGACCTACCAACCCAGCGTGGAAACCGCCATCCGCAACGCCGGACGCTTCATGGCGGAAGCCGGGACGGACGCCATCAAACTGGAAGGCGGCGCTTCGATGGCCGACCGCATCAAGGGCATTGCCGACGCCGGTATCCCGTCCATCGGCCATCTCGGGCTGACGCCGCAATCCGTCAGCGCGCTGGGCGGGTTCAGGGTCCAGGGCAAAGATGCCCTGCTGGCCAAGAAAATCGTTGACGACGCCAAGACGCTCGAAAAAGCCGGGGCGTTCATGATCCTGCTCGAAATGGTGCCAGACCGCATCTGCAAGCTGATCACCGAACGCGCCGAGAACTGCATCATCATGTCGCTTGGCTCCGGACCGGATGCGCACGGTCAGTTGCTGATCTATCACGACATGTTCGGCCTGTATCCCAAGTTCAAGCCGAAGATGGCCAAGGTTTTTGGCAATGCGGGCGAGGTCATCTTGAACGGCCTGAAGGCCTATCACGACGAAGTCATCGGCAAGAGCTTCCCGGCTGAAGAGAACTGGTTCGGGATGAAAGATGAAGAATACAACGAACTGGTGAAGATGTTGGACTAGCAATCAGCCGTCAGCGGTTGGCAATCAGCTAAAAAGGCTGAAAGCTGACCGCTGAAAGTTTAAACCCATAAGGAGAACCCATGAGTGAAAATTTTCGTGAGTTATTGAAAATCCCTGCCCAGCGATTAGACGCCATCAACGCCGTGCTGCTCGATCCAAACAGCAAGGTCATGAAAGCGTTCATGGACGTGGTCGCCAGGTACGGCACGCCTGAGGAGATCAACGCCAAGGCCGCGGAAGCGCGCAAGTACGAGAACCTGCTCAAAAAGGTGCAGGAGAAGAAACCGGAATACGTCAAAGATTTGGAATGGTTAGCGGAGCAACGCGATCGGGGAGCATTCACCTCGATAGCAGACTACAGACAGAAAGTCCTGGGAGATACGGCCAAGACGACCAAGTTCAAAGATGAATACACCGTTACGCTGGAGGTCAGCGCAGCGCAATACTTCCCCTATGTCCGCGCCGCAGCCGAATGGGCGCTGGCGGAACGCAAGCTGATGCCTGCACGCTGGATCCGTGTGCGCAAGATGAAGGAGCAGGAAGCGGATGGCGACCTGCCGGCCTTCAGCGCGGCCATGCAAATCTTGGGCGCTTCGTTTGTCGAGACGCTGGACACCAAGGGCACGGATGGCTCGAACCCGCACCTGGGCGGCCCGGCGACCATCACTGGCTACTTTGGCGGCATCGGCCAGCCCAACGAGCACGCCTTGCAGTGGGTGGATGAGTTTCTGTACTACTACACTAATTACGGCATTAAATCGGTGCTGAACTTCAACGCTGGGACCATTTTGTTGGGCTTCCTGCTCTATCGTCTGGGTATCGACAACGAGTTCAAGATCTCGGTCTACTTCGGCAGTGACAACCCCTACCACGCGCTGTGGATCATGATGGCGGCCAAGCTGTTCAGCCGCGAGGATGGCACCAGCCCGTTGATTGGCTTCAACTGGTCGAACTCGGTCAACAACGAGACCATGGAACTGACCGCCCAGTTCCGGGCGGCGCTCGGCTTCAAAGACGTGGTACGCTTCGAGCATCACATTGTAGAGACCTACAAATCCATCGTGGTGCAGCCCTACAACCGCCGGGACGAATTAGTTGAGATCGCCGACCACGTGGCCAACATCTCGGCCAAGCACGAAGGCGCTGACCCGGAGATCGACGCCACGCTGGCGCACCCCTCGGATATCCTGGACTACTTCCGCGACAAGCAGGAAGTGATCGACTCAGGCGATTGGGATCACCTGCAGCGCAACTTCCTGGAAAAAGTGAAGGCGGCCAATAAAACCGCCTGGGCGTTGACCGAGAAAGGACTCTCCTTCGTCGCTGCGCCGAATTTGCATAAATAACAAAAAAGTCCGAAACAAGACTCACCCCGAAATTAATCTTTCGAGGGTGAGTCTTGTTTTTCGGCCAAACAAGGACGCTGATTCACGCAGACCCTTGCACCGCCCGCAGGACAGGTGAAACGCTCCAGATAACCCCCTTTGAACACTATAGCTCAACCAATCACAACAGTGGGCACTGTCCGCTGCTCTGCGGGCAGGCGTCTGTAGACCAGCGCAACGATAGCCACGATCGTAAGCACAGCTACTCCAAAAACAAAGTAAAGACCGCGGCCTCCCAAGCTATCCAAAAGCAGACCACCGACAAATCCGCCCACGGCCATGCCAAATCCCAAAAATATGGCGTTGAACAATCCCTGCACGGTCGTGTTCATGCCGGGCGGAGCATTCTCGTCCGCATACGAAACGCCCGCCACCCACATCGCAGGAATAGTCAAACCGTTGAGAAGTTGAATTGCCAGGACCAGACCAGGCGTTCCAGATGCAGCCAGCAATAAAAAACGGAGTCCGATGAAAGCCATTGACAACATGAGTAGCCCGTATGGCTTGAGGCGCTTGATGAGTCGATTCCCAAAGAAGAGCACGGGAATCTCGGAGAGCATTCCAACCATGAGCGCGAGCCCCATCATTGATTCGTTTGCCCCCAATTCCTGCATGTATGAGAAAAGGTAGTTGTTGAACGCGGCCAGCGCCGATCCGCCAGCAAACGCCAGGAGCAGGAAAAGGAGCCAGCGGGGATTCACCAGCAGGGTACGAATGCGCTCCCTGGCTGGATTATCCGTTTGCAATCGGCCGTAGTCCAGTTTCTGACTGACAATGAAGCCTAGGAGAAACAAGGTCGCACTTCCCCAAAAGGCAAATTTCAAGCCGTGGCTTTGGACAAACACCCCGACAATGAGCGCGGCCAGTCCGTAGCCGATCGTCCCACCCAGGCGAACACGGCTGTACAGCTCTTTTTCGCCAGCCAGCATGAACATGGTAGCGCTGTCCACAAAGGGAGTAAGCGGCGCCACAAAGGCATTGAGTAGAATCGCAATCAGCAAAACCGGTATGAATGCAGAGAGCAGGGGAAATACAAATAGCGTTATCACTCCGGACAGGATGGCCAGGCTCATCAAGAGCCTGTGCCGGCGGGTCGCATCAGCAAGCCCACTCCATAGCGGAGCGCTGAATAAAGTAATGAGTGGGGCTATGCCGGTCAGCAAGCCAATTTGCGTGCCTGAGAATCCCAGTCCCTGGTAATAGAGCACGATAAAGGGCAACACAGATGCAAGACCTGCAAATAATAAGAAGTAGAAAGTAAATGGCCAGAGTTTTCTCATCATTCATCCATTTCCCTTTATGCTTTGTACCTACTGGCCAGCCGGATCATTTCTTCCTGTGAGCATGATGATCAGGAAAACACTGATCAACAGAAACGCAACAACTCCATAGGCCTGCCGAATTCCAAATATATCGGCCAAACGCCCAAGCACCAGCGGCAGAGCCAGAATAGCTGTACCCGAAGCCAGGGTAGCGCGAACGCTGGCCTGAACAGTATTATTGCTGGCTGTGCCGATGGCCAGCGAGAGGATCAAAGGATAGAGGCTGGCAACGCCCAGGCCGGTGACAAACAGCCCCACCAGCCCGAGAACGACATTATTTGTCATCCAGAACACCAGGAATCCGGCTCCTGCCACCAGGATAGAGGCGCTGATCACTCGATTCGTCGAAAAATGGTGCACGAGGCGACTTCCGGCCAGTCGCCCCACGATCATGGCTGCCAGGAAAAGACTGACGGCCTGGGCTGCGCCAACTTTCAGCATGCCCAGGCTGTTCTCCAGGTAATCTGCACTCCAGAAGATCATACAGAACTCCACGGACACAGCCAGGACGATTGCAACCCAATATACCCAGTACAAGAGGGGCAAAGGCTTGGCAGAGGTGGGATTTTCCCGACCGGAAGTCTGCTGTAGAGGAGCGGCTCCGCCGAATCCCAGACGCATCAAAATGGGGGTTAAAGCGGCAGCTCCCAAGGCCAACCGCCAGCCGCCGAGCAAATGAGCCGACCAACCTACCATCAGCGGCGCAGCCGTACTTACCAACGAGGCAATCACGTTTGCCTCCGATAGAGCCGCCGCACGCTGGTCTTTGTGTTGGTCAGACAAGAAAGAAGGGACAATCACCAGGATAAGCGAGCCAACCAGCCCCATACAAAATGAAGCCCCAATGGTGATCACTGGCGACCGCCCGGCCAGCAATATCAAGGCGCTTACACTGATCCCAAAGGCTCCAAGCCAGAGGGAGCGCCAACGGCCAATGCGTTGCACCAGCGTCTGGCCGCCCAGGCCAATCAGCAGAATACCGACCGCAAACGCCGTGAAGTGCAGGCTGCTGACCGTATATGACAACTTGAGTTCGTCTTTCAGGAATGGGGTAATGGGGCCCAGAACATTGAGGAAATAACCATAGAAAGACAATAAAATATACGCCAGCCAGGTGAAACGATCGCGATGAAAAGTTTGAGGCATCACCGACGCTCCTATCGAATCATTATTCATATAAACTGCTCAATTGTAAACAGTTTTCCAAATTTTAGAGAAATCATGCTTCAGGGGATAAAATCAGACAAAGGCATTTTGCCGTCGAAATATTTTGTATACCCAGGTCGGTTGAAAATTGCGCTTTTTTACGAGAAGGAATGCGTAATTTTCAACCGTGGGTATTATATAATGTCTCAAAAGGAGATCAAGTGCCTGATTTCAACTACCTCACCACTCATGTCGGTTCTGTTCCGCATACCGCCCCGCATGACTTAAACGCGTACCTGCTGGCCACGCTGGATATTCCCTGCTGGTTGCAACTGACGCGGCGCGACTTCCGCGAGAACATCTATACCCAGTATGCGCCTACGCTGCCCGGCGCAGTCGTGGATGAAGCCAGGGAGAAAGCTTTCATCGACACCAGCACTGTCGATTTTGATCTGGCGCTCGAAACTTTCTACCAGGCTGTCATCGATGAAAACGTGGATGCTTTTGCCCTGCATCCCGATTATGCGCAGGGCTTTTACGTTTTGCTCGAATCGCTCAAACGCAAACCAACACAATACGCCAAAGGGCAGGTCATGGGCCCCATCAGCTTTGGGTTGACGGTGACAGACCAAAACGGGCGCGCCTGCCTGTACAACGAAGTTTACGCGGATGTACTGATCAAGCACATGACCTTCAACGCGCGCTGGCAAGCCAAGCAATTGGGTGCGGTCAGCGAGCAAGTTATCCTGTTCGTGGATGAGCCTTACATGGCTTCCTTTGGCTCGGCGTACGTCAGCCTGGGGAAGGAACAGGTCATAGCCTGGCTGGACGAGGTGTACGAGTCCTTGCACGCCGTCGGTGCACTCACAGGAACGCACTGCTGCGGCAACACTGACTGGGGTGTGCTGCTTAATACCCAGGTAGACATCCTGAACCTGGATGCCTATGACTTCATCGAGAACCTGGCTTTGTATCCGCTCGAATTACGGGAATTCCTGGACCGCGGCGGCGCGGTTTGCTGGGGATTGATTCCAAACAACGACCACATTTTTGACGAGACTCCGCAAACGCTGGCGAAAAAGTTACGAGATGGGATCAGGCTGGTCTGCGAGAAAGCAGCGCGGCGAGGGGTGAGCATCCACCCGGACGAATTCGCCTCGCGCAGCCTGCTCGCCCCTGCCTGCGGACTGGGCCCTGCTACCGTTGAAATTGCCGAACGCGCATTTGAAGTTCTGGCAAAGACAGGCGAGATTTTGAAAACGGGATAAGTATTGCGGCCAGCCATACGCCTCCAACACGGACCCGTCCAGCCGGGCGTGGATGTGGTCGAAGTTTTCGATTTTTGCATTTCGACCTTGATAGTTTCATTAATCGGTGGGCGGCGGTTGTTAGAAAAAAACTACTTCGGATCACTTAGCCAGGCTAACAGCTTGTACTTTTTCTCAGGCTGGTATCCCAGTTTCCGAGCCAATGCGATGGAAGCTGGATTTTGCGTATCACAGTTCCAGTATGTGCTAAAACCCAAATCTTCACATTCTTTGATGAGGTGAGCGCATACCAAATTTGCATATCCGCATCGCTGGTGCTCTTCCTTAGTTTCTACGCCAATCTCAATTAGTCCGTTCGCTGAAGGTCCGGCAGAACCCTCGCTCAATATCTCTTCGCCTCTCATCAGGCAAAGCCCAATCCCTCGCTCTAAAGTCTTTTCGACGCTCCCAAAGACGCTGGTGAAATAATTCGCCATCAAGCCGTGCTTGAACAGGTCGCTGTCGAGATGGCGTAATTGACACCCTTCCGGTAGAGGTTCCGATAATACTGACAAAGATTTATCAGCGATACGATTGTTGAACTCCAACACAGAACCGACATAATCAGGATTCGGCGGTAACATTCGCCACAAATCATCCTCAGGCCACAGCCCAATCAAGACATCTCCCTGGTTTTTGAGACTGGCAACCATATCGTTGATTGTTGCCGCGTCTGGTGCGCCGCCAAAGTAGAGTGAGCCAAAAGCCGCCTCACGGACAATGCCCAAATTGGGGGAAGGGAG
The DNA here is from genome assembly GCA_016928525.1 of Anaerolineales bacterium. The sequence continues at coordinate 14,470 of JAFGKO010000177.1, read as the reverse complement.
CGCGTCAACCCAAACCTGACCTACTGATTGGCCGTCAATCACAGCGAAACATCTCAGACTGGCAGGTGCGTTTGGGTCAAAGAGTTCTCTGATTTGTGGTGTAACTTGAGATGGTGGCACTTGAATCATGGGAGCTTCGCGACCCATATCATGCCAGGACTTTCATCCTGGAGTTCATGGCGAAAGAAATCCCCATAGACTGCCTCGATTTTGAAACCCGCTCGAGCCAACAGGTGCTCCATCTCGAAGCGAAATACACAGTGCAATCGAATGGTGTCCCTTTCTATGCGGTTGAAAACTTGTCCATCTGCATTCACCTCTTCCCAAGTCGTTTGAACAATCGCTGTTTGTGTGGATGGTTCATAAGTCCACGCTCGCGAAGCACAAATCTGATGCCCTGTGTCTGGGTGTTTGAACTGCTCTGCGGCTTCGAACACTCCCCGTTTCTCCCCGCACAAATCGCCGAGCCATTTCATATTCTCGATGTTCATATGATCGAGGTGTACTACAAGCACTCCGCCTGGATGTAAATGTCTCTTGATGCAATCAAGACACGCCACCTGATCCTGCGGGGTGTTGAGGTTCTGGAAAGCGTGTCCGGGTATAAGCGCCAGATCGAATGCTTCTTTTAGTTCGAATGACCGCATATCTCCTACGACCCAGCGTATGTTTTCGAGCCTGATGCTCTTCTGCCTGGCTACGTCAATCATTTCTGAAGACAGGTCAAGGCCAACAACGTTGGCGCCGTTTTGGGCTAAACGGATAGCGACTCGTCCTGTACCACAGGCAACCTCCAGCACGGTTCCGCCGGTGGACTTTACCCTTGCCGACATCTCTCGGTAGAAGTCAATTTCACCAGGCCAGTCTGGTACGGAATCATCGTAGGTTTGAGCATAGAATTCATCAGCGTTTTGTTCACTTGTAGATTGCTCCATTAGTTAGTATCTCCTTGATAACGTCTGAGCCGCCCAATTCGTGGCTCTGCGGTTCTTATACCACTGCGTGGCACTTCGTAATCCTTTATTGCAAACCGCGTTTCGGTGGCAAAGAAATCGCTATACAACTGCGTGATATTGGCCTCGGCATTTTGCTGGATGACGAGCCGTTCATTCTTCCCGACTTCTGCCACCCGTACAACGCGTTTTCTCTCCCCATTTACATACCAGCGAAACTCAAGATAATCCGTGAGAACTAAATTATGCAGCGCCTTGAGATAGCGTTTCATCTGGTCGGTCTTTTCGATCTTATCCAGCGACTCGCCCACATCTTTTGTTTCCACATACCCCAGCGGCACTTTGCCCTTTTCGACGATAAAGTCAGGCGCGCCGCATTCGATATGCTTTGGATCGCTGGAGGCATCGATGCCGTGCGCCAGAGATTCCATCAATTCTTCAAGCGAAGAACGATAGGTATACTCGGTGGCTTTCCCGCCGCGCAGGTCTTTTTCGATTTTGGAAATGTAGGTTTCAAAGGGCGTGATCATGGGCAAATTCTATCCTAATCCCATATTTTCTCATCTCGCGGTATGCGAAAACCTTCGCGCCTTCGCGGTAAAACTAAAACCGCACTCAATAGGGAGACTATCTCATACTTGATTATTGCATAAATATGGGAGTGAGTAAAGCCCGACAAATCCGACATTCGGCGGGTTGAAAACCCGCCCTAGATTTTGGTTGCGATACCGGGCGGGCGGACCTGCCCGGCTGACCTGCGGGATGGGACGCGCCCTTTGGTGTCTTCAGCATCGCGTTCATCCTATAGTCAACCTATAGTCAACCTATAATGATCCCATAGTCGTCCCATGTTGTTCCTATACTGTCCCTATAGTCATCCCATAGGTGTGGGGGTCCTCCTTATTCGATTGGATGTGTTTTGCGGGGGATTGATCAGGTCCCTGTGCTGCGCGCTATTATCCTCATCTCGGCTTGACAGGCAAGAGCTTTTGCTTTTCAATTTCGTAAGACCAGCCGGTTAATTACAGGGTTGTAAACCCGCTTCGAACCGTTGGTCGGGCGGGGCGCTACATTGCTCCCATAACAGTTTGTGATATTCTTCTCATATTCAAGATAAACCGCACCCGAAAAAAGTGACATCCATGAGTATCTGTGTTCTCATCCCGTCGTATAATGAACAGACTACTCTTGTAAGAAAACGCTTCACCAAAAGCAATACCATTTATCGAGGATAAAACTATGACAGCTCCATTAAACCAGCGTGTACCGAATGTATTCGACCCCGCGCATGACGTATTACGCTATACCCCCCGTTCCTTACAACCCATCTTTTCGCCCAAAACGGTCGCTGTGATCGGCGCTAGCGAAAAGGTCGACAGCGTTGGCCGCACCGTCGTATGGAACTTGATCAGCAGCCCCTTTGGCGGGACGGTCTTTCCCGTCAACCCGAAAAGGGAGAACATCCTGGGCATCAAAGCGTATCCCGGCATCAATGCCGTCCCCGACCAGATCGACCTGGCGGTGATCGTCACGCCCGCGCCCACCGTCCCGGGCATTATCGAAGAATGCGTGGAAGCAGGCGTGAAAGGAGCCATCGTCATCTCGGCTGGCTTCAAAGAAGTTGGGCCTGAAGGCGCAAAACTCGAGGCAGAAATCCTGGAGCATGCCCGGCGCGGCAAGATGCGCGTGGTCGGCCCCAACTGCCTGGGCGTGATGAACCCGCTCACCGGTCTGAATGCCACCTTTGCCACCGCAGCCGCCCAGCCCGGCAATGTGGCCTTCATCAGCCAGTCGGGCGCGCTGTGCACCGCCGTGCTCGACTGGTCGTTCAAGGAGCACGTCGGCTTTTCGGCCTTCGTCTCCATCGGCTCCATGCTGGATGTCGGCTGGGGCGACCTGATCTACCATCTCGGCGACGACCCGCACACCCAGAGCATCGTGATCTACATGGAAACCATCGGCGATGCGCGCTCGTTCATGTCCGCGGCGCGCGAGGTGGCGCTGACCAAACCGATCATCGTCATCAAACCCGGACGCACCGAAGGCGCGGCGCGCGCGGCCGCCTCCCACACCGGCTCGCTGACCGGCTCGGACGAGGTGCTGGAGACCGCCTTCCGGCGCTGTGGTGTGTTGCGCGTGAAAACCATCGGCGAGATCTTCTCGATGGCCGAAGTGCTTTCCAAGCAGCCGCGCCCCAAGGGTCCGCATCTCACCATCCTGACCAACGCGGGCGGTCCCGGCGTGCTGGCTGTGGACGCGTTGATCACCAGCGGCGGGGAGCTGGCCGAAATCTCGCCGGAGGCCATGCAGAAATTCAATGAAATCCTGCCGCCGCAGTGGAGTCACAACAACCCGGTCGACATCCTGGGTGACGCCTCCCCGGAGCGCTACGCCCAGGCGCTGGAAGTCGCCGCCCAGGATGAGAACAGTGACGGCTTGCTTGTGGTTCTGACTCCCCAGGCGATGACCGACCCCACCGCTACCGCCGAAGCGCTCAAAGATTATGCCCGGAGCTACGACAAACCCATCCTGGCCTCCTGGTCGGGCGGACAGGACATCGCCGCAGGCGAGTCCATCCTCAACAAAGCCGGCATCCCGACCTTCATGTATCCCGACACGGCTGCGGAAGCTTTTGCCTATATGTGGAAATTTACGGACATTTTAAAGGCGCTGTACGAGACCGTCAGCCTGACGGATCATGGCAACGGTGCGCACGCCGACCGTGAAACTGCTTCCGCTATCATACAGGATGCGCGCCGCTCGGGGCTTCTCCTGCTAACGGAAGCAGAATCCAAGGCGCTGCTGGCGGCTTACGGCATCCCGACCGTCCCCACGCTCATTGCCAAAACAGCCGACGAAGCCGTGACAAAAGCCGGGGAGCTGGGCTATCCGGTAGTGCTCAAACTGCATTCGGAAACGGTCACCCACAAAACGGACGTGGGCGGCGTGCAGCTCAACTTGAACGGCGAGCAGGCCGTCCGGTCCGCGTTCGAAGCGATCAAAGAGGGAGTGACCGAAAAACACAGCGCGGAGGATTTCCTCGGCGTCACTGTCCAGCCCATGGTCAAACTGGAAGATGCCTATGAATTGATCATCGGTTCCAGCATCGACCCGCAGTTTGGACCGGTCGTGCTGTTCGGCATGGGCGGTCAACTGGTGGAAGTCTTCAAAGACCGCTCATTGGGATTGCCCCCGCTCAACACCACACTGGCCCGGCGTATGATCGAGCGCACGAAGATCTTCGCGGCGCTCAAGGGTGTGCGCGGGCGTCCGCCGGTAGATATCGCCGCGCTGGAACAATTGATGGTGCATTTCAGCCAACTGGTGGCCGAGCAGCCCTGGATCAAAGAGCTGGATATCAACCCGCTGCTGGCTTCGCATGAAGGCCTGCTGGCGCTGGATGCGCGCGTTTTGATCCATGAAGCCAAAGATGAAAACACGTTACCCAGGCTGGCGATCCGCCCGTATCCCAGCCAGTATATCGCCCCCTGGACGATGAAGGACGGCACGGACGTGGTCATCCGCCCCATCAGCGCCGAAGACGAAATGCTCATGCGCGGCTTCCACGCCTCGCTCTCGGACCGGACTGTTTATATGCGCTACCTATCCCCAATGATGCTGAGCACGCGCATCACCCACGAGCGCCTGGCGCGTATGACCCACAACGACTACGACCGCGAGATCGCGCTGGTTGTGGAAGGTCAAAACGAGCAGGGCGAAAAAGCCATCCTGGGCGTTGGTCGCCTGAGCAAATTGCGCGGCACGGATGAAGAAGCGCGTTTCACCATGCTGATCTCCGACCGCTACCAGGGCCAGGGCCTGGGCAAGGAATTGCTGACCCGTATCATCAAGATCGGCCGGGACGAAAAGATCAAACGCATCATCGCCTTGATGTCGCCAGATAACGAAGCGATGAAGAGATTGTGCCGGGTAGCAGGATTTTCATCCTTTGAGATCGATTCGCAGAACGGAATGTTGAAAGCGCAGATCGAGTTGTAAGCCAGCCGCTAATGTGCAAGTAAACAGGAACAAAAGAGGCTGCTCAGTTGAGTAGCCTCTTTGCTTATCACTTGAAAACAATGGAAAATGGAGCACTTAAGAGATTGCAACCTCCACAAACAGCTTTCCAACCATCCTGTCCCGCTGGAAGATATGTAGACTGGTTTCGAAGTCCAGTTGGTTGCCGGAGATTTCCGTCACCCTGCCGTCCGAAAAATGGACTGTAATCCTGGTTTCGTCACTGGCATGATAAACGACCGGCACCTGACAGAAGGTGAAGGCCAGCGACCCGGCTGGCAGGTCGATGCGTTGCGCTCCGCCCTCCAGGTCGATGTATTCGAAGACCATCGCCTGCGTGGTGAATTCGTCTTTGCGCAGTAGCGTGGGGTTAAATACGATCTGGCCGTTTCGAACGAAAAGCCCTAGCTCGACCAGGCGGGTCAGGATTTCCTCCTTGACCTGGCCGGTCATCCCGGGCTGCTTGGCGCCCTGCCCGGCCGGGGTATGGGAATAGGGATCCGTGGGAAAAGCGCCATATACATCGGGGGATTTGTTGAAGCCCAATCCCAGACGGATGTCGTGATAACACTCGGCCAGCGCCCGGACGATAGCCTCGTCCGCGCCCCGTTCTACCGCCAACAAATAATTTTCCTGCGCGGCCAACAACAGTTTGGCGACCATGTGCCAATAGATGCTGCCCAGTCCTTCGTAGGCAAAGAAGGTGCCCGAGCGCCCGGTGAAGGAACTGTGATCAAAGAGAGACTCGAACAGCGCCAGGATTTTCTCTCCGTCCATGGACACCAAGTCGGCATAAGCTTCTTGTTGACCAAGCTGTTTCAGCGCCCCTTGGACGTCGCGAGCGTTGTGGAAAGTTCCGTTGAAGCAAAAGTCCCCATTCTCATCCCGGACGATCAAGCTGCGCTCGTTATGGTCGGCCAATGCTTTTACCAGGCCTATTCCCCGAACCTGCTCCGGGGGCAAGCGGTTCTTGACCAGGAAGGCCGGCAGATTCCGGTCGGGGTATAAGATGTAACTATGCTGGTCGGCGCGGAACAGGGCGCTCTCGCGCAGATTCTGGAGCAAGGCCAGCGCTTCCGTCGGGGTCAACAGCCCGGACGATAGGATCGAGACCTGTCCCTCCAGCATCTCGTACAGGTAGTTGATCGAAGCGGTTCCCTCGCCCAATTTCAGGATATTGTAGGCATGGTACAGACCGTCGTCGCGACGGTTAGTCCGCAGCGTTTGTTCGATGTACTGCTGTGCCAATGCCAGGAACGCTTTCAATTCGCTAACTGACAGCGACTCGATTTCTCCGCAGAAGCCCTCCCGATAGATACGCCAGCGGTAGTCGCTGCCAGCCTGGCCCAGGGCGTCCATAACGGTACGCCGCTTTGGGTCCGAGAAAGAAGCGCTTAAGCCCGGGGCGTATTGGGTCAGCACGGTAGAGACGTCAGCGAACAGAGTCTTGACTTCCCGGCTGACTTCCAGGATTTCGGCGTCCAGTTTGTCCAGCAGGGACAGCCAGAAGACCACATAGCGGCGCAGGTAACCCAGCGTGACCACCGACAGGCCCTTGCCAACCAGGGCGTTGTTGGCATCGTTCCATTCCGGACGCTGGGTGTTCATCCAAATGCCGCCCTCGGGGACAAAGTTAACCAGCTTGGCCAGCAACAGGACCAGCAATTTCTCGCTCAAGGTTACGTGGAAGATCTCTCCGTCTGTGCCGTGAACCAGCTTGCCATCACTGCCGAGCGTGGCGACGATTTCTTCAGTTTGACGGTGAGCATCGCGGTCGAAGTCCATGGTATGGTAGGGATCAACCAGCAGGGCCTGGTATTCCCGCAGTCGATAGGGAACGTTAGCATAACTGAAGATGCGCCTGTTCAACAGGCCTTGCAACTTCCCAGGGTGATATCTGACAGAGATTTCCAACAATTTTTGGAGATAGATGATCTGGTGATCGGACCAGTAACCGATATTGGCCCAGGGGTTCTCCGGCTCGGGGACTTCCCACTCGATCCCGTCCCGGGTGACGCGGTAGGGGTTGTAACCATCAGGCGTACCAGCGTTGACGAATTTGGCGATCATACTTTCGACGAATTCCGGGTAGGAACAGGCCAGCGGCTCCCAGTTCTGGAAAATATCACGCCAGTTGCCCTGGTAATCCAGGCGCTGGCTGCCATCCGGGTTCTTGAGGTTGATCGAGAACCTATTCCAGGGACGACTGGGATCGCCGTGGCGACGGCTGAAGGTCAGCGGCAGGTACTCGTAGCACAGGCGCACAAGGTCGGGAGCAATGGTTTGGCTGGTGCGCGGTAGCAAATCCATAATAGTGATTTGCTCGGGCAGATTTTCCAGAAAGGCAGCCTGCCGCTCCAGGACGGTCCGATTGCGGACACGCAAAAAGTCGACCAGGTCAGACTTCCCGACTTTGTAGTTGTCCGCGAAGATGCCGCCGCGCATGGTGTTGAATAACACGTTGGCATAGTGGTGGACGCTACTCAACCGGTCGCCAGTGACTTGCAGCCCATCGGCGCTGGCGATGATAGCCCGTAACTTGTCACTGCCCTTGGCAACATCAGCTTCGATTTCAGCCGCAATCTCAGCCTGCAGGCGTTTGAGCCTGTTGACCAGCGCGGTAATTGCCACACTGTCCTGGTTGACATCGAGAAGGATACTCCACTCTTTTGTTTCGCCACTGGCAAGTGATAGTTCTGTATTGACCAGATATGCGCCACGGCAACCTCTAATATCGGTTTCGGGAACGATTTCAGCACCGCTCCGAAACGTATCCACTTGAAGCGACGAGAGCAGATGACGCGGACGTTCCAGTCCGACCTGCCAGGCGGTGGTGGCCTGCAGCGATTCGCTCGGCTCGGCCTGGTCAGTCAAGGTGGCGCTCAGGCTGAAGATGCCCAACCCACTTCCGAGGTCCAGTTCGCAGCGTTTGTAAGCGTTGAGCAAATTGCTGAAGTTAGAATACAGGAGGGTAGTCACGCCGTAAGGCAGGATGTTCTGGATGCCGCTCAACAGGTTGACTGTCACAGGATCACTGGATTGGTTGTACAGCCAGGTGGTATGGACGAAGCCAAAGCGGTCGCTGGTACGCCAGGCCCGGCGGCAGGTCAATCCCAGCTCGAGGTTGCTCTCTTCGAAAATAAGTTTGTCGCCGCCGATGTTTTTATACAGCTTGCGTTCAATCGGATATAGTCCCGCGTAGCGTTGGGAGAACGGTTCCCACAGCGAGATATGCCCTTCCCGCTTGACCAGGAAAATAGAAAGCGGTCCGGTATGCTCGTAGCTCTCGGAGACTTTGTCATCCGTCCCATAGGGGAATAAAGCTGATTCGGCATTGATCCGTCCAGCGGTCAGCCCGCCCGTACTGGAGATGAACAGCCAATGATCGGCGCTGCTGACGATGCTCATGAAAAAGGGCGGCAGCCGGTCGTAATTGCGAATGCAGTAATAGGGTTCGCCCAATAGGGTAACATATTCGCCACCAACTTCACCTTTGGTGGATTGATACTCGCCTTTGCCGATCAGGATAGGAGAGAATGCCATGTCGATGCCTTTGAGAGCCCGAATCTGATCCCTATGGAGCCGGTGCTTGAGAGGTGTCGCGGATATTGTACAGGAAATCGAAAATCAACCTGCTGAGTGCCCCTCCATATTGCGCTTTGAAAAATTCAGTGCCGTGCGCCGTTCCGGGGAAGGTATGGAACACCTTTGGGTCTGGCGCACTTTCGTACAAACGGTTCATGTCAGCCACTCTGTTCACCGTAGGGTCGCTCTCTGATACAACAAAAAGCTTGGGCATGCCTGGATTGACCATTTTATTCAGGTCCTTCTTTTCCGGGTCGTCCGAAGCCGTGCCCGAAACGATGATCAGCCCTGCCAGTTCTTCGTCAAAAGCCACCGTGATACAGGCCCGTCCACCCATGCTGGCGCCCACGCAAACGATACGCTTGAAACCTTTTTCTCGCAAGAAATTTATGGCTGCCTGCATATCCCGGCTGAGTGGGATCCAACCCGGCTCAGTTCCGCCGCGGCAGTCCGATTCACCATAACAGCGCAAGTCGAAGGTAAGCGCCGAGAAGCCTCTCTGTGCGACCTCGTTGGCAAACGGGATCCAGTTTTTTTGATCGTTGGGTCCCGCCATATGAACAAACAGAACGGCTGTGTCACCCTCCGTATGGAAGAAATTACCGGATAGATTAAGGCCGTCCTCAGCAGTAATGCTGACGCTTTCAATATCATATGAGTAGACCGGTTCCGGGGTGGGGGAATTCTGGGGTTCCGGTGTGGACGTGACGGTCGGCTCCAGCGTGGGAGAACTGGTAGGTTTTGGGGTAGCAGAGCTGGCAGGTTTCCGGGTAGCTTGAGCTATTGTAAGTGTGGCCTGTTCGACTTTCCCGCAGGCGGCCAGCAACAGCGCGCCTGCCAGCAAAATAGCAAAACTTTTCTTCATTCTTTCTCCTTTTGGAAAGAGGCGATACAACGGTGTACGACATCGCCCCCGTAGGGGATACCCGTTGGGGGGTGCAATGAGATGATTCCGATTATACGGTAAATACTCGGCACAGGATCGGCTCCTATTGACTAGGTGTAGCTTCGCCCGGGCGCTACTGCAATCCCTCCGCAGACGTGCAGGATGTAAGCTGCATGATGATGATCATCGTCTGGTTCTTGCCGATGCGAGCGGCTTGGAGAGCGCAAAAGTAATTGTTATTTCAGCATTAGGGAAAGCCCCTCGCGTTGAGGGCCTTTTTTTGAATCTGCATGGAGAAAGCTTTCCTCACCCATTCCGGATGGAAGAGGGGATTCTTCACTTACAGAGAAATTTTTGTGTCAGGCTGAACAATCCGTTGAATGGGCAATAGCTGGCGGGCAGTTTCAACCAATTCGGGGCGGATAACAACGATACCAAGACGATAAAAGGGTTGCCTGAGAGCATCAAGGGAGGCTATCCAACCTTCGCCACGCAGTAATTCAATCGGTCCAATCTCGTCGACGATGAAGAGATCGCAGGTTGTTTTTGCGGCAAGCCGTTGATTGCCCCAAGCAATGGTTGGAGAGTGAAATATCCAAGTTCCAAAGCTGAAAGATGCAGGAGGGGCGGGGATATTGCGGAGAAGCGCATGAGAGGTGGGGACAAAAGCATTTCGAGCAAGAGGTCGGCTTTCACCTGTTCGCAAATCTTGAGCCAATATTCCCGTTTTATGATTGTTCTCAAAAACAGCAGGGGATAACAACCCAGCCACCGTCCACTTTTTTTGATACGCTTCTTCAACCAATCTTCGACAAAAAGCGGTCTTCCCTGCACCGCTGGCACCGGTCAAAAGCCAGAGTCGGGAATTTCTCACGTCCATAGAACTTGCTTGCGCCCGTCAATCTCTACCAGTCGAATTGGTAAAGAATAGATGCGGCTGAGGGCTTCTGCTGTCAATATCTGCTCCATTGCGCCAAATAGCGGAGGCGCTTCGTGTTCAAGCAAGAGGACATCATCAGCCAGGGCAAGAACCACGTCTGGTTCGTGGTTGGTCATCAAGAGACTCACGCCTTGCGTGCGTAAACGGCGCAAAAATTGGATGATGCGGGCTTTGTTCGATAAGTCAAGATGTGAGGTAGGTTCATCAAGGAGAAGAAGAGGAGAAAACTCTCTCTCAGTCTCTTCTCCAGATGGGGAAATTTGGGTAATCGCCCGTGCAAGCAACATGAGTTGACGCTCACCAGCCGAAAGCTGCGGGACAGGTCGATCCGCTAAGTCTGACAAGCCGACTTGCTCTAAAGCACTGATGGCAATTTGAACATCTCTGGAATCTGGCATCCCAAGTGGGGGAAGATGCGGAGCACGTCCTAAGAGGACATATTGGAGGAGGGTGTAGGCAAAGGGAGTATGCTCGGTTTGCGGCACAAGGGCGATGCGTCGTCCACGCTCCCGGTGAGAGTAGCCTTTTAATGGTTTATCTGCCAAACGAATCTCACCTGTCCACGCGGTGAGCCAGCCTAAGGCAAGGGAGAGAAGCGTGGTTTTCCCAACACCGTTTGGGCCCAATATCGCCGTAATCTTGCCTGCGCGGAGAGAAAAGCCCACATTTTGGAGAATTGGCTCTTGCTTGTGATAGCCAAAAGAGATGCTGTGAAAGGAAAGGCTGGACTCGTTCATTGTTTGCGGGGGACTGGTTGAAAGATCATCAAGGAGAGGAAGATGAGCGCGCCAAACAAGGATGTGAGGATGCCAAGAGGGATTTCGCCTGCCAACAGGGTGCGTGCTAAATCATCTGTGAGAATAGTGAATATGCCGCCCAAGAGCATTGCAGCGGGTAAGCTACACCGAGTGTCTGTACGAAAAAGACGGCGGGCGATATGCGGCATAATCAGCCCCACCCAGCCAATCATTCCGCTAATCGCAATTAACGCGGCGGTGGGCAAGACTGCGGCGAGGATCAGTAGAAATCGTTCCCGTCCTAGGGCTGCACCGAGGGAAAAGGCGGTTTCTTCGCTGAGGGAGAGAAGATTAAGACGCCAACGGTAGAAAAAGATGATTGTTAGCCCAATGAGAACGGCGGGAAAGACACCAAGGAATTTCGTCCAAGTTATGCTGGCTAAACCGCCGAGAAGCCAAAAGGTGATTTCGGGGAGTTGACTGAGGGGGTCGGCGAGGTATTTGAGCAGCCCCAAGCCTGCTGAAAAGAGGGCTGAAACGGCAACGCCAGAGAGTACCAGCCGCAAAATCCAGCCGCCGTAGCGCAGGCGACGCGCAAGCAGGTAGGAAAATCCCAGCCCTGCTAAAGCGAAGAATGTTGCGCTAAATTGGGTCGTGAGCGCAGCCCCCCCTAAAAAGATGATCGAGAAGGCTGCCCCGAAGGCGGCTCCTTGAGAAACTCCCAAGAAGCCTGGTTCGACAAGAGGATTGCTGAAGATAAGCTGGAAGACCATCCCTGCCGCCGAGAGGGTCATGCCCAGCACTAACGCGGTCAACAGGCGTGGCAGCCGAAGATTCAGGAGCAGGCGTCGGGCAAGTTCGTCTTCGCCAAGTGTATCGAGGGAGATGAATCCTGGAGCGGGATAGCGTCCGAACAAGGCTGAAACGACGAAAACGACAACGAGCAAGGCTGTAAGACGCAAAAGGGTACGGTTCATATCAAAACCTTACAGCAGATAGCGGCTTAGTCTGCACGCAAAAGGGGCAAAAGATGCTCAGTGTAGAAGGTTTCATCCAGACCGTATAAGGTTTCATAGAAGGTCTGGGTCTCTTGCGTCATATCGTGATTTGGGAAAAGCTCTGGATGCATTTTCTCTGCCTGCCATATCAGTCCAAGGATCCAACGGGTATCGGGTTGTCCCCAGCTATACATATCGGATGGGAAAGCGTAGAGATTTTCTTCTTGTACAGCACGCAAACCTTGCCAATTGGCATCCACTTTCAAACTCTCAACCACGTCTTCCGCCGGAGCGAAATAGGATATGACGAAGATTTGATCTACATCCCAAACAGCAATCTGCTCAAGCGAGACTTGTGTCCAGCCATCGCCGAGACTGGCATTTACCCAAATCGGCTCTCCACCTGCCACCTGTGTCATTTGAGTCTGTATCCAATCTGTAGGCGGGACACTAAATGCCACGTTACCATCCTTCTCGTTGTAAGACAGAATCAGCGTGCGTGTCTTTGGGGCATCCTGCACGGCTTCTTCAATTTGACGAACTTTAGCTTGGTAGAACTCGATCAGCTCCGATGCACGCTTTTCGTCTTGAAAAACTTTGCCAAAAATAGCTAAATCGCGCGTATATTGTTTGGGAGTCTCAAAATCCACATAGATGACGGGAATTCCCAATATTTCAATCGGCGCACCGACGCTGTCTGCCAAATAACTCTTCAAGATAACCAAATCGGGCTGAAGCGCGGCAACCTGCTCTGCGCTGGCATTCTGCTCGAGAGTGGCTTTTTGCTCATAGAGCGGATCAATCAGAGCAATAAAATTATTCTGTCCTTGCGCGGCACTCCCCATCCCAACAATCTTATCCATCGCGCTGGGGAAAAGGTACGCTGCATCAGCAATCATAAATACGGCTTTGCCTGTAATTACAATTTTTTGTGGAGGCTGCGCTAAATGGACTTCGCGTCCTAAGGCATCTATAATGACACTTTCAGTGCTTTGGGTGGCGATCTCAGGTTCTGCTAAAGTTTCTTCAGGGCTAAGAGTTGGTGCGCAAGCCGCTAAAAAGAGAGCCAGCGATAAAGAGAAAGCGATAAGATATTTCATAAGAAATTTCTTCCAGTAAAAGAGTTATCAAATAAAATTTGGGGATTCCATCGAAACCAAATGGACACCCATCTGATGTAGTTGATTGCAATAACGATTGCCGCCATTGTTTTAAGCGGTTGTACGGGCTTGGGTATTCGATAACGCAAGCCTGTAAGGATTTGCATCACCCTGGACATGATTAATACTCTGGTCACGTCAAGATTGGCAGCTAATGAGATACCAACAACTAAGCGAATGTCATCAAAGGATCGCATCCATCATCCCTGCGACCGCCCCGTAGACCGGTGATTCATCCCCTAAATCCACCAGCGGCTTGCCGGAAAATTCAAAAGCGGAAAGCTCATTATTAGTTGGAATGATGCCCAGCAAAGGGATGCCGATCTTCTCGGCAAATTTCTCAATTTCGGGGTGTAGCTCGCCATCTGGCACTCGGTTGATGATCAAGTAAGCGTTCTCGATATTGATCTCGAGTTCGTTGCGCATATCGGCGATACGATGCGCAGCCACCAATCCACGCTGGGTGGGGTCGCTGACGATCAGCAGGTGTTGCACATCGCGTGTGGTGCGACGGCTGAGATGCTCCATCCCCGCCTCATTATCGATCACCACATATGAGTAGTGTTTGCTCATGCCATCGATCACATCGCGCAAGTTGTGGTTGACTGCGCAATAGCAGCCCTGTCCTTCTCCACGCCCCATTGCGATCAAGTCGAAGCGTGAACCCTCCGCCAACGAGGAACGGACGTGGTAATCCAGATAGTCGCGTTTGTTGATGCCGCCGGGCAGGTTCCCCATCGCCGCGCCACCCTGCACTAATGAGTTCTTGACCTGGTGCAGCATATCCTCGCGGATGTCGCCAACCGTCCACTCCAGGTCCAAACCGAGCACCATGTTCAGGTTGGCGGACGGGTCCGCGTCAATGGCCAGGATGCTGCCAGTCTGGTTCTGCGCCAGGTATTTGATCACCATACCAGCGACAGTGGTCTTTCCCACACCGCCTTTTCCGGCGAGTGCAATTGTCGTTGTCATTTTCTAAAATCCTTTTCTCAATCAATTTTCCTGGACAGCCAGCTTTTCGGCCATTGCGTGCGCGGATTGTTTCAAAGATGGCACATGGTCATAGACCGGGATACCCAATCGGTCCGCTTCCTGCACTTTCAAATCAGCGGGCAGGAATCCCAGCACGGGCAATCCCGGCGTTTCAGCTTCCAGAAATTTTGATTCTTCATCATTGCGCACCTTGTTACCGAC